>NZ_QDKJ01000003.1:0-425295 GCF_003115815.1 Brenneria roseae subsp. americana | reverse complement strand
CCGGCAGCGGTGTGGGCCCGTTCATTTTGCAAGCCGAAGGAATGGGGCGCCTGTTTGGCATCGATAAACTTACCGACGGACCGTTCCCTGAACACTATGAGCCCGTCGAATCGCCGTTGGAAAAAAATCCGCTGCATGAAAACACCCGCTTTAATCCGGTGGCCCGGCTGTATGAGTTTGATCAACAGCGCATGGGCAGCGCGTCGGAATACCCGTATGTCGCCACGACCTACTCCATTACGGAACTGTTCCGTCATTGGACGAAACATGCGCGGCTGAACGCCATCGTACAGCCTGAGCAGTTTGTCGAAATTGGCGAGGCATTGGCTGAACAGAAGGGGATCAGGGCTGGCGACATGGTGAAGCTCAGCAGTAAGCGCGGCTATATCAAGGCAAAAGCCGTGGTCACCAAACGTATCCGCACGCTGATGATTGAAGGCAAGCCGATAGAGACGATCGGCGTGCCCTGTCATTGGGGGTTCGAAGGCACGACGCAGAAAGGGTTTCTGGCTAACATCCTGACGCCGCACGTCGGCGATGCCAATACCCAAACGCCGGAATATAAGGCGTTCCTGGTTAATGTGGAAAAGGCGTAGCGGAGACAGATTATGGCCATGCAATCACAAGATATTATCCGTCGCTCCGCGACAAATTCCCTGACGCCGCCGCCGCAGGCTCGCGATCATCAGCAAGAGGTCGCCAAACTGATCGATGTCACCACCTGTATTGGTTGCAAAGCCTGTCAGGTGGCCTGTTCGGAATGGAACGACATTCGTGATGAGGTCGGGCATAACGTCGGCGTTTACGATAACCCGACCGATTTAACGGCCAAGTCCTGGACGGTGATGCGTTTCTCGGAAGTCGAGGGAAAAGGCCGGCTGGAATGGCTGATCCGCAAAGATGGCTGTATGCACTGCGCCGATCCGGGCTGTCTGAAGGCCTGTCCGTCAGAAGGCGCCATCATTCAGTATGCCAACGGGATTGTCGATTTTCAGTCAGCGCACTGCATCGGCTGCGGTTACTGCATCGCGGGTTGTCCGTTCGATGTGCCACGGATGAACAAAGAGGATAACCGGGTCTACAAATGTACGCTGTGCGTGGATCGGGTGACGGTAGGGCAAGAACCGGCCTGCGTCAAAACCTGTCCGACCGGCGCGATTCATTTTGGCACCAAGGAAGCGATGAAGAGCCTGGCGGCGGAACGGGTGACCGATCTCAACAGCCGTGGCTACGATAACGCCGGGTTGTACGATCCGGCGGGCGTCGGCGGAACGCACGTCATGTATGTTCTGCATCATGCGGATAGGCCGCAGCTCTATCACGGCTTGCCGGACAACCCGACGATCAGCCCGGCGGTGACATTCTGGAAGGGGATTTGGAAACCTCTGGCGGCGATAGGCTTTGCGGCGACGTTTGCCGCCAGCGTATTCCACTATGTCGGGGTGGGGCCGAATCGCGTGGAAGATGATGATGATGACGAGAACGCCGACGGCGAACATCATGAGGACAAGCAACATGAAAAAGAATAATCGAATTCAGCGCTATAGCGCGCCGGAGCGTATTAATCACTGGATTGTGGCGTTCTGCTTCGTGTTTGCCGCCATCAGTGGTCTGGGATTTTTCTTTCCCTCGCTCAACTGGATGATGAACATTCTGGGCACCCCGCAGCTGGCGAGAATTCTGCACCCCTTTGTGGGGGGGGTGATGTTTATCGCTTTTCTGTTAATGTTTTTCCGCTACTGGAAACATAACCTGATCCGCCGCGATGACATTGAATGGGCCAAAAATATTCATAAGATTGCCAGAAATCAGGAAGTGGGTGACACCGGCAGGTATAATTTCGGTCAGAAGTGTGTGTTCTGGCTGGCGATTATCAGCCTGGTGCTGCTGCTGGCAAGCGGCATTGTCATGTGGCGGCCGTATTTTGCCGATGCGTTCCCTATCCCGATCATTCGCCTGGCCTTGCTGGTCCACTCGCTGGCCGCGGTAGGGTTGATTATCGTTATTATGGTGCATGTCTATGCGGCATTATGGGTGAAAGGAACCATTACCGCCATGGTGGAAGGCTGGGTGTCGGCGTCATGGGCGAAGAAACATCATCCACGCTGGTATCGTGAGCTACAGCGTAAACAACAGGAAAAGTAACCCTGATGAGTATCCGTATTGTTCCTCAGGAACAGTTAGAAAGTAATGAAAGATCAACATCGGTGGGAACCATTCCACCGTTGCTTTTTGCTAATTTGAAAAGCCTGTACAGCAGCCGTGCGGAGCGCCTGCGTCAACTGGCGGAAGATCATCCGCTGAGTGATTACCTGCTTTTTGCCGCTGGCGTGGTGGAAGCACAGATGAAGGTGATGCACGATCACCCGCTACAGATTGATCTCGGCGAGATCCTGAAACAGTCGGGCAACCGCCCGCCGCTGGATGTGTCGGTCTTTCCCCGGGATACGCACTGGCAGACGTTGCTGCGCGCCTTGATCGAAGAACTCAAGCCGGATGCCAGCGGACAAGTGTTATCGACGCTGGAGAATCTGGAAAAGTGCTCAGCGCAAGAGCTGGAAATGATGGCGACATCTTTGTTCAGACATGAGTTCAGCGCAGAAAACAACGACAAGGCGCCGTTTATCTGGGCCGCGCTGTCGTTGTTCTGGGCGCAGATGGCGAGCCAGCTTCCCGGCAAAGCGCGGGCGGAACCTGGCGAACACCGTCAGTTTTGTCCGGTATGCGGTAGTATGCCGGTATCCGGCGTCGTTCAACTGGGCACCAGCAGCGGGTTGCGCTATCTGCATTGCAACCTGTGCGAGAGCGAATGGCACATGGTGAGGGTGAAATGCAGCAACTGCGAAGAGTCCGGGGATTTGAATTATTGGTCGCTGGATAGTGAAAATGCTGCGATTAAAGCGGAGAGCTGCGGCCATTGCGGCACCTATCTTAAAATCCTGTATCAGGAAAAAGATCATCGTGTTGAAGCGGTGGCCGACGATCTCGCGTCGCTGGTGCTGGACGTGAAGATGGAAGAAGAGGGATTTTCCCGCAGCAGTATTAACCCGTTTTTGTTCCCGGAAAGCGCTATCTGATTTCTGTTATCGGATGGCGGTCTGCTCTGCATGGTTGCCGCAGAGCAGATATCGGGCTATGCCGTCGAGAGCGTTGTCAGGTAAATATTACCGCCGCTGGTATTTGACCAGCACCAGCGAACCGATCGACAGCGCATAGCAGATGACGATCACCAGCGCCATAGACAGCGCCGATGTTCCGTTCAGCCCGGTCAGCGGCACGCTGATCGCCCCCAGCGCAAACATGCTGACGCCAATCAACGCGGACGCGCTGCCCGCTTTATCTCCCTGACTCTGCATAGCCAGCGCTGATGCGCTGGGGCCGACGATCCCAATAATGATAACGGAGAAGAACAGCGGCACCAGCAGCCCGATCAGCGGCGCCTGCAGGTATCCCGCCAGCAATAGCAACAGGGACGATACCGCCGCGATCGCCAGCCCCAGTATCAGCACCCGCATATCTCCCCAGTGCTGACTCAGGCGTGATGAGAGTTGGGCCGAGAAGATGAGACCCACGCCATTAATCGCGAAGCACAGGCTGAACATTTGCGGACTGAGTTGATAAATATTCTGCAAGACAAACGGTGAGGCGCCGATATAGGCGAACATGCCCGCACCGGCGAATCCTTGTACCAGACAGAGCCCCATAAACTGACGCTCGATCAGTAAACTGCCGATGGAAGACAATAATGCGCCGATTCCGCCGGTTACCCGTCGTTCTTCCGGCAGCGTTTCCTGCAAGCGTAAGGTTGAGAGCATCAGTAACGGTACGGTAACCGCCGCCAGCGTAATAAAGATGCCGCGCCAGTCAACAATGCTCAGCAGTGCGCCACCCAGCACTGGCGCAATGATGGGCGCCAGACCGTTGACCAGCATCAACAGGGCGAAGAAACGGGTGAGCTGATGCCCGGTATAAAGATCGCGGGCGATAGCCCGGGACAACACCGCACCGCCAGCCCCGGCCATACCCTGAATAAAGCGGGCGATAATCAACTGGTGGATGTCCTGCGCCAGCGCACACCAGACGGAGGTGGCCAGAAAAATCAGCAGCGAACAGAGCAGCGGACGTTTGCGCCCCAGTTTATCGCTCAGCGGGCCGAAGACCAGCTGGCCGGCTCCCAACCCCAGCAGACCAGCCGTCAGACTGAGCTGGGAGGCTGAGGCAGAAGTCGATAAATCGAGGGCCAGTTCTGGCAAGACGGGAAGATAGAGGTCGGTACAAAGCGGGCCGAGGGCGGCCAATAGTCCTAAAATGATTACATAGCCCAGACGGGATGGTGAAGTCATAATGTTAGTCATTGGTAGTGGTTTCAGGAAAAACATGGTTGAAAATGTGTTGGTAGAGCTGGCGCAGTTCCTCTGGCGACGCTTTCAACGGCGCCACCGATCGGAATGTGGTGCCTTCCGACAATACCGCCATGAGTTCAACCCGGGCGGCGATTTGTGGCGGCGTCAGTTGTGGATAACGTTGTTGCAGGAGGGTGCTGGCTTGCTGAAACAACCGGCTATCGGCTTCCTGCAGGATAGCGGCTACGCGTGGGCTACGGGTAGCTTCTGCGGTGACCTCCAGCATTAACGCCTGATCGTCTTCACGCGTATCGTCGCTCTCCGGCATGATGCGTGTCGACAGCTTTTGTATCATTCGCGGGGTGTGGTCGCCCGTCTGCGTCAGTAGCTGTAATTTGTTGTTCACAATCCGGCTGACGATTTCTTCAATGATGGCGTCCTTATTCTCAAAGTAGCGGTATACCTGACCTACGCTGAGCTGGGCATGTTTGGCGATTTCCGCCATACCCGCGCCGTGGAAGCCCGAACGCCGAAAACAGAGACGCGCAGCTTTAACAATCTGGTCGCGTCGTGCGTGGATACGAGCGGTTTTTGTGTCCGTATATTGCACGTTTGACTCTCCTTAATGTCAGGATGCTTACCTTTACAAAAACCGGACAAAATCTTGTCGGAAGAGTTAAGGTAGTTTTTTTATAATTGAGAATGAACGTTCATTCTCAATTATAGGGCATGATTTCATGCAAGGTAAACGCTTTATTTTCTTCCTGGTATTTCTACTTTCCGGCTGCGAGCAAGCTTCCCAACCAGCTCAAACTTCCCTACTGGTTGACGTGACCGTTCAGACTTTGCAGGCGCAGCCTGTAACGTTGAATAGCGAGTTAACCGGCCGGACAACGGCGGCAATGGTGTCTGAAGTCCGTCCGCAGGTGGAGGGCATTATTCAAAAACGCCTGTTCACGGAAGGCAGTGACGTGCAGGCGGGACAGGTCCTGTACCAGATTGATCCTGCCAGCTATCAGGCGGCCTACGATGAAGCCGCCGCTGCGCTGAAAAATGCGCAGGCCAGCGTCGGCGCGGCGAAACGTAAAGCGCAGCGCTATGCGCGTCTGGTCAAGGAAGAGGGCGTATCCCAACAGGATGCTGATGATGCGCAAACCAGCTATGAACAAAGTCTGGCCTCTGTGGCGGAAAAACAGGCCGCATTAAAAACAGCCCGCATTAATCTGGCGTATACGCAGATTAAAGCCCCGATTTCCGGTCGTATCGGTATTTCTTCCGTCACGCCGGGGGCGTTGGTAACGGCCAGTCAGACCACCGCGCTGGCGACCATTCGTCAGCTTGATCCGATGTATGTGGATCTCACCCAGTCGAGCGCGCAGCGGCTGGCGTTGCTGAAGCTACAGAAGAGCAAACAGGCATCGGTATCACTGACGTTGGAAAATGGCGAGGCTTACACGTCGCAAGGTTCGTTGCAGCTGGCGGAAGTCGCCGTCGATACCTCCACGGGATCGGTAACCTTGCGGGCCGAGTTTCCTAATCCGCAACATATTTTATTGCCCGGCATGTATGTTCAGGCTTCGGTAGAAAATGGTACGGATCCGCAGGGGATTCTGGCGCCGCAAGCAGGGATTACCCGTGATGTGAAAGGTAATGCCACCGCGCTGGTGGTTAATGACAAACAGCAGGTGGAACAGCGTCAGGTGGTCACCGATCGCGTCATTGGCAATAACTGGCTGATTTCATCAGGACTGAACGCGGGCGATCGGTTGATTATTGAAGGAACCGACAAGGTCAAGGCTGGCGACACCGTTAAGGCTACGGAAGCACAATCCTCTCAGTCAGAATCGGTACAGGCGACGCTATCGCAGGGAGATCGCTAATCATGTTCTCCCGTTTCTTTATTCATCGACCGGTTTTTGCCTGGGTGATTTCAATTGTGATCATGCTGGCCGGCGCGCTGGCTATCCAGACGCTTTCCATCGCCCAGTATCCTGATGTGGCGCCGCCTTCGGTGTCGATCACCGCGACCTATACCGGTGCTTCAGCGGAGACGCTGGAAAACAGCGTAACGCAGGTGATCGAGCAGCAGCTCACCGGGTTGGATGGATTGCTCTATTTTTCCTCTTCCAGCAGTTCCAGCGGCGAGTCGAGGATCATTGTCACCTTTAAACAGGGAACCAATGCGGATACCGCTCAGGTCCAGGTACAAAATAAAGTGCAGCAGGCGCTCAGCCGTTTACCGACGGAGGTTCAGCAACTGGGCGTCACCGTGACCAAGTCGCAAACCAGCTTCCTGTTGATTATGTCGCTGTTCGATGTGACGGATAAATCCAGCGCGGCCGATATCGCCGATTACATGGTCAGTAACCTGCAAGATCCGCTGGCGCGCGTTGAGGGCGTGGGGGACGTGCGGGTGTTTGGCTCACAGTATGCGATGCGTATCTGGCTGAATCCGACTCGTCTGGCAGCCTATGATCTGATGCCGTCCGACATATCCTCGGCGATTGAAGCGCAGAACACGCAGGTTTCCGCCGGCAAGATCGGGGCTCAGCCTTCCCGTAACGATCAACAACTGACGGCGACGGTGATGGCGCAGTCGCGGCTGAAAACGCCGGAACAGTTTAAGAATATCATTGTAAAAAGCGAAACCAACGGCGCGGTTGTCCGGCTTGGCGATGTGGCAAGAGTCGAACTGGGCGACGAGGACTACAGCACCGTGACCCGGCTAAACGGCCACCCGGCAGCGGGGATTGCGGTGATGCTGGCGCCGGGCGCCAACGCGCTGGCGACGGCCGAACGGGTAAAGGCCAAAGTAAACGAATTCGAGAACACCATGCCGGAAGGCTATAACATCGCGTACCCGAAAGACAGTACCGACTTTATCAAGATTTCGGTGCAGGAGGTGGTGAAAACGCTGTTTGAGGCGATACTGCTGGTGGTGATCGTGATGTTCGTTTTCCTGCAGAACCTGCGTGCTACGCTGATCCCGACCATCGCTGTGCCGGTGGTTCTGCTGGGCACCTTTGGCGTGCTGGCGGTTTTTGGCTACTCCATTAATACCCTGACGCTGTTCGGCATGGTACTGGCCATTGGGTTGCTGGTGGACGATGCGATCGTGGTGGTGGAAAACGTCGAACGCGTGATGCGTGATGACGGACTGTCGCCCAAAGCAGCCACGGAAAAATCAATGGGCGAGATTTCTGGCGCGCTGGTGGGCGTGGCATTGGTGCTGAGCGCGGTTTTCCTGCCAATGGCGTTTTTTGGCGGTTCCACCGGCGTCATTTACCGGCAGTTCTCCATCACCATCGTTTCTTCCATGCTGCTGTCCGTGCTGGTCGCGCTGACGCTGACGCCAGCCCTGTGCGCGTCGCTGCTGAAACCGTCGGCGCCCCATGTCTCGACAGGGAAAGGGTTTTTCTCCGCCTTTAACCGGCGTTATCAGGGAATGCAGGATCGCTATTCCAACAAGGTCGCCCGGATATTGCATAGTCCGCTACGTTACATCCTGCTGTATGGCCTGGTTATCGTGGCGATGGGGCTGATGTTTCTCCGCCTGCCGGGGGGATTCTTGCCAACGGAAGATCAGGGCGATGTGATGGTGCAGTTCACGTTGCCCGCCGGTGCGACTGAAGCCCGGACGGCGAAAGTGGGCAAAGAGATTGAGCAGTACTTTCTTACCGAGGAGAAAGATAACACCGAAGTCATCTTTATTATTTCCGGCTTCAACTTTAGCGGCAGTGGGCAGAATGCCGGTATGGCGTTTGTCGCGCTGAAAAACTGGGATCAGCGGCGCGGCGCGGAAAACAGCGCAGACGCCATTTCGGCGCGGGCGACCAAGGCGCTGTCGGCGATCCGGGATGCCCAGGTCTTTACGCTGACCCCGCCGTCGGTGGATGGGTTGGGGCAGTCCAGCGGTTTTACCTTTGAGCTTCAGGCCACCGGTACGACCGATCGCGATAAGCTGCTACAGCTACGCGATCAATTACTGGCTTCCGCCAATAAAACCCCACAGTTGGCAGCGGTTCGCCCTAACGATCTGACACAGATGCCGCAGTTGCAGGTTGATATTGATAACGACAAAGCCAGCGCGCTGGGCTTGTCGATAAGTGATATCACCGCGACGCTGAGCAGCGCCTGGGGCGGCACCTATGTTAATGACTTTATCGACCGGGGACGGGTGAAGAAAGTCTATATGCAGGGAGATGACGATTCACGCAGCAAGCCGGAGGATCTGAATAAATGGTTTGTACGCGGAACCGACAGCGCAGGTGACAGCGTCATGACGCCGTTTTCGTCGTTTGCCACCACCCGCTGGATCTATGGCCCGGAAAGTCTGTCGCGCTATAACGGGCTGGCTTCCTACGAAATTCAGGGTACGGGTGCGTCCGGCGTCAGCTCCGGTGCGGCGATGGATGAAATGCAGGTGCTGGCCAAAGCTTTGCCGAAGGGCACAACCTATGCCTGGAGCGGATTGTCCTATCAGGAACGGTTGGCCAGCGGTCAGGCTTTCTCGCTATACGCTATCTCGATTCTGGTGGTGTTCCTGTGTCTGGCGGCGTTGTATGAAAGCTGGAGTATTCCTTTCTCGGTCATGCTGGTGATCCCGCTGGGCGTGGTGGGCGCCGTGCTGGCCGCAACGCTGCGCGGGCTGGAAAACGACGTTTACTTTCAGGTGGCATTGCTGACGACCATCGGGCTGTCGGCGAAAAATGCCATTCTAATCGTTGAGTTTGCCGAAGCCGCCTACCAGCGTGGCAGCAATCTTTTTGCGGCGGCGCTGGAAGGCGCCACCACGCGCTTGCGTCCGGTATTGATGACGTCGTTAGCATTCATTGTCGGCGTATTCCCGCTGGCGATCTCCAGCGGCGCGGGGGCAAACAGCCGTATCTCCATTGGCTCTGGCATTGTCGGCGGAACATTAACCGCCACGGTACTGGCGATTTTCCTGGTTCCCCTGTTTTTTGTTCTGGTAAGACGCGTTTTCCCCAAACGTGCAGACAAAACCGTGCCCGCTGTTGACGTATCGAAGGAAAAATAATGTTGAGTCATAAATTCATTGTCGTGTTATTTCCGCTGATACTGGGCGGGTGCGTATCACTGGACCCTGACTATCAGCGCCCTGATGCGCCAGTGCCCGCAGTCTGGCCGCAGCAGGATGTTGCGGCCGGCACGGCGCCTGCGACGACCATCCCCTGGCGTTCGGCGATGATCGACGCCAGATTGCGTCAGGTGATTGATCTGGCGCTCAGCGATAACCGTGACCTGCGCAAAGCGCTGGCCGATATTGAGGCGGCCCGCGCCACCTACGGTATTCAGCGGGCCGATCTGCTGCCTGCCGTCAATGCCGGTTTGAGCGGCTCGCGTGGTCGCTCGTTATCAAGTTCGTCTTCACAGGGCAACAATGCCACGGCGATAACCCAGAGCTATGAGGCGAATCTGGCCGTGAGTTCGTTTGAGCTTGATCTGTTTGGTAAAACACGCAGCCTGAGCAGGGCGGCGCTGGAGAGTTATCTGTCTACGGAAGCGGCGGCGAAAACTACGCGTCTGACATTAATTACGGACACGGCAACGGCTTATATCGCGCTGGCGGCGGCGCGTAGCGATCTGTTGCTGTCAGAGCAAACCGTACAGAGTGCGCAGAAATCGCTGGAGGTGACGCGTAACCGGCAACGAAACGGCGTCGCCTCCGCGGTTGATGTCGCGCAGGCGGAAACCATCTATCAGCAGGCGCGTGCGGATATCGCCAGCAATCTCACCGCGGTGGAACAGAGTAAAAATGCGTTGAACCTGCTGGTCGGGCGACCGGTGGACGAGGCGCTGTTGCCTGATAATCTGGATGCGCTGGCTCAGGCGATCGCGCCGGTATCGGCGGGGATTTCTTCTGATGTGCTGTTGCAGCGTCCGGATGTGCTCGAAGCGGAACATAATCTGAAATCGGCAAATGCCAACATCGGCGCGGCGCGCGCCGCGTTTTTTCCCAGCGTGACGTTAACCGCCAGCGGCGGAACGGGCAGCACTGCGCTTTCTTCACTGTTCAGCCATGGCGCGGGCGTGTGGTCTTTTGCGCCCAGCATCAGTCTGCCGCTGTTTGACGGCGGTGCGAACCGGGCATCACTGGCCTACGCCGAGGCGCAAAAAAAGGGCTATATCGCCAGCTATGAAAAAGCCATTCAGTCTGCGTTCAAAGAGGTTGCGGATGCATTGGCGCGCAAAAGCACCATCGATGAGCAACTTTCGGCGCAGCGGGATTATCTGTCGGCGTCTCAGCGCAGCTATCAGCTGGCCGATAGTCGCTATCGGGAAGGGGTGGATACCTATCTGAACGTGCTGGATGCCCAGCGGACATTATACAGTGCGCATCAATCGTTAATTGCGGCAGAGCAAGTCCGGCTGAACAATCTGGTGACGCTATACAATGTGTTGGGCGGCGGGGTGTCAGTAACCCAGTGACGTCTTGCTATTCTCACGAAGGCTGAACGGTCAGCGTGATGGCTCGCTCGTCGCACTGGATCAGACATTCGCCGCATCCGGAACAACGTGAAGTATCGACAACGGGATATCCGTATTCGTTGGTATCGAGTGCTTGTTCCGTGCAGGACGCCAGACACTGTCCGCAGTGGCGTTGGGTATGAATACAGCGGCGGGTGTCGATAATCGGGCGTAATCCGGTATCAAACTGCGCCTGTGGCTGCAAGGCGCCGCTGGCACAGTGCTGAATGCACTGATTGCAGCCGTCGCAGCTGGCATATTCAATGACAAGCAGGGGATAGCCGTCATCGTCTCGTGTGATGACGCCCATCGGACAATGTTCAATACATTGCTGGCAGCGAGTGCACTGATGCAGGAATAATTCGGGCGCGATTGCGCCCGGAGGCCGCGGCGTCCGGGCCAGACGCGCCGCTTCCGGCGATGTGTCTGGCGGCACGGTTTTCTGCGAAGCGGTCAGCAACGCGCGGAACAGCCCGCGCCGGCTGATATAGCGGTGTGAGAGATATTCGCGGTAAAAGTTGTCTGTTTTATCCATCAGCGATATATCCGGTATTCGCGTGGAGACAGCGCGTAACGGTGCTGTATCTCTTGGAGAAATAGCTCGGTAATCTGTGCCAGTTGTGCATAGAACGCGCTCTGGGTGTTGGTGCGCAACAGGGCCAGGTAGCGATGACTCCACGGCAACAGGTGTTCTTCCAGCAGTGTCACCACCGCACTTTCGTTCTCCAGTTCGAGAAAGCAGGCTAAAGCCAGTAACACCAAGCCAAACTGGTCTTCCGGCTCATTATGGAGGCGGTCGAATGTCAACTGGTTGTGTTGTAAAAAGCCCCGGTAGCGAGCGGTAGAATCCCCCATCAGCAAATTATCTTTGTCGAGATAGACCGACCCCCAGGGAGGCGCCTGCATTTCGCCCTGGCCTTCAAACAGGACGGAAAACTGCCAGGTAAATGTCTCGGCGTCAGGTATGCGCAGTTGTCGGCACAGCTGCTGCACGGTCTCTTTATCCTGCCAGTGGTACAGTTCAGGGATCTGATCGAGGTTGTCTGTCAGCGGGCTTATTTCCGGCGAACCAGGAGGATAGTAAAACAATGCGCCCAACAAACGCGGTAAGACGGCAACAGATGACATGGTGTATCTCCACGGTGAACAGCGACAGGCCAGCGTGCGCCGGCCTGTCTGCCGGGGCGTTACATCGGTAGCGTCCACAGATTATAGAAAGCAATTCGCCCTGCCAGTTCGCCGACAATCACCACGGCGGCGCTGGCGGCCAGCAGCGTTTGTCCGGCGCGATAGCGCAGATGCAGGACGCCGCCAATCAGGCCGACGGCCAGCAGTATGAGCTGTGCGCTAAACCAGGAAAGCTGAGCGCTGGTCAACGCGCTGTCCGCTGTCATCAGCGTGGATAAATAGCCGGGACGCAAACAGAAACTTGCCAGTATGGCCAACAGGCTAACGGATAGTCCCAGACGGCGGGCGCCGAGCGCGGCGGCCAGTGCGCCGCCGCCGATCATGGCAGTCAGCAGCATCGCCGCCGTCGTGTAGCTGTTATCCCAGGTTGCCACGGTCGAAAGCTGGTATACGCGGGGAACGGCCGCCAGAAAGAAAAGACCAATCACCGCGGCCAGCCAGGCCAGACCTGAGAACAGCGCCCGGCCTCCCCGGTTGAGCAACAGCCCCAGCGCCGCGACACCGCCGGCGGCGGAGAACAGGGCGGAGAGTACGATCTCGTTGCTCATGGGCGAGTGGCCGACGCGGAACAGCATATTGATGGCCCGCAGCGGTTGGCCGACATGGAAAGTGCCGATGAGCAGGGCCACGCCAAACAGGCACATGGCGCCAAACAGTCCGATGGCCAGACGGCGGCTATCAATCTGCCGACATTGCGCGGCAATCAACAGCAGAATGAATGCGCCGACGGCGCTCTGTGTGAGAACGGTAAAGAATACCAGGGGCAACTCATGCATGGCGAACCTCCTGCAGGTTCTGAATCGATCCTTCCGTATCGCCGGTCAGGCGAGAGTTTGGATGCGGTTTAACAATCAGGTTCGGTTTGGTCAGCGTGGCTGAAGGCAACGGTGCGATTTCATTCTCAGTGCCGTATTTGGCGCGGAGTTCGTCGATTGGACCAAAATCCAGCGCCCGCTGAGGGCATGACTCCACGCAGATTGGTGGCAGATTGTGCTGCAAGCGATCCAGGCAGCCATCGCATTTGCGCATGACTTTTGCCTGATAGTCGAATTGCGGTGCGCCATAGGGACAGCGCATTTCACAATAGCGACAGCCTACGCACAGCTCGTCGTTCACCAAAACCAGACCGTCTTCTTCCCGTTTGTGCATGGCGCCGGTAGGGCAGCCCGCCACGCAGGTCGGCTGATCACAGTGGTTACAGGCGATGGAAAGGTAGTAGCTGAACGTATTATTGCGCCAGGCATTGCCGTCTTTGATCCAACCGCCGCCGCCATACTCATAAACCCGGCGGAATTTCGGGCCGATATCCAGATCCTTATTATCCTTACAGCTTACCTGGCAGGTTTTACAACCGGAGCAGCGTGAGGAGTCAACAAAAAAGCCATATTGTGTCATCGTTAATCACCTCTTTAGACGCGTTGTATTTCAACCAGATTGGTATGTTGTGGATTGCCTTTGGCCAGCGGCGAGACATCGTGTGTCGTCAGCGTATTAATACAGCCGCCGATATCGATGCCTTCACTGTTCAGCCGCGTCCACGCGCCCTGCGGCATGGCCGCTACGCCGGGCAGGATGCGGTTGGTTACCTTGCAGGCGATTTCCACAATGCCCCGATCGTTGAATATTCTGACGCGATCGCCGGACTTCAGATGGCGGGACGTGGCATCAATCGGGTTAATCCATACTTCATCCGGCGCCGCCTCATGCAGCTGCGACACATTGCTATAAGTCGAGTGGGTGTGCCCTTTGGTATGAAAGCCGCTCAGCTGTAGCGGATATTTCGCCGTCAGCGTTTTATTCAGATGGGATTCACGCGCTGGACAGAACTCAGGGATCGGCGAAATTTTGTCACCGGCAGGCAGCGTCCATTCGCTGGCCAGTTTCGCCAGCGCTTCGGAATAGATCTCCGCTTTCCCCGATGGCGTTTTCAGTGGATTCGCCTGTGGATCCTGACGGAAGTCGGCAAACGCGATGCTTTGCTTATCCGTGGCGATTTGCTGGTCAATGACCCCTTTATCCCTGGCAATGTCCCAGTCAGGCAGGTAAGGGCGTTGCTCCTTCACCTGTAGGTAATGTTTCTCAACCCACTGCGCCTGAGTTTTTCCTTCGGTAAATTGGTCCCGTATGCCGAGATGACCGGCAATGTCTGCACAGATGTCGTAGGTACTGCGTACTTCCCACATCGGATCGATGGTTTTCTGCATCGCGATCATGTAGTTGTGAGAGCCGGATGCATAGGAGTTATTCACCAGATCTTCAGCTTCCAGATAGCTGGTTTCCGGCAGCAGGATATCGGCGAACTTCGCGCTGGGCGTCATATGGTTATCGATGACGATAATGGTTTCACATAGCGTATCGTCTGCCAGTATCTCCCGGGTGCGGTTGATTTGGCCGTGCTGGTTCACCAGCGCGTTGCCCGCCTGGTTGACGATGAGTTTGATGCCGACATTGAGCTTGTCCGCACCTTTGACGCCCATGCTGGTCGCCGTCATCTTCTCCGGATTCAGAATGGCGTCTGTCCACAGATAACAGGGAATGGAAACCTTTAGTGGATTCGTACCGGTAGGCAGTGTCGGTACGCCGTAATCGGTGGCGTACGGCCAGTTGCCGTTATTGGTGCCGGGCAAACCGAAATGTCCGGTAAGCAGTGGTAACGTCTGGATGGCGCGTACGGATTGCTCACCGTTGGCGTGACGCTGCGGCCCCCAGCCTTGTCCGATATAACAGGCGTTGGCTCCGGCGATTTCCCGCGCCAGTTGGCGAATGCGTATTGCCGGAATCCCGGTGATGTCGGCTGCCCATTCAGGTGTTTTCTCTATACCGTCTTCGCCCTGACCCAGAATGTAATCTTTATAGCTGGCGTTCGGCGCGGCGGAAGCGGGCAGGGTGGAACTGTCGTAACCGACGCAATAGCGATTTATCATCGCTTCATCAATCAGTTTTTCGGTAATTAATGTATGCGCCAGACCTGCGACCAACGCGGCATCGGTTGTCGGTCTGATGGCGAGCCACTCGGCATGTTCAGTGATCACGGAATCGGTATAGCGCGGATCGATAATAATGACTCTGGCCTGTGACTCTTCCAGTGCGCGACGTAACTCTTCCACCTGGCCTCCGCCTGACATGCGGGTTTCCGACAGGTTCATGCCAAAAAACACCACCAGATCGGAATGAAGGATCTGGGTGAAATGGCTGCTTACATACGTGCCGTGCGTATAAGGCGTGGCGGCGGCAATCTGCGCGGTAGAATACGTATTGTGGTAATTCAGGTAACCGCCATTCAGGTTTAACAGCCGTTTCCAGGCGTGCGTTCCCTGATTGTGGTAGTAAGCGCCGGACTGATAGTTGTAGTAGATCGCGTCATTGCCATACTTTTCGGCAACCCGTTTTAACTCGGAGGCGACCAGTGCGGTGGCCTCTTCCCAACTGATGCGTTTGAATTTTCCTTCTCCGCGTTTTCCTACCCGCTTCATCGGATATTTCAGCCGGTCGGGGCTGTAAACGCGCCAGCGGTTGGAGCGTCCGCGCAGGCAGGGGCGAATTTGATGCTCGCCAAACACGCTGTCGTTTTTGCTGTCTTCCGCTTCGATGCGCACAATGCGGCCGTCTTTGACCACCACCTTTAACGGACAACGACTGCCGCAGTTAACCAGGCAGGCGCTGTGGCGAATAGTTTCCCCTTCATTAACAACGCCAGATGGGACGGGGGTCCCCGACTGCGAGGTGGATTGCGCATTCACTGCAAAAGGCAAGGTAATACTGCTGGATATGGCAACTGCCGCACTGAGTTTGGCAACGTCTTTTACCGCTTCTCTTCGGGATATTTCCCGATGGAGCAGTTCATCGATTATTTTTTTCATCGGTTTCCCCTATTGGTTGCTTTGCTAACAATAACGCCTGTTATTTATGTGGGATTGATAGCGATCAAGCGAAAGGGGTAAATCGGGTCGGACAAAGTGAGTAACGTGATCTAAATCAGTATTATCTATTGTATCGTTTCTGTTTTTTTAGTTTTTATACTAACTAATCCCTTTGTTTTGGTAAATGATAATGATTTTTATGATCATTTACGGCTTTTGCGTTGGGGCTGTACTCAGATCGTCAGTCGTACGTAGACATTACCGTTTACGCGTGCGGATCGAGCCCTGTTTCTGTTTCGTCATAACAACAAAATGGCGACAACGGGAAGTTTGCCAAACTTCCCGTTGTCGCCATTTCGTTCCATTAATCAGGATGAGGTCAGCCGTTGCAGGGTGGTCAATTGTTCGACCGCCTCATGCATGGCGTCCATCCCTTTGGCGGCGTCTTTCAACCGCCCCAGATTGGCGGTAACGTTATGACGCTCTTTGCTGGTTTCCTCACTCATGGATGCAATCTGGTCGGCGGCGGAGATACTCTGATTCGCCATATCCTGAGTCGTGCCGACCGTTTGCGACGCGACATCCCGGATACGGGCGATAGTGTCGACCGCATCATTGATGCTGTGTCGGGTGGCATCGGACTGCTCTTTGGATGAGCGAGCCAGTCGCCTGACTTCTTCGGCGACGACGGCGAATCCCCGACCGGCTTCTCCTGCCCGCGCCGCTTCCACGGCGGCATTGAGGGCGAGCAGGTTGGTTTGATCGGCAATGGTGCTGATCCCGACGGTAATCTGGCTGATATCGTGTGAAATCTGTTCCAACTGATTCAGTTCGTGTTCCAGATGGCTCTGGGCGGTGCGGGTTTGCGTCGCCGCGTCACTGATGGCGCGAATATTGGATTCCGCCATATCCAGCGTTTCCGTTTGCCGCGATGTGGCATGTTCAAGCTGGGGCAGCGCGGTCAGCAACGGACTCAACTCCTCCTGATACGCCACCACCTGATTGATGACTCTGGACTGAATATGATGCATGGCTTCCCAGCGGCGCAGCGCCCGCTGGGCATAGTGTCCGGCAAAGGCGGCATACTCAATGGGAAAACGGGTCATGGCCTTGATGTCATGATCGAAAAACGCCAGTGCGGACAGGGTTTGATTGATCGGCACGCCGAAAATCTCGCCAAAACTGGAGAATCCGGCCGCCGGAACATGATCAAATAAGTCTGCCTGCGCCAGACAGTTCGCGTTATTCAGCCTGCGTAGGACACAGTCATTTAGCAACAGCCCGACAGGTTTGCCTTTTTCGCTCACGAACTGCTGCCAGTCGTGACGCGTGGCGGCAATAAAGTCGGTCGCCTTGAGCAGATACAGTCGATCGCCAAATTCCAGATCGCAGAAAAAGGTGATGCTATCCGCCTGCATGGTGGCGACGGAACGAATAAAGTATTCATTATCGACCCTCACCCCGAAGGTTTTGCCCTCCAACTGCTGTGCGATTTGATCGGGTTGGCAGTGAAAATACTCGGTCAGAGCCTGAATAATCGATTGAGGTTTGCCGTTGGCGTCAAACACGGATTGCACCGTACGTGCCACCGGATCGGCTTGCGCCACTAACCAGCTTTGCTGAGTGGGCTCGAAGTTCTGACTTTTGAAGGGCGCAAAAGATTTACCGTCCGCCATTTGGCAAAAAATCAGCACCGCCTTGCCCTGCAATATCTTGCCGTCACAGCCAATATAGGTGGCGCTGAAATCAAGATCGCCGCCCGCCGAGCCGCCGATTGCCATGCACGGGAAACGGCCGCTGGCATACCAGGCCTGCATCAGGAATCCTTCCGATGCGGAAAGTCCGTCGCAGTAAACCATGGCGAACGTCCGATCGGCGGAAAGGCGCATGTTGACATTCAGGCGTTCAAGTTCCTGACGGATAGCCGAGATTCTCTGACTGGCCGAGGCCTTTCCTTTGACATGCAGATCGACAATATGAACTTCGTGATGAGCGATCAGCGTTTGCGGCAGCCACAGCCAGCTACCTTGTCCTCCCGCCATACTGCAATAAGTGGACATGTTGAAGCGATTACACAGGGCGCCCGTTGAAGAGAGCGTAATCACCGTCGTTTTGGTATCGGACAGATGTTGCCAGGCGCTACTGACGGTAGAGAAATCGGCATCCGGCGGAATAAAGATCAGTAAAATACCGCTTTTGTCGGCAATACCGATCTGATTCAGTGACGTGGGCGGAGCGTCGCAATCAAAAACGCCGCTGGCGGGAGATTTGAAACCGAAAAAGCCGGCACCAGAACGAAAAGACGATAAAATTCCCATAGTTCCCTCTTTTCAATTTTATCATGGCATAACCAATAGATTTCAAGATGGAGGACAAAACGTTGACGCTTTAACAACGCAACGCGCTGGCCCTCTACGGGCGGGGCTCATTCATGAGCCTCGTAACGCTGCTTACAACCAATACTCCTGCGTCTTGAAAGATGAAGGGTATAAAAGAGTCTATGCCGTACATCGATAGAATGTATGAGTTCTATGTCACGTTTATATTCGACATTTTTCAGGTTGCAGGATAAATTCGCTTGAATATATTTACAGTTACGACATCAGTGATATGCCGTTTTTCTGAGGAGAAATAGCGTGGTTTATTTTGATACCAACAATTCAAATCGGTAATTTTATTATTCGTAATCAGAACGATTAGCGGTTTAATTAACCGACGATCGGCGTTTAATTAAATGTACCTAATTATTATGACTAATAAGTTATCAGTATATACTCGCCATACTTCAAGTCGCAGTGCGTTGGCCGCATTACCCGGCCCTTCCATGGGCCCCGCGGCAACTCGAATTATTCGGGGTATCGTCGAGTTTTATCCGCGTTGACGCACCCGTGCGGTTAACCCTTTCAGGAAGTAACGCAGGATTTGATCGCCACAGACGCGATAATTTTTATGATCCGGTGAACGCATCATGGCCGTTAATTCAGGCTGGGAGACTCTGAAATTCTGAGCAGCCAATATTTCCTGAATATCCGTGGTTTTCAATGAGAACGCAACGCGCAGTTTTTTCAGAATAATGTTATTGGTGATTTTTCGCTCGACCTGTAACGCCGGCTGGTTTTCATCTTTGCCGCGCTTTTGCAGAATCAGGCCGTTGAGAAAATAGCTCATCACAATATCAGGACACGGCTGGTAGCCGGCTTCATCCTCTTTTTTCACATAGCTTGCCAATTGCTGAGGCGGCACGGTCATTTCCACCAAAGCCAGGATCGCCAGCAGATGGTCGTTATTTAAATTCAGCATATAGCGCACGCTACGCAGCACGTCGTTATTCATCATTACCGGGTTTTTCTCGCCGTTCATCATCGTTATGGTCGGGTAGTATAAGGGAATGGTGAAAAAATGCAGAGCGGATCTGTGCATCTGATGGCGAAGAGAGGGCAAACCGCTTAATGAAACGTTGCTCTGCCCGTAAAGTGTCCAACCCAGCCTGCCGGATTGGTAAAAATGCGGATCGCCGCAAAGTTCGGGGATTCACCGTAGTCGAACCGGTGCGGCGTATTGATTGGAACGCGCAGCAGATTGCCCGCCTTGCGGGTGAGCCGGAACACCTGTTCGCCAATGGGCACAAAGAACGTCTCGCTGCCGCGAACGAATATGCTTTAATCGTTATTTTTGGTTCAAAATACTAAGAACCATTTTAATAAAATTATCACGGGGAAGATCATTAATATTGTTATTCCAAACTAAACCAATATCCCAACTGGCGTGTTCACCCGTCAATTTTTCACAAATGACTCTTGAATTATTTATAGGGATATTATTTTGTGGTAAAATGCCTATGCCAATTTGGGATTCCACCATCGCCATTAAACTATTTACATTGTTCACATAATTAATTGACATTCCATGTATGTTATTCTTTAGCATGAATTGGTTAATTTGAAATGCAGAACCAGGACAAACTTTTGCATCAATAACTAATAAGGGGTATTTATTTATTGTTTCTATTAATTTTGTTTCATTTAACTTTATTTTCTCATTATAAATAATTGCTAAATGATCTTGCCCGATTTTTTTGTATGCCAGTGGACGTTCAACGGGTAAACGCATGAATCCAACTTGCATTTTCCCTGAAAGCAGCCTTTCTTTCTGTAAAGGAGATGAACTATCATTCAATTGAATATTTATTTCAGGATAGCAATCCCGAAAAGGGGAAATAAAACCAGGAATCAACGCT
Source organism: Brenneria roseae subsp. americana (assembly GCF_003115815.1). Classification (NCBI taxonomy): domain Bacteria; kingdom Pseudomonadati; phylum Pseudomonadota; class Gammaproteobacteria; order Enterobacterales; family Pectobacteriaceae; genus Brenneria; species Brenneria roseae. Next base: position 405,178 of record NZ_QDKJ01000003.1, on the reverse strand, counting down.
GAAACCGAGTTAATAAAACCTATCGATAAATTACCTTCTTTCCCTTGTTTCATGTATTGACAACGTATTTTAAATCTATCAATTTCGTCCAATAAATTTTTTGCATCATCATATAAAGCCTGGCCGTGAGGGCTCAGTTGTGTACCATGGTTATCTCGAATGAACAGGATCAGCGCTAATTCATCTTCAAACATCTTGATTTGTTTAGTTAATGTAGGTTGTGTTAACCATAGTTTATCAGCAGCCTCTCTGTAACTTAGGCATTCCGCTAACTTGACGAAAGCACGTAGTTGTCTGATCTCCATTCCAATCCTCTATCACCAAAAGAAATTTTTCCATTATACAAGCAGTTTGTCCCATGTTTAGCTATGTAGCAATAGTTAACTATTCTGCAATAGACAACAGTAATAATACGATCGTGGCATTAGTAATCAAATCCTATATGAAAGCATTAACTCAAACGACGTCATATTAGATGGATCAAACAATGAAAGTTTATTTTTTAAAAAATTAATAGGTACCACCATGAAGAAGATCGATTTACATATGCATTCAAATTATAGTGACGATGCTGATTTGCCTGTTGACGTCTTGGTTCAACGATGTATATCTCATGGTATCGATATAATTTCCATTACTGATCACAACTCTATTAATGCTATCGACGAAGTAAAAAAACAGGGGTTGTCAGGAAATGAAATCACGATTATCCCTGGCACTGAAATTGACTGTTCGTTTCAGGGAAAGAATTTTCATTTACTTGGCTATGGTATTGACACTGATTTTTCTGATTTTGAATTAATTGAAAAGAATTTTTTTGAACTACAGCTTGGGCTTGCACCATTAAAAATTGAGAAACTAAAAGCGCTTGGTTTTTTTATCGATGAAGAAAATCTTTGTCAGTTGGCTGCTGGTAAGATCCCACAGGAAGAGCAAATGGCTGAATTAATTCTTCAGGATGATAGAAATAAAAGTAACGAATTACTTATTCCATATAGAGCTGGTGGCGAGCGTTCAAATATGCCGTTAATTAACTTTTATTGGGATTTCTTCGGGTATGGCAAGCCATGTTATGTAGCCGCGAATTATCCTAAGCTTGAACGGATTGTCGAAATCATAAAAGGTAATAATGGTATTCCGATCATTGCTCACATAGGTGCAAATATTAAGAATAACTATGAAAAAACGCTTAATGCTATGTTATCAGTAGGGGTGGCAGGTGTTGAGGTCTTCTCCAGCTATCATACCGATAAACTGTCTGATTTTTTATATGATTATGCTTGTTCAAAAAATATGTTCGTGTCATGCGGTAGTGATTTTCATGGGAAAAATAAGCCTGAGATTGATGTTGGAGATTGTACTTATAGTTATAGACACTACCAAAAAATCATGAATCTTGTGGAGTTATTGACCATGAAATGATTCCAGTTGAATGAGTTTTTGGACCAAGATCGCGATAAGATCACCGACGCTCAACGTATCAATCCTTCTGCGATAGGATCGCTGCCAGCAAGCCAGGGAAACGCGCTTCCATCTCGCCATGACGGAGTCGGTTCATGTGCGTGGTGCCGATATTGGTGGTATGAATCAGTCCTGAGTCGCGCAGTACCCGGAAATGGTGCGATACGCTGGATTTAGGACGACCGCCGTCCAGTTCGCCGCAGGTGGCTTCGCCCAGCGAGGCCAGACGACGGACGATCTCCATGCGCATGGGGTCGCTCAGGGCATAAAGTACGCGCTCAAGGATGAATTCGTCGGCTGTAGGGTGCTTAAAGGGTCTCATGAATGAATTATAGTGGGTAGGTTGTTTAAAATCTATTGTTCGATTAATATCGAAATATGGAAGTAATCTAACCACTGAGGAAATACCATGTCAGCATTATTTCAACCCTTCAAATTGAAAGACGTTACGCTGCGTAACCGTATCGCGGTTCCTCCGATGTGTATGTATTCCGCTAACGATGGCCTGATCAATGACTGGCATCAGGTGCATTACGCCAGTCTGGCGCGCGGAGGCGCCGGACTGGTGATCGTTGAAGCCACGGCCGTCGCGCCTGAAGGCCGTATCACGCCACACTGCGCCGGTATCTGGAATGATGATCTGGCACAGGCATTTGTGCCCGTGGTTAAGGCCATCAAGGCCGCAGGTTCGGTGCCGGGTATCCAGATTGGTCATGCGGGGCGTAAAGCCAGCGCCAACATTCCGTGGGAAGGCGACGATCATATCGCGGCCGACGATGCCCGCGGCTGGCCGACGATCTCTCCCTCCGCGATCCCTTTCGGCGGCAATCTACCCAAAACGCCGCGGGAAATGACGCTGGAAGATATCAACCGGGTACGTCAGGATTTTGTGGACGCGGCCCGTCGGGCGCGTGATGCCGGATTTGAATGGCTGGAACTGCACTTTGCTCATGGCTATCTGGGGCAGAGCTTTTTCTCGGCACATGCCAACCAGCGCAGCGATCAATATGGCGGCAGCTTCGATAATCGCAGCCGTTTCCTGCTGGAAACGCTGGCGGCGGTGCGCGAAGTTTGGCCGGAGCATTTACCGCTGACGGCGCGTTTTGGCGTAATTGAATTTGACGGCCGTGATGAGGAAACCTTGCAGGAATCCATTGAACTGACGCGCCGTTTCAAACAGCACGGCCTTGATATGCTCAGCGTCAGTATTGGTTTTTCTACGCCGGACGCCAACATTCCCTGGGGACCCGCCTTCCTGGGGCCGATTGCCCAGCAGGTTCGCCAGCAGGCGGATATTCCGGTGTCATCAGCCTGGGGCTTTGGTACGCCGGAACTCGCTGAGCAAGCCGTAAAATCCGGGCAGTTGGATCTGGTGCTGGTGGGTAAATCCTATCTGGCCAATCCGCACTGGAGCTATTATGCCGCCCGTGAACTGGGCATCGAACGTGCCTCATGGACATTGCCTGCGCCCTATGCCCATTGGCTTGAAAGATATTAATCGCGTAACGTGATTCTTATTCCGTGACGCTGGCTTAAGCCGCATCCGTGCGGCTTATCCTGAAGATCCCTCCCAACTCAGCCCTTTTTACGCCAGAGGGAAAACCGTCTGTTAGCGCGTTCTTATGCGGTCTCTTTTAAGAAACCTTCAGCGCCTGACGCAAATCCTCGATCAGATCCTGCGCATTTTCGATGCCGACGGATAAACGCACCAGCTGTGGCGTAATGCCTTTCTGTAACCGTTTTTCCAGTGGAACCGAGGCGTGTGTCATGGCAAAAGGTTGACTAATCAGGCTTTCTACACCTCCCAGACTTTCTGCCAGCGTGAACAGACGGGTTTTTTTAATGACCTCCCGCGCGTAATGCTCATCCCCTTTGAGCCGGACGGAAATCATGCCGCCAAAGCCGCGCATTTGTTTTTGTGCCAGTGCATATTGCGGGTGCGACGGTAATCCGGGGTAATAAACCTGCTCTACCTGTGGCTGCTGTTCGAGCCATTGGGCAATCGCCAGTGCGCTTTCGCTGTGTCGCGCAATCCGCAGCGCCAGCGTCCGGATGCCGCGCAGGGTCAGGAAACTGCTGAATGGATCGAGAATTCCCCCGACGGCGTTTTGCAGATAGGCGAGCTGCGACGCCAGTTCCCGGTCTCGTCCGACGACCGCCAGGCCGGCAATCACGTCCGAATGCCCATTCAGATACTTGGTTGCGGAATGAATAACGATATCGAATCCCAGATCCAGCGGTCGTTGAAGCGCCGGGGAAGCAAAGGTGTTATCCGCTACGCTGATTAACCGATGCTTTTTGGCGACATCGGCGATAGCTGCCAAATCTGCCAGTTTCAACAGCGGATTGGTTGGCGTTTCAACCCAGATCAGGCGGGTTTGCGGGGTAATCGCCTGCTCCAGCGCCTGAAGATCGGCGGGATCGACATAGGTAACCTGTAGTCCGGCGGTGCGTTTGCGTACATTTTCCAGCAGACGCCAGGTGCCGCCATAGAGATCGTCCACCGCCACGATGTGGCTGCCCTGATCGAGCAGTTCGAGGATGGTTGAACTGGCGGCTAGTCCGGAGGCAAAAGCAAAACCTTGCAGACCGCCTTCCAGTTCGGCAATCGCCGCTTCAAGCGCGGCGCGGGTTGGGTTGCCGCTGCGCGAATACTCATAGCCGGTATGTTCGCCCGGCGCAGGCTGGGCGAACGTGGACGTAGCATAAATGGCGGGCATGACCGCGCCGGTGCTGTCCGGGGTGTAACCCGCGTGAACCGTCTGGGTATCAAATTGCGACATACATAACTCCTTATATAGAATAAAAACATCCAGAGCGAAAAAGTACGGAATAGGGAAATACGCTTAGCGCAGCGTTTGCCGCCAATGATTCAGAACATCGGTTCGGGTAATCAGACCGAGAAAACGCTCACCATCAAGAATGACGGCCACATAGCCCTGATCGAATATCGCCAGCAGTTCATCGCGGGAGGCTTCTTTGGGCAACGTTTTGACCTGATCGGACATGGCTTCACGGGCGGTAAGCGAGAAATGCTGCGTGTTGTTCTTCAGGCTATTGAGCAGATCCCACTCGTCAATCACGCCGACAACGCGCTGATTCTCCAATACGGGCAACTGGGAAATATCATATAAACGCATACGGGCGTGAACGATACTGAGCGTATCATCGGGAGAAACGGAAACCGTGGCGCCCTCATCGTGCCGGTAAGCAATCAGATCACGCAGATCGCCGTGAGACGGGCGTTGAATCAGCCCTTGTTCGATCATCCAGTAATCGTTGAACATCTTTGACAGATATTTATTGCCGCTATCGCAGATCAGCGTGACCACGCGCTTCGGTTCTGTCTGTTCGCGGCAATAGTGCAGGGCGGCCGCCAGTAGCGTACCGCTGGACGAACCGGCCAATACGCCTTCTTTGCGCAGCAGTTGGCGGGCGGTATGGAAAGATTCGGCATCGCTGACGGCGTAAGCGTGTTTGACCTGATTAAAATTGGCCAGCGCCGGAACGAAATCTTCCCCAATGCCTTCCACCAGCCAGCTTCCGGCTTCACCATAGGTGCCGTGGTGCAGGTAGTCGGTGAGGATTGAACCGGCCGGGTCCGCCAGAATAAAAGCGGTTTGCGGCGAAACCTGCGCAAAGTAACGGCTGAGACCGCCCAATGTGCCGCCGGAACCCACGCCAACGGCTATCGCGTCGATCTGATGATCCATTTGCTGCCACAGCTCCGGCGCCGTGGTGCGGTAATGCGCCGCCAGATTAGCCGGATTATTGAACTGGTCGATGTAATAGGCTCCTGGCGTTTCGGCCGCCAGCCGGCGGGCGTAATCCTGATAATAGTCCGGGTGTCCTTTGGCGACATCGGAGCGGGTCAGCAGCACCTCTGCGCCCAGCGCCCGCAGGTGAAAGATTTTCTCCCGGCTCATTTTATCCGGCACAACCAACACCAGCCGGTAGCCTTTCAGCGCCGCCACCAGCGCCAGCCCCAGTCCGGTATTGCCGGCGGTGGCTTCGATGATGGTTCCGCCGGGTTGCAGCCAGCCCTGCTGTTCGGCATGTTCCACCATGGATAAGGCCACCCGATCTTTAATCGAGCCGCCGGGATTCTGGTTTTCCAGTTTTACGAACAGGCGGCACGGCCCGGTATCAAAATGGGTGAGTTCCAACAGTGGGGTATGACCAATAAAGTCGAGAACGGAGGTTTGGGTTTCCATCTATCTTTCACTTCTCGGTGGGAATCGAGGGGACATATTAGATCTGCTACAAATGGCATATAAACGAAATAAATCACCAATAGATATGCGATTATTTAATATAATATTCTGTTTGGCCGTAAGGATGTGTGGAGGCGTAGCGGTGTGGACGTATATCCTTCCGACGGTATAGCGACGTATCGGAACCGTGCAGGCCGGTTTGTTGGTAACGTCAGATACGTGGATATCAGTCGGAAGCCGTGGAAGATGACGGCGTGAACAGGTAAAGAAAAGGGACAAGCCTTGCGTGGGCTTGTCCCTGACGGATTAAGGCAAGGATTAGAGTTTAAAGCTCTGCACCACCTGTTCGAGTTGTTCGCTTTGTTCTTCCATCGCCCGGGCGGCGGCGGAAACCTCTTCAACCAGCGCGGCGTTGTGCTGAGTGGTGCTATCCAGTTGGTTAATGGCCTGATTCACCTGCTCAATGCCCATGCTTTGCTCACGGCTGGCGGACATGATTTCACCCATCAGCGTCGTCACATTGCTGACCCCTAACATCAACTCATCCATGGTTTTCCCTGCTTGCTCTACCAGCTGGCTGCCGGCGTCAATGCTGGAGACAGACTCTTCAATCAGCTTTTTGATTTCACGGGCCGAGTTGGCCGAGCGCTGTGCCAGACTACGAACTTCCGACGCAACCACCGCGAATCCCCGTCCCTGTTCTCCGGCGCGGGCGGCTTCAACGGCGGCATTCAGCGCGAGGATATTGGTCTGGAAAGCAATGCTGTCAATCACGCTGATGATATCCACGACCTTGCGTGATGATATGTTGATCTCGCCCATGGTTGAGACGACCTCTTTCACTACCTGCGTTCCCCGTTCGGCGACCAGTGAAGCATCGCTGGCCAGTTTGTTCGCATGGGTGGCATTGTCGGCGTTTTGTTTTACCGTGCCGGTCAACTCTTCCATCGACGCCGCCGTTTGTACAATCGAACTGGCCTGTTCTTCGGTACGTGAGGATAAATCCATGTTGCCTCTGGCTATCTGGCGTGAAGCGGCGGTGATAGCCAGTGCGCTATCGCCGACCTGATTCATCAGATCTTGCAGGAATGAGATGAAATCATTGAAGCTCCGGGCGACATTATTGAATTCCGGGCTGCTGCTGGCTGGCAGGCGCTGGGTCAGATCGGCGCCCCCTGTCGAGAGCGCCTGAATATTCTCATTCAGGGTGTTGAGGCGTTTCATCATCGAGCGGATAAAACCCAGCAACACCAGAAGCAGGATAATCGCCAGCGGAAGCTGGACGGCGCCCAGACGGGTCAGCATACTGCTGGTTTGCGACGTCAACTGGCTGGTGAGAACATCGCTGGCAAGATACCAGGGGCTACCGGCAATTTGCTGAACGAACAGCGTATGGTTGCCGTCTTCGGCATCATATTCGCCCTGAATATGATCCTGACCTACGTCCTTCAGCATGGCGCTGAGCGGGGCGGCCATCGGCAAGGTGAGCGCACTGAGATATTCCAGTTTAGGGGCGCTGTCGACCAGTTCCGCGTTACCCACCACTTTGCCATCGGCTTCAATAATCAGCACCCGACCGTTAATGGCCTCACCCATCGTCTTCGCCAGAAGATTAAAGAAGCCGAGCGTCACATCAATGGTGGCAACGCCCCAGGGCGTGTCGTTGCGATAGATTCCCATGGCGCAATTGGTTCGGGGCTGTGGACTGGCTGCATCCTGATATGCTTTTGCCCAGGCGCACATGCCTTTGGCCGCCGCCATGCCATCTTTATACCAGGGCTGCTCATAATATTTATCCGCTTCCGGCGAGTTCCAGTAGGTATTCACTTTGAGTTGATTACTGCTGTCGCGGGCGAAGAAGGTCGAAAACTTATCGCGCTCTGGATCGCGCTGGTTCGGCAAAGGCCAGATACCACCGCCGAACACGGTGGTGTCCTGATACTGATTGACCAGCGCCGGCAGCAAGACGTCAATGGATGCGCTATCCATTATGCTGACCGATTCGGTAATACTGCGTTGCTGTGCTTGTACCCGGTTCATTTGCTCCACGATGGTAGCGGCAAGAGAATCAACCTGATAGCGAACAAGCCGCTCTTCATTCGTGGTCAATTGTGGGGCAACAAACGTCTTAATGACTACAATAGTAACAATGAGAAGTAGGGTAAAAAAACCAATGATAGAAACGGTAAAGCGGGACTGTGTTGTTTTTAGCATATTGCGCACCACTTAAGCTGAAAAAGCATAATTGCTCGAATAAGGTCAACGGCATCCTAAAAAGTAACTTGAGTGACTATCTTCACATTATTACAACTTTGATGATGTCATCACGTTATTTCCGCCGACAGGAACATTCGGCATCAGGAAGCCCGAATGCAACGCCGCGGTTAACTTACTAAGAAGGATATCTATTGTTATTTTTTGCTTATTATTTTCCTCGCTGAGGGAATTGAATACATTAAAAGTCCTCGTAGTCACGAAATTTATACGCTATATCCCCGTCATCCTTCTGGTTGCCTGTGCGTGGGTTTTTCTCGCTCTCCCCAGTCCAGCCGCCGGCTGGACAGATTCGTTCCCGACGAACTTGTCCCGGTGTCGCCATCTTCCTGCAACTCGGGTTATTTAGGGTATAGCAATTATTTTGATTAGCTTTTTAATTATTAGTATTTTACCCCATCAGGCAAATCGGGATTAATGAAGGAAAGTGAATCAGGTAATCGATTGGAAAGGCCGAATCGGTATGAGATATAAGTATAAATGATTTTTGTTTATTTAATTTATACCTCCGTTTACTTCCGATTGATTTTCCAGAAAAGGATAAATAGCGTTTTTTTTATTCTCATTAAGATTAAAGAGGCCCATGATGTCTGATTATCGTTGTTGCTGTGACTCCAAATTCTATTTTATCAATCCTTATTGGGTAATTAACGGAGTCAGCCATGAGCAATACGCAGTCCCTGCCGATACTCGATCTCTCGCTGCTTGACGGAAACGCTGAACAACGGGCGCAATTTTTATCAACCCTGAATCACGCTGCGCGGGACGTTGGTTTTTTCTATTTAACTCACCACGGTATTGATGCTGTTCTACAGCAGCGTCTTCAACAGCTATCGCGAGATTTCTTTGCCTTACCGGCAGAAGAAAAACAGCGTGTCGCCATGATTCATTCTCCCCATTTTCGCGGCTATAACCGGGCCGGTTCCGAACTGACCCTGAGTCAGCCTGACTGGCGTGAACAATTCGATATCGGCGCGGAGCGGCCTGCGTTGACGCTGTCGGAAACCGATCCGCGCTGGCGGCGGTTGCAGGGACCAAACCTGTGGCCAACGGCGTTGCCTGAATTGAAAACCGTTCTTTTACCGTGGCAGCAGGCCATGACACGTATGTCGTTGCGTCTGCTGAGAGCCTTCGCGGAAGCGCTGGAACTGCCGATTACCGCGTTTGATGCGCTGTATGGCAACAAACCCAACGAGCATATCAAGCTGATTCGTTATCCCGGTCAGCCCGCAGACGGCAAGCGGCAAGGCGTCGGGGCGCACAAGGATTCCGGCTTTTTAAGCTTTCTGTTACAGGATGATCAGCCGGGATTGCAGGTGGAAGTCGAACCGGGCCGCTGGATTGACGCTCTGCCGCTGGCGGGCTCGTTTGTCGTCAATATCGGTGAATTGCTGGAGTTGGCGACCAATGGATATTTGCGGGCAACGGTGCACCGCGTGGTGTCTCCACCGGTGGGACAGACGCGTTTATCCATCGCATTCTTTTTGGGCGCGCAACTGGACGCGGTGGTGCCGGTATACCAACTTCCTGACCATCTTGCCGCCCAGGCGCTGGGGCCTGCCAGCGATCCGCTCAACCCGCTGCTGCGTGATGTGGGCTGGAATTATCTCAAGGGAAGGCTGCGTTCCCATCCCGATGTGGCAACGCGTTATTACGACGATGTTTTACCAACCAAAACAGCGATAACTCTCTAAAAACAGGAAATAATAATATGGAAAAGCGTGGCATTTTCTCACTGGCGGGCGTGGCGTTTTCCGTCGGCATGGCATTGTCTGCGGGCAGCGTGTTTTCGGTTCAGGCGGCGGAGGCCCTGCGCGTTGCGGCTGACCCCGTACCGCATGCAGAAATTCTGGCGCAGGTGAAAAAAATCGATCCATCACTGGATTTGAAGGTGGTGGAATTGACCAGCGGCGTCAACGCCAATGAGTTGCTGGCACACGGGGATGTGGACGCGAACTATTTCCAGCATGTGCCGTACTTGCGCGATCAGGAAAAGGCGCTGGGTAAAGAATTTGTGGTCGCCGCCACGGTACATATTGAACCGTTAGGGATCTATTCAAAAAAATACAACGCATTGAGCGAGGTGAAAAATAACGCCACGGTGGCGGTGCCGAATAACGTCACCAACCTCAGCCGCGCGCTGTATCTGCTGCAAAAAGAGGGGCTGATTAAGCTGAAGAGCGGTTATGACGATCCATCGAAAGATCAGGCAACGCCAAAGGATATTGCGGAGAACCCGAAAAACCTGAAGATCAGGGAAATCGAATCTCCCCAGATTCCCCGTTCGCTGGATGATGTCGATTTGGCGGTGATTAACGGCAACTATGCGCTGGAAGCCGGACTGGTGCCCGCCAGAGATGCGCTGGGGCTGGAAAGCGCCACCCATAATCCTTACGCCAATATTCTGGTCACTACGCCAGCGTTGAAAGACGATCCGCGCATCAAACAGCTGGCTAAAGATCTGGAATCAAAGTCTATCGCTGATTTCATCGACGAAAGCTATAAAGGCTCGGTTATTCCGGTTGCCGGAAAGTCATCGTAGTAATCAACCATAGTCATCAATCGCGGGGCGGCACGCATGATAGCCATTGAACGATTGGGGAAACGTTATCCGGATAATCCCCGGCCGGCGCTGGAAAATGTCTCACTGACCATTCCGGATGGTTCGGTATATGGCATTCTGGGGCGCAGCGGTGCAGGGAAAAGCACCTTGATTCGTTGCCTTAATCTACTGGAACGGCCCACATCGGGCCGTATTCTGATGGACGGGCGGGATATCACTACGCTGACGCGGCAGGAATTGCGTCGGCACCGGCAGCGAACCGGCATGATTTTCCAGCATTTCAATTTACTCCATGCGCGTAATGTACAGGATAACGTTGCCGTTCCTCTGGAAATTGCCGGACTGAATAAACGCGAGCGGGCGATCAGAGTGGCGGAATTGCTGGAGTTGGTGGGGCTGAGCGATAAAGCGCGCGCCTTTCCCTCCCAGCTTTCCGGCGGACAGAAACAGCGTGTCGGGATTGCCCGTGCGTTGGCCGTGCGGCCCGATTATCTATTGTGTGATGAGGCCACCAGCGCGCTGGACCCTGAAACCACGGAGTCGGTTCTGGCGTTGCTGGGTGATATCAACCGTCAACTGGGCCTGACTATCGTACTGATCACTCATGAATTGGCGGTGGTAAAGGAGATTTGTGATAACGCGGCCTTGCTGGAACAAGGGCAGGTTGTGGAAAGCGGCCCGCTGAGCCGTTTACTGGCGGACCCTGCGTCACGCCTGCGCAAGGCGCTGTTGCCGGATTATGATGCAGAAGCGGCCTTTTTACGACGTCACGGCATTGAGGATGTTCATTTATGCAAAGTCGCCTGAGCTGGGAGGATTTCTGGCCGCTGATGCTGAATGCCACGCTGGAAACGCTTTATATGGTGGCGCTGGCGGCGCTGTTTACCGTGGCGATCGGTTTGCCGCTCGGCGTGCTGTTGTTTATTAGCCGTAAAGAGGGCGTGTTCCCCTTACCGCGCCTCAACCTGGCGCTGGGCAGCATTATCAATGTCGGTCGCTCGCTGCCTTTTGTGGTGCTGCTGATCGCCATGATCCCGTTTACTCGTCTGATTGTAGGCACGACGTTGGGCAGCACCGCCGCAGTGGTGCCCATTACCGTCGGGGCATTTCCCTTTTTTGCCCGCGTGGTGGAAAACGCGCTGGATGAGGTCGATCGCGGCAGGATCGAAGCTATCCTCTCAATGGGGGGAACGGTCTGGCATGTCATCAGCAAGGTGCTATTGCCGGAAGCGCTGCCAGCCATTCTGGCGGGGATTACGCTTACCGTGGTGATGCTGATCGGCTTTTCTTCCATGGCCGGGGTGATCGGCGGGGGCGGGCTGGGCGATTTGGCGATTCGTTATGGCTATCAGCGTTTTAACGATCGGGTGATGGCCGGGACCGTGGTGATCCTGGTGTTGCTGGTACAGGCGGTACAATCGGTCGGCGACCGTATTATCCGTTCGCTGGCGCATCGCCGTTAGTGCAAGGCGGGCCGGCGCCCGCCACCTTTCTGGTTTGAGCGTTTACTGATCAACGACCGAACCATCCACATGAAGCCGCGTTTTGAGACCCCGGCGGCGATAGGGAAAACGCGCTTCCAGATCGTCCGCCAGTTCAATGCCAATGCCTGACCGGGTCGGAATTTCCATGAATCCGTCCTCGCATTTGAAGGTATTCTTCACCACGTCTTTTTTCCTTACGCCATTCTCGACGCCCGTGGCGCCAAATTTTTCCGATAGCGCAGGCTGGTCGTCGCCGGGGTATTCCAGCAGGGCGAAATTCGGGATGCTGACGGCAATCTGTAGGCAGGCCGCAGTGGAGACCGGGCTGAGCGGGTTATGGGGAACCACCATCAAATCATGCGCTTCCGCCAGCGCGGCAACCTTCTTCGCGCCGGTAATGCCGCCGCACATGCAAACATCAGGACGTACGTAGGCGACCGCATTACGCTTAATCAGCATGGCGAATTCTTGCGGGTTATTCAACCGTTCGCCGGTCGCGATCGGAATATTGATCTTGTCCGCCACCTCCGCCATGGAATCGAAATTGTCCGCTCCGATAGGATCTTCGATAAAGTACGGATAAAACGGCTCTATGCCGCGGGCAAACACGATCGCATCGGCCGGTTTCAGGCGCCGATGCACTTCAATACACAGATCCACGTCGTTGCCCACCGCTTCCCGGTACAGGCCGATGCGCTCAATGGCTTCGCCGATCTCTTTGGCGTGGGTGGTGAAATAGGGGGTATCACGCGATTCGTCCAGAAAAGGCGTGAGGTGACCGATAGCGGTAAAACCATCGGCTTTCGCCTTTTTCAGATTGGCGATGGTTTCTTCCGTCGTTCTCCCGCCCGCATGGGCGTATACACGGGCTTTATCGCGGCAGCGGCCGCCCAGCAGGTTATAAACCGGCGTATCGTAATATTTGCCGGCGATATCCCACAGTGCGATATCAATGGCGCTGATGGCGCCCATAATGGCCGAACCGCGAAAGTGCCAGCAGCGGTACATATACTGCCAGTGGTGCTCGATGCGTAGGGGATCCTGACCGATCAGATAGGTGCGCAATGCCTCGACCGCGCCCTTGGAGGCATCCAGAAATCCCCAGGCGCCGGACTCGCCAATCCCCGTCAGCCCCTCGTCGGTCGTGATCTCTACAAACATGTAGCGGTTAGCTAAAATTGTGCGCACATCCGTAATTTTCATCGATTATTGCCTTTCTAATTTTCATGGTCAGGCATGGAGTCTAATCATAAGGCATCATCTATTGTCAATGGTGGCGCCAACGCCAGCACTGGAATCAGGTTGCACTGGCTTGCCTCTACCCGTTTTGTTGTGCATGCAGTGCAGCATCCAGCCGGATCAGCGCGATGACATATACGGGCAGGGCGGCCAGCAGCGACGGCAGGTGGATCGCTTCGTCAGCGCCGTGGGGCAAACCATGCCCGGCTGGCAGGAAATTTGGGGTGTTCGCTGCCGTGCGTAGATAACCGGGCCCGAAGGTGATAGCGCGCGGCAGCACTTTGGAATGCGTGACGCCGCCCATCGAATAGGCCGGCTCACTGCGTCCGGTGACGTCATGCCAGCTCTGTTGCAGCACCTGAAGGATATTATCATCTTCCGGCAGGTAAAATGGCGGAACATCTCGCCAATGGGGAAGCAGTTCGATACCGGCGGCGTACTGTGCCAGGTGGTCACGCAGCGCTGCCATAATAGCTTGCCCATCTTGCGTAACCGGATAACGGATGTCGCCGCTAATGGTCAGCGAACCGGGCGCATCGGACTGCCAGACGCCGGCGTTCAGCGTCAGCTTGCCCGACGGAGCGTCTTCCTGTGCAATTCCGGCTCCTTCGCCAAAAGGGGATGCAAACAGCCGTTGCAGGTTTTTCGCCAGCGTGCGTTCCCGTGGCGGCAGCAGGTTCAGTTTAAGCAGAGCATCCAGCAGGACGAGCGCGGCGCTGAGCGTGCCGTCGGGAAACGCGGCATGACCGGCGATCCCCTCAGCCAGCAAAGTCAGGCCGCGTTCGTCATGCGTGAACGTGACGCGTCCTGCATCGGGAGCGCGTAATGTATCGCCGTTCAGATCGCGTTGCACCCCGGTAAGGGTAATTTGCGCCGTCGCCGGAATACTGTTGCCAGCATTACCGGCGTTGAAGGTGGAAAGCAGGCCGGCATCCGCGACGGTCAGGCGAAACGCGATTTGGCCTTTCTGGGCATAGTTCACCGGAAACTTGCCATCGGTGACGAGAGAGAGACGAGGTACCGGTCCATGTTTGGCGAACCAGGCGAGATCGGCCATATCGGTTTCTTCCGCCAGTCCATAAACAATGCGCAGATTATGTTTCAGCGGGATCTTCAATTCACGGATCAGCTTCAGCAAATACAGATTCAGGATGGCGGGGCCTTTATTGTCGGCCACGCCGCGGCCAATCAGAAAGTCTTCGTGGCGGGTCAGCGCAAACGGCGGATAAGACCAGTTCTCGCCTGCCGGCACCACATCAAGATGACTGATTAACCCGATGTCATCAGGGTGGTCGCCATAGATCACTGAGCCCGCGTAGCCGTCATGCTGTTCTGTACGAAACCCGGCCAGCTCGGCCAGCGACAGCGCCGTCTGTAGCACGCGGGCGCAGTCGGGACCGAAAGGCGCGCCCGGCTGCGCGAGATCGGCGCGGCTGATGCTGGGGATCGCAACCCACTCCGCCAGTTCGCCAATCAGCGATTCACGATGTGCGGCGATCCAACGTTCGATTTCGGGTAACAGGGCGTTTTCCTGTGGGGTAAGGGGTGCGGGCATGGGTTCCTCCTCCAAATGAAGAGACAACATAAAACATCTGCACCGCGTACTTTAGTTTGATTGTTGCTATGGATATCCGCAAAAAATATAAGCATCTCGTATTAATCCCGAATTCCGGCAAACGATAGCAAAATTTGTTATTCGTATCGCTTCCTCCCGACATGATAACTACTGCTGATTATTCAGAACATTTGGTGTTTGTTTGGCGCATAGCGCATTTCCATCAGGAGAACGGGGTGAACAAACTTGCAGCTACCGGCGTGCGGGTAGGGGTGGACGTCGGCGGGACTTTTACCGATTTTGTTTTATTCGATCCTGTTCGTCAGCAGTATTTTTTCCATAAGCAGCCTAGTACGCCGGATGAACCGGCGCGCGCCGTGCGAGATGGCCTGCTGGCGCTGCTGGTCAAAAGCCGGCTTACTGCCAGCGCGCTATCGCTCTTGCTGCACGGCACGACGCTCGGACTCAATGCCATTATTCAGCGGCGCGGTGCGAAGATCGCGCTGGTGGTGAGCCGCGGGTTCCGTGATGTACTGGAGATTGGCCGGGCGCGGATGCCATCCTCTTTTGATTTTCATGCGGATCGTGAGCCGCCATTTCTGCCGCGTCAGCGTGTGTTGGAGGTTTCCGCCCGTTTTACGCCGCAAGGCGTGTGGTCGCAGCGACCGACGGAGACAGAGATTGATGAACTGGCGGCCCAGATCGTCCAGCTTGACGTCAGCGCCGTGGCGTTGATGACCATTAACGGCTATGCCAATCCGCAGGCCGAGGCCGATCTGGCGCAGCAAATCGCCGGGCGTTTGCCGGCGATCCCGGTGCTGTCCGCTGCGCAGCTATGGCCGGAGATCCGTGAGTATGAACGTACGCTGGTGGCTGGATTGAATGCCTATATCCAACCGTTGATGCAATGCTACTTTTCCCGGCTGGCTGATTTGCTGCAACAGGAGGCGATTGCTGCCGAACTGCTGATTACCGCCTCCAACGGCGGCGTATTGCCGTTGGCCGCGGCCAGACAGCGTCCGGTGGATACGCTGCTGTCTGGCCCGGCTTCCGGCGTGAGCGCCACTGCGCAGCGGGTGAAAAACGCCGGAGGCGGCGGCTTTATCTCCTTCGATATGGGCGGCACCAGCAGCGATATTTCGCTTTCCGTCAGCGGGGAGATCGAACGGGTCACGCGGACCGATATCGGCGGTCTGCCGCTCATCCTGCCGGTTGTCGGCGTGTCGGCGATTGGGGCGGGCGGCGGCTCGATCGTGTACGTCGATGAATACGGTATTTTGAAAGTTGGACCGGAAAGCGCCGGAGCCGATCCGGGACCGGTCGCCTACGCCCGCGGCGGCGAACAGCCGACGATAACGGATTGTTATCTGGTGAGCGGCATTTTACAGGCTGAGGCGTTTCTCGGCGGCTCAATGCCGCTGGATGCCGCTCGCGCCCACGCGGCATTGACTCAACTGGCCGCACCGCTGGGGATGACAGGCGATGATGCGGCGGAGCGGGCCGCCAGCGGTGCGCTGGCGGTAGCGACTACGCAGATGGCGACCGAATTGAATAAAGTTCTGGCGCAGCACGGCGCAACACCCGATGCGTTGACGCTGGTGCCGTTTGGCGGAGCGGGGCCTACCCACGCCAACCTGCTGGCGGAAGAGGCTGGCATCACACGGATTCTGGTGCCGCCGCGTCCCGGCACGTTCTGTGCTCTGGGCGCGGCGACGGCGGATATTCGCCGTGACTTTGTCCGCAGTCTGCGGGTCACGGTGACGGAGGCCACTTTTGAACATATCCGCGTTGCGTTGGCGGCCCTGCGCGAACAGGCTCAGGCGTGGTTCGCCCAACAGGTGGCCGCGTTCAGCGAGCGCTTCACGCTAGCCGTTGAGGCGGATATGCGCTATGCCGGCCAGGCCTATGAACTGACCGTCGCACTGGATGATGTCGAAAGTATCAGCGTTGCCCAGCTAGTGCGGGCCTTCACGCAGTTGCATCAGCAACGTTACGGCTTTACCAATCGCGATGCCGCGATTGATTTGACCACATTACGGCTTTCGCTTACGGCATGGCTGCCGCCGTTGCCGGACGAGATCCCTACCGGGCCGCTGCCGGCGACCGCGCCGCCGACTACGCGGGTCTTTTATCATCGTCAGCGCTGGCAATCTGCCACAGTTTGGCAACGTAATGCGCTGCGGGTCGGTGATGTGCTGAACGGTCCGGCTATTGTTGAGCAGGACGATACCACTACGCTGATTTTACCTGATTGGCTGGGGCGGTTGGATGCGCAGGGCAACCTGCTGATTGTGCGCCAGTCTGAAGGAGAGCGCCGATGAAACTGGATGCGATTACGCTGGAAATTCTCAACAACAAGTTGACCGCGCTGACCGAGGAGATGTGCCATATCCTGCAACGCACGGGACGTACGCTCTATGTCAAGGAAACCGCAGACTTCTGCTGTGCCATCGCCGATCGTCACGGTCGTTTTTTTGCCTACCCGCGCGGCATTGGCGTATCGGGATTTGTCGGACTGAACTGCCTGCCGACCATGCAGGCGGTTGAAGATCTTCAGCCGGGCGATGTGATCCTTACCAACGATCCTTATCGCTCGCGCGGTCTGGCGACCCACCTGCCGGATCTGCAACTGCTGGCGCCGTGGTTCGTTGATGGCGAGATTGTCGCCTGGGGCTGGGCTTTTCTGCATGCTTCCGATGTGGGGGGACGCGTGCCCAGCAGCATTTCTCCCACCAATAGCGATATCTATCAGGAAGGGTTGCAAATTCCGCCGGTCAGGTTGGTACGGGCGGGAGAAATTAATCGCGATCTGATGCATATACTGGCAGCCAACAGCCGTACCCCGGATGCCAACGCCGGGGATATTCAGGCGATGCTGGCGGCGCTCAACGCAGGATACCAGCGACTGGAGCAGATCGTTCGCCAGCACGGCGCGGCGGATGTGCTACAGGCGCAGCAGGATTTACAGGATTATGCGGCGGCGCGCGCGCGTCAGGTATTACGGCGTATTCCGGACGGCACTTATTCGTTTGAGGATTATCTGGACGATGAAGCGGGCAGCGGCCTACCGGTACGGCTGGCGCTGAGCGCACGTTTTCACGATGGTGCCGTACACCTCGATTTTACCGGCAGCGATGCGCAGGTGACGGCGGCTATCAATATTCCCAGCCACGGCGAGCCGCACGCCTGGCTGACGCTGCGCATTCTGGCGCTGGTCTGCACGCTGGATAAAACCGTACCGCTTAACGCGGGACTGCTGGCGCCGGTGTCGCTGTATGCGCCGTCCGGCTCGCTGGTCAACCCACGGTTTCCGGCGGCGGTGGGGGTACGGCATGCCACCGCCGTACGGGTCAATGATTTGCTTAATGGTCTGCTGGGACAGGCGTTGGCCGACATTATGCCAGCCGCCAGCGGCGGAACGATTATCCCGCTGGTGGTGGCCGAAGCGCGGGGACAGGGCAGCGAGCAGAACGTGCAAGTGATTGAGCCGATGGTGGGCGGCGGCGGCGGACGTGCCGGTCGTGATGGCATTGATGGCCGTGACAATAGCATCTCAAATCTGGCGAACAATCCGGTCGAAATGGTGGAGGCGGAAACGCATATCGAAATTCTGCAATACGCCTTGCGTGAAAATTCGGCGGGTGCGGGGCAGTGGCGCGGTGGCATGGGGCAACAGATCCGTATCCGCATACTTCAGGACGACAGCACCATTCTGGCGCGTGGCATGGAACGTATGGTGTTCCAGCCGTGGGGCGTGTGCGGCGGTTTACCGGGCAAATGCGCGGCTATGACACTGAACCCCGGGCGAGGTGACGCCGTCACGCTGGGTAAAATCGATCTGCTCAGCGTAACAGCCGGCGACGAAATTTTACTACAAACCCCGGGCGGCGGCGGCTGGGGCGACCCGTTTACCCGTGATATCGCCGCCGTACAGCGCGACGTTGATAATCAGCTGATTAGCGCGGAGGTTGCCCGCGAACAGTATGGCGTGGCGATCCGCAATGGCGAGGTCGATCGCGCCGCGACCGGCCTGCTCAGAGCCGGTGCCGCACCGCGATCGTCGTTCGGCCAGGCGCGTGATAACTGGCAGGCGGTGTTTGACGCGCAACAAATGACGCGCCTCAATACCCTGTTATATCCGCTCTCGCCGGAGGAACGGCGTCGTTATCGCCAGCGGGTTTACGCCATCGCGCTGGCCCATTTACCGCCGCGTTTTCCGCAGGAAACTTATTCCACTATCGACTCTGCCCGACAAGGTTTCGCCGATGCCGTTGCCGCATTGGAACGGCGCGATTTATCGCTATCCGCAACGTGAAAGCGTGCGATTTACCCACCAGGAGAAAAATATGCGTGTCACAGTGATCAGGGCATTAGTACTTACCGCGTTGGCAGGAAGCCTTGCGACGACCGTTTACGCCGAGTCGGCAACGCCACAGGCCACCGACTCGGTGGTGATTGGCGTATATGGCGGTGACTGGGAGAAGAATATCCGCGCCTCCGGGCTGGAGCAATTCGCCAAAGACAACAACATCAAATTGACCGTCGTGCCCGGCGCCGACGCGGAGTGGTTTGCCAAGCTGCGCGCGGCCAAAGGCCGTCGGGCGCCTTATGATATCGTGGTTTTTCAGCCGGATACGGTGCAGCGTGCGGTAGCAGCGGGGTTGCTGCAACCGTTGGATGCGCAGCACATTCCGAATCTGGACAAGCTGTATCAGAGCGTGCAGTCGCGCTTTGTCAGCGACAACAAGACCTATGCCGCCGCGTTCAGCCTGGGTCAACTGGGGCTGGCGTATCGCAGCGATCTGGTCAAGACGCCACCCACCAGCTGGCTGGATTTATGGAAGCCGGAATACAAAGGGCACGTGGCGATTTCGTCCCCAACCTATGCTGCTGGTTTACAGTTCTTTGCCGGTCTGGTGAACGCACTGGGTGGCAAGCTGAACGACCCGGCTGACGTGGACAAAGCCTTCGCCAAGCTGGCGGAACTGCGCGGCAACGCGGTAGCGTTTCCTGACAGCCCCGGTGCGATCCAGACCCTGCTGGAGCGCGGCGACGCCTGGGTGGTGCCTTACTGGGACGGCCGCGTATTCGCCCTGAAGCAGCAGGGGATGAAGGTGGATTTCGTTTACCCATCGGACGGGCCGGTGGTGGGCGCAGCCAACTGGGTTATTCCCAAAGGCGCGCCGAATCTGGCGAATGCCTACAAACTGGTGAATGCGCTGTCCAGCGATACGGTGCAGAAGGCCTTCTCCGATAAGTCGCTTTATGGCATGACCAACAAAGACGTGCAGTACAGCGCGACGTTGAAGCAGCAGGTACAGGTGGGCGAAGAGGCTTATAGCAAGTTGATCTGGATCGATTACGCCACCGCCACGCCGAAACTGGCCGACTGGACCAGCCGCTGGAGCAAGGCGCTGGGGGGAGGACAATGAGCGCCGTCTCGATTGAAGCGATAGAACGGCAGTTTGACGCTCATCGGGCTCTGGATGGCGTCAGTATCGAGATCCGGCAGGGCGAATTTTTTTCCCTGCTGGGGCCGAGTGGCTGTGGAAAAACCACCCTGCTGAATATTATTGCCGGGTTTCTGGCGCCCACCACCGGCCGCGTGTGGATTGCCGGTCAGGATGTGACCGACTGGCCGCCGTACCGCCGCAACATCGGCATGGTATTTCAGAACTACGCGTTATTTCCCCACCTCAGCGTGGAAGAGAACGTCGCGTATGGGCTTAAGGTCAGGCGCGCCAGCCGTCACAAACAGCAACGGCGGGTTAATGAGGTATTGCGACAGGTGCGGCTCGACGGGCTGGAGACGCGGATGCCGCATCAATTGTCCGGCGGGCAGCAGCAGCGGGTAGCGATTGCCCGTGCTCTGGCGATTGAGCCTCAGGTGCTGCTGCTGGATGAACCACTCTCCAATCTTGATGCCCGGCTGCGCAAGGCGATGCAGGACGAACTGCGGGCGTTGCAGCAGCGTGTTGGCATCACTACGGTACTGGTGACGCACGATCAGGAAGAGGCGCTGACGCTTTCCGATCGTATCGGCATTCTGGGTCATGGCCATCTTCAGCAGGTCGGCCAGCCGCTGCAACTGTATCGGTCGCCGAAAAACCGGTTTGTCGCCGAGTTTATCGGTCAGGCGAATTTGCTGTCAGTGACGGCGGATGCGGCGTTCGGCGGCTATCGGGCTACCGATCGGTTTAGTGCGGACGCTCAGCCGCTGACGCTGGCGGCGACGGATTTTGATCCGCGAGCCACCCTGGCGATCATCCGGCCGGAACGCATCTCGTTGGCGTCGACGCCGCTGGAACCGGGCGTCAACCGTAGCGCGTCCACGGTGAAACAGGCCAGTTATGCCGGCGCCTCGATTCGCCTGACCTGCCGGTTGCCAGGCGGCGGAGACTTGCTGGTGCAGGCGGATGAACGCGCGTTTTCCAAACTGCCCGACGCGGGCGACACCTGTTTTCTGAGTTGGAACGCGGAAGATGTGATTGTGCTGCCTGCGGAGGCGGCCGCCTCATGAACCGTCTGTTGATGGGTATCAAGCAGAACGCCTTTCCGTGGCTGATGTTGATGCCGTGTCTGGTGTTCCTGCTGCTATTTCTGCTGGTGCCGCTATTGCTACTCGTTGATCAAAGCCTGACCAACGTTGATAGCCTGCTGGAGCCGCTGTCGGGATTCAGTCTGGCGCAGTATCTGACGGTATTTACCCAACATGAATACCTGTACGCGCTCTGGACGACGCTGTGGGTATCGGTGTTGACCGCGCTGCTGACCGTGGCGCTGGCCTGGCCCGCGGCCTGGCTGCTGGTTACTACCCGCCAGCGGTTTTGGCGCACGTTGCTGTATGTGATCCTGATTTCACCGTTGCTAACCAGCGTGGTGATCCGCACCTTCGCCTGGATTGTGCTGCTGGCGCAAAACGGCCTGATTAACAGCTTTCTGATGGCGACCAGCCTGATCCCCCAGCCTCTGAGCCTGCTGTGGAACATGAACGCGGTGATTATTGCCTATGTGCAGGTGATGTTGCCCTTTGCGGTGCTGCCGCTGGTTACCTCGCTGAATGAGATCGCGCCGTCGTTGCGGCTGGCGTCGATGAGTCTGGGAGCCACGCCAGCGCAAACCTTCCGGCGGGTGGTGCTGCCGTTGACCCTGCCAGGCATGCTGACAGGCTTCATTATTGTGTTTTCACTGGCAGCGGGTAGCTATATCACGCCGTTGCTGATTGGCGGTCGGCTGCAACCGCTACTGCCTATCGCCATTTATCAGCAGGCAATGCAGATCGCCAATCTGCCGTTGGCCGCCGCCCTGTCGCTGTCGCTGCTGGTTATCACGCTGTTGGTGGCCGGGCTGGCGGGGACGGTGCTGAAACGCTGGGAGAGGAAAAATTATGGTCGCTGATCGTTCGGTTATGACGCGTTTGCGTCAGGGCGTGGTCACGCTGGCCGGTATGCTGGTCTATGCTTTTCTGGCGTTGCCGGTGCTGGTGATTGTGCTGTCGGCGTTCAGCCCGGAGGCGTATCCGCAGTTTCCGCCACGGGGGGGATCGCTGCGCTGGTTTCGGGCGTTATTCGACGATGAAGGCTGGCAGTCGTCATTAACCATCAGCATGCTGTTGCTGGTCATCGTGACGCCCGTTACGGTCATTGTCGGCACCTTTGCCGCCTGGGCGCTGGCGCGGCTGGACTTTCGCTACCGGGAGAGCTTGCAGGCGTTTATCCTCTCGCCGTTGATGATCCCGCAGGTGGTGCTGGGCATCGCCTTGCTGTATGTGCTGACCGCAGCCGGTATGGCTGGCATGGTGGCCGGACTGGCGATCGGTCATACGGTGGTGGCGCTGCCTTATGTGGTTCGCACCGTCAGCGTCAGTCTGGCGGCCATGGACCGGCGTCTGGAAGCCGTTTCGATGAGTCTGGGCGCGGGGCGTTGGTATACCTTCCGCCATGTTACGCTACCGCTGATTAAACCCGGTATGCTGGCAGGCGCGGTCTTTGCGGCGGTCACGTCATTTGGCGAGGTGTCGGTGAGCCTGTTTCTCACCGCGCCGGACACCATTACGGTGCCGGTGCGTATCTTCAACTATGTGGATCAAACGTTCGACCCGACGGTAAACGCCATCTCGGTGATTTTTATCGCCATTGCGGTACTGGTATTGATCGCTATTGAGAAAAGCATTGGTCTGACGAAAATTATCTAAGAGTAGCGCGCTGGCGGTGAACGTATTTGATTATCTGTTTTCAGCGTTATTGTCTGAACAGGCAAGCCAATGCCGTTTATTAAATATCCTTATCCTGAATCTCTATATAAAGAAATGAACGGTTGCCGCTATAGTAATAGATAAATAGCTAATTAGAACCAGCGTTATTATTTTTATACTCGTCAGGCAGATATCCGGCACGTTGCGTTAAGCGATGGTGGAGAGCTATAAATTTTATTTCATTCCCGCGTTTGAACACGCAAGGGCGGTCTTGGTGCGTCCCTAAACCGGTTGATTATTAAAGCGTTACCAGATTATTGGAGGGGTGGAAATATAACATTATTTATCCAGTCCATTGCTGCGTGACATAAATAAAAGGGTAATCAGTATGGGAAACATAGCCTTACAACAACGTATCAGTCATAGTATTGAACGGTATCGCGAGGAATATATCGCGATTGCCAAAGATATTCATGCACATCCGGAAACCGGTAATAATGAATATTACGCCAGCGGATTATTGACGGCATTGCTGAAAAAACATCAATTTACGGTGACGCTAAACGTTGCCGGTCATGAAACGGCTTTTTATGCGGAAAAGGACAGCGGCAAACCGGGACCGACGGTTGCCTACCTCGCTGAATATGACGCCTTGATCGAAATCGGCCATGCCTGTGGTCATAACATTATCGGCGTGACCAGTCTGGCGGCGGCGATTGCGTTGGCGGAAGTGATTGACCAGACCGGCGGCAAGGTCGTGGTGCTGGGGACGCCAGCGGAAGAGGGCGGCCTGCGTGGTAAAGGGGGGCTGAATGGCAATGTGAAGGCCCGCTTTGTCGAACACGGTTTTCTTGATGACGTGGATGCGGCGCTAATGGTTCATCCCTCCGGCAAAACGCGTCTCACCGGCCCTACGTTGGCAAATAATCATCTCTATTTCCATTTTTACGGCAAACCTTCCCATGCCGGTAGCTCGCCGCATAAAGGCGTGAACGCTCTGGATGCGCTGGTGCTGCTTTATAACGGCATCAGCGTGCTGCGTCAGCAGCTTCCTGATGGCGTGCGGGTTCACGGCATTATCACCAATGGCGGTCAGGCGCCGAACGTTATTCCGGAATACGCCAGCGCGCACTATTACATCCGCGCTAAAACGCGTGAGGAAGTCGTGGCGCTGGAACCGCGCATTCGCGCCATTGCGGATGGCGTTGCGCTGGCGACCGGGACGACGGTAAAGATTGAACATCAGGTTGGCCCGCGTGATTTCCGCATCAACCATACGCTGAATGCGATCTTACTGGAGGAGTTCACCACTGCGGGTGAGATTGTCGATCAAACGGCCAAAGAAGGCCTTGGCTCAACGGATGCCGGCGATATCAGCCACGCGGTGCCGACGGCGCATCCCACCATCAAAATCGGTCCTGACGATCTGATCGGCCACACCGTGCCGTTCCGTGAGGCGGCCAATTCGCCGCTCGGTTATGCCGCGCTGATTACCGGCGCACAGGTTCTGGCCCGTACCGGACTGCGGCTGTTGACCGATGCCCAACTGCTACAGGATGTGAAAGACGAGTTTGCCGATCGCCGGGCGGTGACGGACGCGGCTTAACGACGAATATCATGATAACAAGGGAGTTTCCCATCAATGAAATGGTTTACCGTTCCTGTCGCCGCGCTCTTGCTGGCGGCCAGTTTACCCTGGGGAATCGCGCAGGCTGACGCCGTTAACCGCGATGCAGCGCTAAATATCGCCTACGGCAAGCGGCCGGGCACGCTCGATCCTTACCTGACCACCAATAGCGCCACCACGGACGTGGTGCGCCATATTTTTGAACAGCTCTTTACCATCAACGATCGGTTCGAACCGGTGCCGGATCTGGTTGAACGCTATTCGCTCAGCGACGATCGTAAGGTCTATACGTTCGTGCTGCGCGACGGGATACGTTTTCATGACGGCCAGCCGCTGACGGCGGATGACGTGGTAGCCTCGATGAACCGCTGGCTGGATGTTTCCACTCAGGGGAAAGCCAACCTGCCGAGCGCTCAATTTACCCGCGTTGACGATCGCACCGTGCAACTGACGGTTCCATCGCCGTCGCTGATTACCCTGAATGTGCTGGCTGATTTGAAAAATCTGGCGGCGATCATGCCCAAGCGCCTGATCGATGAGGCCAACGCCAGCAAAAAGCCAGTGAGTGAGTTAATTGGCACCGGCCCGTACAAGCTGGCGGAATTT
Organism: Brenneria roseae subsp. americana; assembly: GCF_003115815.1. NCBI lineage: Bacteria > Pseudomonadati > Pseudomonadota > Gammaproteobacteria > Enterobacterales > Pectobacteriaceae > Brenneria > Brenneria roseae. Next base: position 379,961 of record NZ_QDKJ01000003.1, on the reverse strand, counting down.
AAACAGGGGGACTACCTGCACCTTACCCGCTATGACGGCTATGTCTCGCGCAGCGAACCGGCGAACGGTCTGTCAGGGCAGAAGAAGGCGGAGGTGAAGGATATCTGGTTTCGCTACATCACCGATGAATCAACCCGGCTGGCAGGGGCGTTGACCGGTGAATATGATGTGGTCTTCGATCTGCCGAAAGACAATATCGATACGCTGAACAGTGCGCGCGATGTGACGTTATACCGTCCTGAGGCGGGCGGATCGCTCATCACTTATCTGTTCAACAAAAACCGCGGGCCGTTTGCCGATGTAAAACTGCGTCAGGCGTTCAATTTGGCGCTGGATGTGCATCAGGTGCTGTTGGCGGGTTACAGCGATCCGCGGTTTTTCAAAGAAGATTCCTCGCTGGGTTTCCCCGAACAGGTGGACTGGTATAGCGAAGCTGGCAAGCCATACTGGAATCAGCACCAGTTGGACGAGGCGCGCCGTCTGGTAAAGGAATCCGCATACAACGGCGAGGAGGTGGTGATTATCGCCACCAAGGAGTACGCCGAGCTGTATAATCTGGCTATCGTCGCGCAGCAGGTGCTCAAGCAGATCGGCGTGAAATCCCGTCTTGATGTCTATGATTGGGCCACGGTGCTACAGCGTCGTCAGGACCCCAAAAACTTTGATTTATGCGCGCTGGAGTTTTCCATGCGTCAGGTGTTGCACCAGTATCCCTTCCTCGATTCCCGCGCCAAATTTCCTGGCTTGAGCAACAGCCCGGAAATCGATGCGTTGCTGGATGACATCAAACAGGCGTCGTCGTTGCAGGATGCCAGAGGACTGGTGGATAAACTTCACGTTCAGACCTGGACCTATCTGCCGGTAATTGTTCTGGGACGCACGACACCGGATGCCGTGGCGGTAAAACACAATGTTCACGGCTATCGGGATCTGATCGGGCCGATACTGTGGAACGTCAGCGTAACGGCGCAGTAAGCGGAGAAGCGAATGGGATGGTTCCTTTTCCATCGTCTGCTGGCGCTGATACCGGTGTTGCTGGTGGTATCCGTGGTGGTGTTCTGCCTGGTGCATCTGGCGCCTGGCGATCCGGTGCTGGTGATATTGGGTAACGACGCCAGCCCGGACGATATCGCCGTGCTACGCCAGCAAATGGGACTCGACAAACCGCTGCTGACACAGTTCGTCGTCTGGTTTGGCGCGGTGTTGCGCGGCGATCTCGGCCACTCGCTCTTTATGAATGCCAGCGTGCTGTCGCTTTTTCTCCAGCATCTGCAACCTACGCTGGCGCTTGCCCTGTATGCGCAGGGTATCGCTCTGCTGCTTGGTCTGGGCGCTGGCGTGCTCAGCGCCTGGCAACATGGCAGGCTGCTGGATCGCCTGATTATGGGGTTGGTGGCCGTGGGGATGTCGATTCCCGGTTTTTTACTCGGCCTGTTCCTGATTTTCTTTTTTGCCGTGCAACTGCGCTGGTTTCCGGTGGTGGGATACAGCTCCACCCGAGGCGATATGCTGCTGAATCTGTGGTATATGACGCTGCCCGCGCTGGCGTTGGGGTTGCGTATCGCCGCTCTGATTGCCCGCATGACGCGGGCGGTCATGCTGGACGTGCTGAGTGAAAACTATATCAAGACCGCACGGGCCAAAGGCATACCCGAGTATCGGGTGTTGCTGCGCCACGGGTTAAAAAACGCGTTGCTGCCGATCCTGACTATCTGCGGTGAATCCTTTGGTTCGCTGGTGACGGGGACGATTGTCATTGAGAGCGTCTTCGGTATTCCTGGCGTCGGCTCACTGGTGGTTGATTCGATCGAGCGCCGCGATTTTTCGGTTATTCAGGGGGCGGTCTTGTTAATCACCACCAGCTACGTCCTGATCAATCTGGCTGTCGATGTGCTGGGACATGCGGTTGATCCACGCATCAGCCTGTCAGGTGAGAAGGAGTGAGATGAAAAAGTTGCTTTCCAATTGGCTACTGACGACGGGGATAGCCATTCTGCTGGTCATTCTGGTGGTTGCGGTGGGCGGGGCGCTATTCAGCCCTTACGATCCCTATGCCCTCAACCCGATGCAGCGGCTGTCGCCGCCCGGTAGCCAGCACTGGTTCGGCACCGATAACTTTGGTCGTGATGTTTTTGTCCGGGTGGCCATTGCGGTACAGATATCGCTGTCGGTTGGCGGTGCCGTTGCGCTGATTTCGGGCATTATTGGTACGCTGATCGGCCTGCTGTGTACCTGGTATCGGCTGTTGGATCTGGTCATCATGCGGGTTTGCGACGGGCTGTTCGCGTTTCCTTCGCTGCTGCTGGCGATTGCCATTGTCGGCATCCTTGGCCCTAATCCGTCTAATGTCGTGCTGGCGCTGTCTCTGGTTTATGTCCCGTCGGTCGCGCGCGTGATGCGGGCGTCGGCGCTGGTCATAAAAGAGAAAAATTACATAGAGGCGTTGCGTGCGCAGGGCGCGAAGAGCAGCCGGATTATCTGGATGCACATCCTGCCTAATGTGGTATCGCCGCTGATTATCCAGATATCGTGGATATTTTCGGTGGCGATCCTCACCGAAGCGGCGCTGAGCTTTCTTGGCTCCGGCATCCCGGCCCCAACGCCCAGCCTTGGGAATTTGCTGTTGGAGGGTAAAAAGGTGATCTTTACCTGCTGGTGGATGACCTTCTACCCCGGTATTGCCATCGTGCTGCTGATCCTGGCCCTGAACATGATTGGAGACGGCCTGCGCGATCTCTCCGATCCCACTATTAAGCCGCTTTCACGCAGAATTACCCGACTGCTGAATACGGTGACGACGCCAAAGTGAACATGATGAGTGAAACACCACTACTGTCCGTGAAAGACCTGACGGTGACGTTTGCCGCGCAGTCTGACCTGCTGCATCCTGTCCGCGGACTCTCCTTCGAGGTGGAACGGCATGAAACGCTGGGCATTATCGGTGAGTCGGGCTGTGGCAAAAGCGTAACCGCCGAAGCGCTGATGGGGCTGTTGCCGGAGCGTTACTGCCGGGTCGGGGGGGAAGCCTGCCTGAACGGCCAGCCGCTGCTCTCCCCGTCGAATGACGTGCGCCGGCGCCTGCGCGGCAATGCGCTGGCGATGATTTTTCAGGACCCGCTTTCCAGTCTCAATCCGGTTTATACCATCGGCTTTCAGATCGAGGAAAGCCTGCGGCAGCACACCTTGCTATCGCGTCAGGCGCGCAAAGCGCGCGTGCTTGAACTGTTGGCTCAGGTCGGTATGCCCGATCCGCCCGGGTGTGCCGCGGCCTACCCGCACAGGCTGTCAGGCGGTATGCGTCAGCGGGTTATGATTGCTATCGCCATTGCCTGCGGACCGGCGCTGCTGATTGCCGATGAGCCGACGACCGCGCTTGACGTAACGATTCAGGCGCAGATTCTCGCGCTGCTGGAGCAGTTGAAAACCGAGACCGACATGGGAATTATGCTGATTACGCACGATCTATCGGTTGTGGCGCAGATGTGCCAGCGTGTGATCGTGATGTATCTGGGCGAGATTGTGGAACAGGCGGATGTTTTCACGCTGTTTGATGATGCCCGGCACCCTTACACTCAGGCGCTGTTGCGTGCGGTGCCCAATCTCAACGCATCGCGCAAAGGCGAGTTGCCCGAGATAGCCGGCAGCGTACCGCCGCTTACCCGCACGCCGGTCGGCTGTGGTTTTGCGCCGCGCTGTCCGCTGGCCGACGCCCGTTGTCATACTACGCCGCCAGTGCTGTCCGGCACCGATAAACCCGGACATCTGGTGCGCTGCTGGAAAGCCGATAGCATTGGGGGCCCTTCATGATCGAACCTCTGTTAACCGTGAAAAATCTGCGTAAAACGTTTCGGGTTGGGCGAGGGTGGCGGAAAAAAAGCGTAGTGGCACTGGATAATGTCAGTTTCCATATTTTTCCCGGCGAAACCTATGCGCTGGTGGGGGAATCCGGCAGTGGAAAAAGTACCACGGGCCGCAGCATACTTGGCCTGACGCCGGCCAACGCTGGCGAACTGCACTTTGCCGGCCAGGATTTGCGGCGACAGAGTTCAGCCCAGCGCCGACAGCTAAGACGTGATATGCAAATGATATTCCAGGACCCGCTCTCCTCGCTGGATCCCAAACGCAGCGTGGGGTACAGCATTGAGGAGCCGCTGATTATTCATGGCATACGCGACGGTCAGTGGCGTAAAGAACAGGTGGCGAAGATACTGACGCGGGTCGGGTTTACGCCAGCGGATGCAGGGCGGTTTCCTCATGAGTTTTCCGGCGGCCAGCGTCAGCGTATCGGCATCGCCCGCGCGCTGGTGCTGCAACCCAAATTGATTGTGTGTGACGAACCGGTGTCGGCGTTGGATGTGTCTATCCAGTCGCAAATTCTCAATCTGTTACTGGCGCTACAGCGCGAGCAAGGGGTGGCGTATCTGTTTATCTCCCACGATTTGAGCGTGGTGTATCACTTGGCCGATCGGATTGGCGTGATGTATCGGGGCCGTATTGTGGAGGAAGCGCCGGCGGAGACGCTATTTTCGCAGGCTCGCCACCCTTATACGCGCTTGCTGCTGGCATCGATTCCGCCAGCCCATCCGTGGCTGAAACAGACCGCCGCTCAGGTTGAACAAAAGGAAATTGCAGACAGCGGCTGTCAGTTTGACGTACCGGCGTCCGGCGCAGAAGCGCGTTGCCGTGTTCATCATGCGCAAGAGTTTTGGGTCAGCGAGCATCACCGTGTGGCCTGCACGCCGCGCTAATCCAATGCTCATGTTACAAATTACAGCGTTCCTCGCCATCGCCTGCCCACTGGCGCGTTGTTGATGCAATCCGGGTTGCCAGTCGGGCGATGACCTGCTGCTGGGCGAGGAACATATCGGTATATCCTCCCGGGGCATTTTCGGTGAACTGGCTGCTGCATACCAGCCGCTTGCGTTTTTCGCCATTCACCAGACTCAGGCTCCAGTCTGCTTCAAATTTGACAAACTGACCGGGCCAGGTATCAAAACGCCGGACCTGAACCAGAATTTTGATTACCGGTATTGCTTCCGTTCGCGCCAGTCCGGAGACATCCTGAGTATCCAGCCGTTTAACCAGTTCTGTGGATAATGACGTTTGGATTTCATCGCCCAGCGGACTTAACCAGCGTTCATTCTCCAGCACAAGGGCGTCGTTTTTACCCTGACGTACCACCATCTGCGGCATGTCGAGCTGTGTGGGGACACCGACAGGCAACACGGCGATGAAAAAAGGCGCGGGCTGTATCGCTTTCACGTCCTCAGAGGAAGGGGCGACCAGCGTATGGTAACGGACTGACGGCGAGGAGCAGGCCGCCAGCGAGATCATCAGCGTAAAGAAGCAGAGTCGTGGGATCGCGATCATTTGTTCGAACCTTTCTTGGGCGGAATAGTGTTTGTGGCATCGGGCAGATCGGGATCGCCAGGACGGCCTCGTAACAGTGATTCAGGACGTCGATCGATCTGATCGGTCAGACTGCGTATTGCCCGCAAGGTACGCTGGACTTCCTGCAAAGATTGCATCACGCCGATCAGAAAAGGAGAGTCGTCGGCAAGCAGACTCTGGGCGCTGAGGGTTGTCAGCCTCATTTGTTTCAGTAGCTGATTTGCTTCGGGTAATGTCTGGCCATTGACCTGATTGAGCGTTTTATTCACCCCTGACAGCGTGGTATTCAGGTTATGCGCAATGGATTCCAGCGGCATGCTATCGACTTTGCCGATAATGCTTGCCATCTGTTCCTGTAGCCGGTCGAAGCCACCATTGAATGTCGGCAGCATAAGTGGACGAGCATTCATGTCAAACGGGATTTTCGTCGCATCGGGGACGAAATCGAGGGAAATATAGAGCTGTCCGGTCAGCAGATTACTGGCGGTGACCTGAGCGCGCAGGCCGTGATCAACCAAATCACGGGTAAATTCGGCCGTCTCGTCTTCCAGCGCTTTTCTCTGCTTTGGCAGTTTCTCCAATACGCCGCCGAGCCGATTGGGGTAGACCTCAATGCTTACCACCGTTGGGAACCGATAGCCTGTGGCGCTGTAATCCAGTTCGACGGCAACGACCCGACCAATCTTTATGCTGGAAAACTCAACGGGGGCGCCAATCTCAAGGCCATGCAGCGAGCGTTCAAAACGCAGTTTGAATGTGATTGCCGGGCCGTCCGGCGGCGCCATCGCAGATTCCTGATCCCTGGCCAGCACATACTCTGTTTTCGAAGGGGTTTGGCGTGCTTTCTGGCTGTTTTCAGGTGTGTAAAAGGCGATGCCTCCCGCCATGATGGCCGCGACGGTTTGTGTTCTAAGCCGGAAACCGTTGGCGCCGACGGACAGGTCCATCCCACTGACATTCCAGAAACGAGTATCGGGTGTAACAAACCGATCATAAGGCGTATCAATAAATACCTGTAGATTGATACCTTTACCATCATCCCTTAGCTGGTATGACGCAATGCGGCCGACCTGAACGCGGCGATAATAGACCGGTGAACCAATATCCAGCGATCCTAAATCGTCGGCTTGCACGACAAAACGGGAACCCGGCATACCGTTAATAATCGCGGGAGGGGATTCCAGACCGGTGAATCGTCGGCTTGTCTGCGGCGAATCTCCCTTGTCTGCGCCAATGTAGGCGCCGGAGAGCAGGGTATCAATGCCGGTTACCCCTTCAATGCCCACTCGCGGGCGGACTACCCAGAAACGCGAGTTGGCGCGCGCCAGATTTTCTGCGCTTTTGTTGAGTTGTACGGTGGCAAGAACCTGCTCGCTGTCATCGCTTAAGGTAATGTTCTTAACCATCCCTACCGTTACGTCTTTATATTTGACCGCCGTTTTGCCCGCTTCAAGACCGGTAGCGGTCTGAAAGGAGATGATGATTTCCGGACCGGATGAGAACCAGGTATGTATCAACATGGACGCGCCGGTCAGCAGTGCAATGCAGGGGGCAAGCCAGATCAGCGATACCTGCCAGCGGCGACGGATAATGGTGGGATCGCCGGGTTGTGGAGATTCGTGGGTCATTTCACATCACCTTCCCAGATAAGACGAGGGTCGTAATTTATAGCGGACAGCATGGTCAAAATAACGACCAGACCGAAAAACAGGATGCCGCTGCGTGGTTCGGCTTCACTGAAGGACTGAAATCTGACCAGAGACGACACGGCAGCGATGACCACCACATCCAGCATGGACCAGTAGCCAATCCATTCCGTCATTCGATAGAGCTTTGCCCGTTCGAGCATCGCCCAGGTTCGTTGCCGCCGGGAAGCGAGCAGCAGGAACGCGAGGATCAGGAATTTCAGACAAGGGATCACCACGCTGGCGGTAAAGATAAGCAGGGCAATACCGTAAGAGCCGCCGCGCCAGAAATCGATGACGCCCGCCATGATGGTGCTCTCGCTGCCATTGCCGAACATACTGGTATACATCACGGGCAGAACATTGGCCGGAATATAAAAGATCATAGCTGAGATCAGCAGCGCTGCGGATCGGGTCAGACTGTCGTGGTGCCGATAGGTCAGACGGGAATGGCAGCGCGGGCAGACGGCCGCAGTATCCGTTGCGGCGTCATGCTGACAGACAAGACCGCAGACATGACAGGCCGTCACATTGATTTGCCGGGCATACGGTATGTTAGCCATGCTGCGCCGCCTTACTCTGATGGCGATCCGGCATAAGCATCCATAGCGGCCGAAGATCCTGATTGTTGATTAAGATGATGAACAGCATTAACGCCAGCATGGCCCAACATCCCGCCCCCGGAATAACCTGCAAAAAACCGGAAAGTTTGATTGCCGCCACCAGGAATCCCAGCATTCCGATTTCAATCATGCTCCAGGGACGCAGCCACATAAGCACTTTCATTAAGCTGATGAAACCCGGCGCACACTGGCCATTTCGCGCGAAGAACACGATCCATCCGAAGAGGGTGATTTGCAAAAAAGGAGCGACAATCAGCAAAAACAATGTGCATATCGCCAGCGGGAAGGTCGTACCATTCGCCAGAGCCAGCGCGGCCTGCCACATGGTCGCAGCCTGCTGTACCGAATGAAAGCTGACGCTGATAACCGGGTAGACGTTAGCCATGACAAAGGTAACGGCTGCCGTCAGCGTCAAGGCCAGCATGTGTTCGGTATTAAGCCGTCCGGAACGATACAGGATCGCCTGACAGCGTTCGCACCGGGCGACTTCGTCAACGTTGAGCGCCCGGTGTTGGTACACGCTGTCGCAATGTGTACAGACCACCAGATGGGGATATGTTTTCATAGTGTCAATCTGACAAGATCTCTGTAAGAAATGAACGGCAGATAACCCGCGTGGTTAACCGGTTATCTGCCGCCACTGTTATTGGTTATATGCGTGGTGCTGTGCTTTTTCCCTGGTGCCGGATGATGCGATTTGTCTCATCGGCGTCCGGCTTATTTCAGCATGTCGGCCAGTTCTTCGGCTCCTTTATCCAACCCGACTTCCGCAGCACTCAGTGAACCAATGGTGGCGCCGACGTTCATGGCGTTCGGATACTGTTTTGCCACATAGGCATTGAGTAGCGTATTGGTTGTGGCGTCATAAATTTCAACGGCATAGTTTACAGAACCGTCAAGCAATCCCTCTTTCCCACGGATAGACTGCACGATGTTATAGGGGCCGCCGGCCAGATCGAATTTGGTAAAAGTACCCGCAACCGGGGTGGTGGTGTCGGCACCGGTCAGCGTCAGTTTCAGCCTAAGTGTGTCTGGTGATGCAGCAGTAACTTCTCTGAAGCGCGGACGCAGGTTTTTACTGAAGGTATCGTGCATGTAGGTTGCCAGTGCTTGCCGATCTTCCTGTGAAATATCATCAAACTGGTTATCTGCTCCCTGATAGACGACAACGGGATCAATGATGATGTTGGTGTATTTCTTCCAATCGACAGCGGTGGAATAGCGATAAGGAATACGGTCTGATTTGTCATCAGTATTAGGTTTCAATTGGGATGAGGAACTGATACCAGAATAATGAACGGGTGGGGTTCCGGCACAGCCCGCCAACACAACCGCCAGAGTCAAAACCGCAGAACGAGAGACCTTAGAGAATGTGAACATGTGAAATATCCTGTATGAAGAAAGCACCATCAGTGAAGATGTAACCTATTGTTTAAGTTGTTTTTATTGTCTCATCAGGGCCGTATTTAACACGGCGAGCGAGTATATAAAATCAACAAAACACGACTGTACGGTTTAGTTTTGCATTGAAATTATTTAAGTGTCAAGAAAATGTACTACTTTGTTTAATTATCTTTGTGTAAGTTGAAAGAGGCGGGGGCGGAGGCCACCTTATGGTGTGAGGCGCTTTATCTAAAAAGATAAAACAAGGTGTTCTCTTTTTATTGAAGAGAAAGAGGTATTTTTTATCGGTTATCCAGGCAGGTATTTCATTAAAATGATGACGATTTTACTGATTGTTACGTTAATTATGGCGGTAACAATATACGCCTATCTCAAACAGCCTCAGTTCGGCCAATTGCCGTCGGGGACTGAACTTGAAAGACTCAAACAGTCATCTTTTTATCATGATGAAGGGTTTAGAAATTTAGCGGCCACGCCACAGTTGACCGGCGGAAGTCATCCCTTTGTGACGATGGCAAAGTTTCTTTTTGGGACTGATGCTGATGCGATCCCGCGCGTTCCGCTGCCTTCCATCAAGACTGATTTGCACGCGCTGGATAAAAATCAATCTCTGGTCATCTGGATGGGGCACTCATCCTATTTTCTGCAAATAGATGGTAAACGTATTCTGATCGATCCGGTATTCAGCGCCAGCGCTGCGCCGGTTCCAGGGATGAATAAAGCTTTTGACGGCAGTAATATCTATACCGCAGATGATATCCCGGATATCGATTACCTGCTGATTTCACACGACCACTGGGATCACCTTGATTACCCCACGATAATGCAATTGAAAGCAAAAATTAATCATATCGTTTCACCCTTGGGCGTGGGGAGCTATTTTATTCAATGGGGATTTGATCAGCAAAAAATACATGAGGGCGATTGGTTCGATACGGTTCAGCTTGAACAGGATCTGGCAATTCACGTATTGCCTGCCCGTCACTTTTCAGGGCGTCTATTGGAAAGAAATAAAACGCTTTGGGCATCCTTTGCGCTAATCACCCCGCAGCGCAAACTCTATATCAGCGGCGATAGTGGTTATGGCCCTCATTTTAAAGAGATTGGCGATCGGTTCGGGCCTTTTGATTTAGCCATATTGGAATGCGGTCAATATAACGAAAACTGGCGTTATATTCATATGATGCCTGAAGAAACCGTACAGGCCGCTCAGGATCTGAACGCCGCGGCGATAATTCCCTCACATAACAGTAAATTCAAACTCGCCCATCATACCTGGTATGACCCGCTTAAACGGTTAGCCACGGCCAGTGAAAATAAAGCGTATCAATTACTGACTCCCATGATAGGCCAAACGGTCAATATGGATGAAAAACAGCCGCCTTTCCCTCGCTGGTGGGAAACGGTGGTCAGTCGTGCGGAAAATTCAAAATAACGCCAGCAGCATCAATTCGCCAGAGTGAGCGCAGACAAGATGCTCTGGCCGGTTCAACGTTGAGAGTCAAACCGTAAATAGGCTGAATAGGCCGGTAACCCTGCCTGATTTCCGCGCGGGGCGTGCCGAGAACACGGTTCTGCGTTGAAAATTCTGAGAAAATGCTGTTTTCTTATATACTTATCCTTGGTGTTATTTGCAGACACGATAATGAGAAGGACGACGATGAGAATACCGATTCGCACGGATAATAAACTGCTTCAACGCCTGCTGTTGCTGGCTGCTCTGGTGATTATCATGATGGGAATTCACATGGCGGCATCGATTCTGTCGGTATTGCTGCTGGCGCTTTTCCTGGCGATCGTGTTGGAACCGGTGGTCAGCTTGTTGTGCCGTACGCGGCTGCCGCGCCCGCTAATTGTGGTTCTGTTAGGCCTTGTCTTGTTGATGGCGCTGGTATACACATTGCTGAAACTTGTTGCGGCATTGCCGGAGTTTAACCAGATGAGCATGCAGATGCAGGGGCTACTTACCCGACAGCTGGCCGATAGCTGGCTACCGTTGCAGAGCATGGGATTGTCGTTGACGCCGGAAGCGGCAGTATCACTGGTTAACCCGGGACAATTCCTGTCGCTGATCGCACGCATGCTCAGCGGAATATCGAGCCTTTTTTCCGCCATGTTAGTCATCTTCCTGACGGTGATTTTCATGTTGATTGAAGTTCCATCGCTGGTGGCGAAATGCCAAAAACTGTTTCGGGCGACATCGCCTGAAATGCAGATGGTTCGGCAGGGGATTGCCAGCGTATCCCATTATCTGGCGTTGAAAACATTGATCAGCGCAGTGAATGGATTGGCCGTTTGGGGCGTATTGTCATTGTTGCAGGTGAAGTTTGCTTTCCTCTGGGGCGTTGTCGCTTTTCTGTTTAACTTCATTCCGGTGGTCGGTTCGATGGTGGCTTCCATTCCTCCACTGATTCAGGCCTTTGTTTTCAACGGGTTCAGTACCGGTGCTGCCGCGCTGGCCATTATTCTCTTAATCAACCTGCTACTGGGCTGGGTGCTGGAGCCGTATCTGTTCGGGCGCAATCTCAACATGTCCACCAGTGTCATTATTATCTCGCTTCTGGTCTGGGAGGGGTTACTGGGGATGACGGGCGTACTGTTGGCCGTTCCTCTCACTATGATGCTCAAACTGGCGTTAGAACAGGTTGAGGGGGGAAAGACGCTGGCCCGCCTGCTGGAAGGATAGTGGCTCCTTGTGACAGCTAACTCACTGACATTGCTTCATTTTCATACAATGCAGCGATATGATATACTTACAGTTAGTAAACTGAACTGTTTGGTAATTTGGTAGCCTATTGTTTTATCACACTGCTTCTTAATTATTAACGCAACAGCAGAGACTAACCCAGGGAGGTAGAATGAGAACTCTGACAGAGGAACGGCGTCTGGCAATAATCGATGCCGCCTCGCAGCTATTCCAGGAAATGGGGTATGAGCGCGCATCAATGAACGAGGTCGCAAAGCGAGTCGGAGGCTCTAAGGCGACGCTTTATAACTATTTCACATCGAAAGAAGAGCTGTTTGAAACGGTAGTGCGTACTCACAGTACCCGTTTTCTGACAGAGGCAGCGACGCAATTGACAGGGAACAACAGTGAAGAGCTTAACCTTGAACAAAAGCTGACGCAGTTTGGCGAGGGTATGCTTCAGGTTCTTGGCGGCGATAATCAGGCCATGCAAATTTACCGTGTGGTGGTGGGGGAAGCCGGGCATTCCAATATTGGTAACCTGTTTCTTGAATCCGGCATCCAGGAAAGCATGGAAAAACTCGCTCAGGTCATGGCCGATGCCATGCAGAAAGGCGAATTGATTGAGGGAGAACCAATGCTTCGGGCGAAGCAGTTTACCTCACTGGTTAAAGCTGAAATTGATGTGATAATCCTTCAGCGTGAACTGCCGAATTTTACGCATCGGCAGATCCAAAAGATGGTTAAGAACAGTGTCCAGCTTTTTCTTTATGGCGCATTACCTCGGCAGGAAGGCAATAAAAAATAATATCCGGCTATTTCTTCTTGCTATCCCTTTTCAGGTAGAGCGCGCGCCAGTCTCTGTTTTAAGCTGTCGTAGCTTCGGGATTTTTAACAGAGCAGTCCTTGTAATAGCATGCCCGTTTTTCCGGAATGGCTATTTCTTTCTCTTTCTCATGGCGTTCGTTTTACTCATAGATACCGGCATACAGGTCGGTATCTATGAGTATGCTTTATCACTACCCCCGATTAAGAATACGGAGAAAATCCTGTTTATTTGAAATAAGCGAGAGCGCATTAGCAATGACTTCATCACTAAAAATCGATGCGACTTGTTTTAGTACATCGATATGCTGTTTCTCTTTAGCGATAACACCAATGGTAATGAACATCACATTACTTCTATCCCAAATAACGCCATCAGGAAATTGAAAAATCTCAATGCCCTTTTTAACAATGATATTTGTGGCTGATTTCGGTAGATGAGGAAGGGTAATGCCATTTCCCAGGAACGTGGACACCTGTTGCTCTCTCTCATTGAGAAAAGCAATACAATCCTGACTGACATAGCCTTTTTCTTTGAAAGAATTACCTACCATCGATAAAACTTCAGCTTTGTTTTTTGCCTGGCAACCTAAATGAAGGTTATCGATTGTAATATCATCTATCATATTCTGTCTCCTTTTCGAGATAATTCATTTTACTTCGAGTCAAACCTTTTTTACTACGCTCCTGAAGACAGTTCTTCCTCTAATTGCTCTAATGATTTATTCGATGTTTCTGGCAATGCGAATACGACAAATAGTATAACCAGATAGTTTATGACGGCAAGGATCAGGAATACGGGTCCCAGGCCGAGTTTCGCCTGAAGTACCGGGAATAAATAGCTGACGATGGCGTTCATAATCCACATGAACAATACCGAAATGCCCATGGATAGCCCACGGATTTTTAACGGGAAGAGTTCAGCTAATACCACCCAGGTAAGAAAACCCATGGTGCCTTGCATAACGCCGACAAATAATGCGCCCAGCAGCCAGATAGCCGTGGCTTTTACATCGCCAACCAGGTAATAGTCAACCGCGGCGATGATCAGATGTAATGTCGCCATGAGGGCAAAACCAGAAATAATCAGTGTCTTCCGTTTAAACCGGTCAACCAGAAAGATAACCCCGATTAGCATGCCACCGACAGAAAAAACGCCGTTTAACACATTGCATATCAACGCCATTCTTTCGGAAAAACCCGAGGTGCGGAGTATTTCCGTACCGTAATACATAATAACATTCACCCCGGTTGTTTGCTGCACCGCGGCCCAGGCGATACCAACCAGCAGTAATTTGAAAATCCATGGCGTGTGGATAATGATTGACAGAGCGCCTTGAGAATGCAGTTTCTTTTCTGCTTCGATATTAATCAACGTCACGATATCTTCAAATTCTTTAACCGCTCTTTCCGCTGGCCGAATTTGTTTTAAAATGGATAATGCTTCTTCCCGTCGATTTTTGCTAATCAACCAGCGGGGACTTTCTGGCGAACTCCACATGCCGATAAGCAAACCTATGGCCGGTATCGCCTGAACAATTAACATATACCGCCAAACATCGGGGAGATGCCCCCAAACGTAACCAATAACGGCATTAATCGCGAACGCGGCTAATTGGCCGATAACAATGGCTACTTCATTTAACCCAGTGAGTTTCCCTCGCCTTTCGGTTGGGGCTATTTCGGATATGAACGCGGGCGCGGTAACCGATGCTCCGCCTACGGCATAACCGAGTAAAAACCTGGCAAGCAATAGACTGGTGATATTGGGTGATGCTGCGGACATCATGGCACCGAACAAGAAAACGAATGATAAATATAATAAATATTTTCGTCGGCCAAAATAGTCGGCCAGTTTGCCGCCGCAGACACTACCAAGCGCGGCCCCGACTAAAAGTACGCTCATGACGAGGCCTTCAGTTGTCGGTGTGAGAGCCATGTTTTCTTTTAGGGAAGGGAAAGCGCCATTGATAACACCCGTGTCATAACCAAAGAGCAAGCCACCGAACGTAGCGACCAATGTTATTTGGTGTAATCGTTTTCTTTGTTGTATATTGAGTTCCATAATTAGCGACATGTCTTTACCTTTTATTCAGTTAATCAGGTGATGCCAAAAAACCCTTTAAAATACTCATGCTCATGGTGTTAACATCTCATAAATCAAAGGTAATGAGGGCTTTTGGCACTGTGAGTTATTATTTGTCTAAAATAATTTTTATAAGGCAAATAAATTTGATAAAAAGTTTTATATTAATCTGATTGCTAACGAAGGTTTTATTTGCTGCGCTTATTACCCTTTTATTATTGTCTCGTGTTAAATCTTAACCCATCGGCGTTCCTGCGCTGAGTGGGCGATAGCCTCCAATACTTGAGAGACTCGTAACCCTTCTTCAAAATCGGGCCACATCTTGTCGCCGGCGGCAATACCGTTAATCAAATCCCTTATTTCGATAGTTTTTTGATCGTTGAAACCAAATCCATGACCGGCAGAGACGCAGAAGGGAGCATAGTCAGGATGAGAAGGTCCGACTAAAATAGTTTTGAAACCTTGTCTTTCCACCGGGTCGTCATGCCGATAGAGTTTTAATTCGGCCATTCTTTCCTGGGTGTAGGCAATTGAGCCCTTGGTTCCGGTTACCACATAAGTTAATCCCATTTTGCTGCCGCTGGCGATTCGTGAGGTTTCAATAACCCCCATGACGCCGGATTCAAAACGGATTAACGCACTTGCCTGGTCCTCATTTTCCACCTTAATCCGTTTAGTTGGATCGTGCGGATCGGGGCGTTCGGCAATAACGGTTGCCATATCGCCGGCAACTTCACTGATATTGCCGATAAGATAATGGGCCATATTAACGATATGCGCGGCAAGATCTCCCAACGCGCCTAAACCGGCTAATGCTTTTTTGCAATGCCAGTCAATGGGGGTCTGGGGACTGGCTAAATAATCTTCGTTATGAGTACCGTAAAAATGCACTATCTCGCCAATTTCGCCATTTTCAATAATTTGCCTGGCTAACTGTGCCGCCGGGTTTTTCATATAGTTAAAACCCACCAGCGTCTTGACGTTGGCCTTTTTGGCGGCGGCCACCATTTCACTGGCATCGGCAGTCGTCAGCGCCAACGGTTTTTCGCTATAGACATGTTTGCCATGCCTGATGGCTTCGAGGGCGACTTCTTTATGGAGAAAATTGGGAACACAAATATCGACGACGTCGATTTGCGGATCGCTGACCAACTGATGCCAGTCCGCCGTATAACGATTAAAACCAAAATCTTTTGCTTTTTTTTCTGCCAATTCTTCATTTATTTCCGCTAGCATTTCTTTCACTATTTTCCCTTTTAAAGGAAAAACAGTGGGTGCCTGTGCATAGGCGATGGCATGGCAACGTCCAATATAACCCGTACCGACTAGTCCAATTTTGATTTCTTTCATTAGCGGCTCTCCATATTTTTACTTAACCCGCAAAATGCATCACTGCGGGTAGCCAATAACCGCAAGGCAAAACAGGCCTTGCGGAGAAGTAATACATCATCAATGCGCGGCGCTCCGGCGCTAAAGGCCAGCGACCTCGCGAATGTAGCGTCTGGCTTTAACGGCATATTCAAAGGGATTGGCTTTGGCGGGATCTTGTTCTGCCTCCACTACGATCCATCCTTCGTAACCAAAATCTTCCAGCAGCTTAAACACCGGTTTGAAATCAATCACCCCGTCGCCCGGTACGGTAAAGGTCCCTTTTTTTACCCCGTCGAGGAAGCTCAGCTTATGGGCGCGAACCTCGGCCACGATCTCATCCCGCACATCTTTCAGATGGACGTGGTTAATGCGCGGCAGGTATTTTTCCAGAATTTGCAGCATCGCTTCCTGTGAACCTTCCGAGTAGTAGGCATGGCCGGTGTCATAGAGCAGGTAAACATCGTCATCCACCAGGTCCATGAAGCGATCGATTTCCTGGGCTGTCTGAATGCCGGTGCCCATATGGTGGTGCAGGCCGACGGTCATTCCTTTTTCAGCGGCGAGATCCGCTAACTCGTTATAGCCATCTGCCACCAGTCGCCATTCTTTATCGGTGAAGGTAGGACGGCCTTCCAGTACCGGCTTTGGCGTACCCTGGGTACTGCGCGACTGTTCGGAACAGCCGATGACTTTCGCTCCCATGGCATGAAGAAAGTCACGGTGAGTGATGAATTCATCGATGGTTTTGCCTTTTTGTTCGTCAGCAAAAAAAGTACTGAACCAGGCATTGCAGATTTGAATGCCGCGGATATCCAGCATCGGTTTAAGAACCTTGGGATCCCGTGGATATTTACTGCCCACTTCACTACCGGTAAAACCGGCCAGCGCCATTTCGCTGACCGTCTGCTGGAATGTATTTTCCTTTCCTAAATCGGGCATGTCGTCATTGGTCCAGCCGATGGGGGCAATGGCGAGTTTGACTTTGTTTTTGTCCATGATAAATACACCTCGAATAGAGCGAATATCCCACGCGCCTGCTCGCTGCGCGTAAACCGATTCATAGCATTCTTAGTTCTTATTAAAGAATATATCTTTCATAAGATTTTAATGCAGAAAAAATATTCCGTTATGAGATAAAGATCATATATTGAAGGCTATTTTTTGCATCCGATGCTGAATTTCCTCTTCCTTGCTCGGAGAGGATTGCAGATTGTTTTGTAATAAACGTATGTTTTATAAGTATATTATTTGATATATTTTGCCATGTTTTTATCTGTTTTATTCAGACTGGCATGAATAATTGTTAAAAAAATGACCAAAAATGATGCTGAATAATCAGTGTAATGCATTTTTCCATCAAAATTTTTTAAAAATTAAATTTTCTATTTAAATAATCATAAAATATTTATTTTGTTTATTCGTCATCTGAGCCCTTTGTAAGAGTATTGGTCGTCGGTGTTATCACTTCATCAGCAAGCTTTCGCGCTGTGATTAATTTGCGTTGCGCAGGATGATACCCAGACCCACCGCTATCCAAGACATGGATGGGACAGCGATACGATTGTTTGAAAAAAGCGTCGGGAATAAAGCGAAAACGCGGGTGCGCTATCAGTTGAACCACGGATGCCAATTGGGTTGGCGCCGCCGCTGTCGGAGATAGGGGGCGCTATGTTAGCCGGCGCCGCATCACCGGCGGTTTATGGGGACATAACCGCCGGGGTGCGGGCAGGCAATGCTCAGTATTGACGGGCTTTGCCGATATTCTCTGCCAGCATGCGAGCCACGGCCTGTATATCAGCGCTGGCGGATACCTGCGCGCCGCCGACCCGCCACCAGCTGAAATAACCGTGGATCATGGTCTTTGGCAGTACTTTGATATCAATCAGCGTCGAGACGGTCTGGCGTCTGGCGTCTTCCAGCGCATGATGTAACTCCTCCACCGTGGTGACCCGGTAGCTTTTACAACCGTAACCCTCGGCAATCCTGGCGAAATCCACCGGTACAAGGGCGCCGTCAAGCCGGGATGGCGATTTATCACGAAAACGGAATTCGGTGAAAAAACTTTGCATACCGTGTCCCAACTGGAGGTTGTTGATGCAGCCGTTGGTCATATTGTCGAACAGCACCACATTGATTTTGCAGCCTTCCTGAATAGAGGTAACCAGTTCGGAATGTGACATCATAAAAGCGCCGTCGCCCACCAGGGCATATACTTCCCGGGCCGGCTCGGCCATTTTAACGCCCAGCGCCGCGTTGACTTCATATCCCATACAAGAGTAGCCATACTCCACGTGATAACTCTGGGGGGAGGTTGTACGCCAGATGCGCTGCAAATCCCCCGGCAGGCTGCCCGACGCGGCGACAATCACCGCGTCTTCCGGGATGGTTTCATTGACGATGCCTAACACCCGGCTCTGGGTCAGCAGCGAACCGGTGATACGGTTGAATTCGGCAAAGACGGACTTGTGATCGAGGGTATCGTCGATTTCAGGCACAAAATCGTCGCCGGTGTAATTAATGGCATAAACGCGTTCCCGTTCCGTTTGCAATTGGTTACGCACCTCGGCTATACGATCTCCCCAGTCCGCGCACCAGTCTTCCGACGCCAGATATTGATTGAGGGAGCGCAACGCCTCGCGCGCGTCCGCGGTGACCTGGCAACCGTCGAGTTTGAAGGCGTCGAAACGATTGATGTTGAGATTCAGGAACGAAACCGCCGGATTCTGGAAGATCCATTTGGAAGAGGTGGTGAAATCGGTATAGCGGGTGCCGACGCCAATGATTAAATCCGCCTCTTTGGCCAGCAGGTTGGCGGCCAGAGTTCCGGTTTCGCCGATACCGCCGACATTCAGCGGATGGTCGGAAATCAACGTGCCTTTTCCTGCCTGGGTTTCAGCGAAGGGGATGCGATAACGTTCGGCAAAATCCCGCAGCATCTGTCCGGCGTCCGAGTATTGAACGCCGCCGCCGCAAATCAACAACGGTTTGCTTTTACGTAACAACAATTCTTTCGCTTCGTCCAACATCGCTGCCGTAGGTAGGCGTCGCTCGATGCGGTGTACCCGTTTTTGAAAGAAATAATCAGGATAGTCATAAGATTCGCCCTGGACGTCCTGCGGCAGGGACAGGGTGACCGCGCCGGTTTCCGCCGGGTCGGTCAGAACACGCAGAGCGCTGATGCAGGCGCTCATCAATTGTTCGGGGCGGGAAATCCGATCCCAATATTTGCTCACGGTGCGAAAAGCGTCGTTAGTGCTGATACTGAGGTCATAAGACTGTTCAATTTGCTGTAGCACCGGATCGGGCTGGCGGGTGGCGTAAACATCACCGGGCAGCAGCAGCAGGGGAATGCGGTTGGCGGTGGCGGTGGCCGCCGCCGTGATCATATTGGCGGCGCCGGGACCGACGGAAGAGGTGCAGGCGTATATTTGCCGGCGCAAAGACTGCTTGGCGTAGCCGATGGCCGCGTGGGCCATGCCTTGTTCGTTACGGCCCTGATGGATGTGCAGTTGTCCGCAATCCTGCTCCAACGCCTGCCCGAGTCCCAAGACATTACCATGACCGAAGATGGCAAAAATCCCTTTAATGAATTTGGTTTCGACGCCGTCAACCTCGACATATTGATTATCTAAAAAACGCACCAGCGCCTGTGCCACGGTTAATCTGATTTTGCTCATGTTTCCCTTCCATTGCCCCTGGTCTGAGGGAAGTCCCGCCGACCAGAATAACCGCCGGTCATAAAGGGATCCGTGAAAGACGTAGGGTTATGATGTTGTGACGAATCGGATGATGAAACCATAGCGCCATTATATGAACTTATTTGTTCGTAAAAAATCAAAAATAAAATATTAATTTCATTTATGGGATAAAGGTCAAATATTGGAAGTTCTGAAGCGGTCTTGACCAGGCCGCGTCTTTCGGGAGCGCAAGCTTGATGTACTTAATAAAATGACGAGATATTTTCAATAATAGGTTGATTTGAATTTTTCAATCGTAATAATCAAGATAAGCGCTTTTGCTGAAATTCACGGTGTGCCGTTTTCATGACAACTTCTTCTTCCCAACTCTCGTCATTGCAGGATGATATACGTAACCGCTACGATACGCTCAGTAAGCGATTGAAGCAGGTGGCGCGCTATATGCTGGACAATAGTACCAGTATCCCTTTCGATACGATTGCTTCCATTGCTGAAAAAGCCAATGTTCCCCCCTCGACGCTGATTCGTTTTGCCAACGCGTTTGGTTTTGACGGTTTCAATGAAATGAAACAGGTATTTCGTCAACATATCATGGAGGATACGGTCAGCTATACCGAACGCGCCCGGTTATTCCGTCAGACCGCTGGTAAAGAGGCCGATGCGCCGGAAACGCCGATGGAAATACTGAGCATGTTCAGCATGGTCAACAGTCTGGCGTTGCAGCAACTGCCGGGGCAGATCAAGGAAGAGGATTTATCCCGGGCGGTGCAACTCCTGGCGAATGCCAATACCATCTATGTTATCGGGTTGCGTCGCTCTTTCAGTCTCGCTTCTTATTTAACCTACGCCTTGCGGCATCTGGATCGTCGCGCTTTTCTGATCGACGGGTTGGGCGGTATGTTTTCCGAACAGCTAAGCATGGTACAGCCCGATGACGTGGTGATCGCCATCAGCTATTCGCCGTACGCTCAGGAAGTGGTGGAACTGGTCTCCATGGGGGCTAAAAGCGGCGCCAAGCAAATTGCCATTACCGATAGTCTGGTCAGTCCGCTGGCCGCATTCAGCGAAGTCTGCTTTGTGGTGCGCGAGGCGCAAGTGGACGGATTCCGTTCCCAGATCTCTTCCATGTGTCTGTCTCAGACGCTGATGCTGTCTCTGGCGATGCAAAGCGCCACCCACCTGTCCGACGATACGCAAAAAGCCAGCTGATGCCCCGCATGGATCCCGGATTGATAAGCAGCGCCCTTTAGGGGCGCTTCAGGCTGATGACCCTCTTCCTGCTTATTTTTTACGCCGGGTAACGGCAAAACCTGTCAGAGCTATGGTTTTCTGGGATACTCCGCTGAGTTGATCCAGGCATGATCCTTTTCCCAGGTGAACTGCCATTTCCGTACCGGACCGGCCATAACATTAAGATAATAGCTGTCGTAACCGGCGATGGCGGCCACCGGATGGTAGCCACGCGGGACTTTTACCACATCGCGATCGTACACCGGCAAGCATTCGTCAAGTGAGCGGTCATCGGTGTAAACCCGTTGCAGGCAAAACCCCTGCGCAGGGTCGAGGCGATGATAATAGGTCTCTTCCAGATAGGTTTCATGCGCCGAATTTTCCGTATCATGTTTATGGCTGGGGTAGGAGCTGGTATCACCTTCCGCGGTAAAGACCTCTACCACCAACAGGCTATCCGCCGGGTCGTTTTCCGGCAGAATATTATGAACCAGCCGTTTATTGCGTCCCTTACCCCGTTGTTCCACCCCGACATCGTCCGGGGCGATCAGCCGCGCCGGTAACTCGCCGTTGCCGGGCGCCCGGCAAACCGCGAGTTCCAAATCGGTTTGCGCGATGATATGCGCCTGGTCGTGGTGAGGTACATAAACTGAATAGGGCGGTATGCGTTCAAAAGGACTCATGCGTTTGCCGATATCGCGGAATTCGGCATGGCGGGTGGTGATGGTGGCCACACCTGCCACCAGTACCAGACAAAGCTCCTGGTCGCCGCTGTCGAGATCCAACGTTTGTCCTTGTTTAAGCAGATAGGCATCAAAACCGACATAACGCCAGCCGGCATTGGCCGGGGTAATGTGCTGGATACGTCCGCTGGCGTCTCCTGCATGGTACTTTGATAATAATGTGGTCACATAATCCTCCTGTCCAAATCAACGCTACCGCCCCGACGTCCTGGTTACGGCCCGACTAAGGCGAATGAGGGATCGTGGCTAACGGTGTCGAAATTTTTATCACCATATCCTTATGGAATAAATATTTCAAATTAGTTGTTATGAAATTTTAATTTAATGAGAAGCGTCGCACAATTCTGGCGGATAACCAGAAGTGAAGGAAAAAGGGAAGGGACGGATATCGCAATTCTCATGCCGTTTCGCAAACGGGGCCGTCAAATGACGGCCCCGTAACGCTTAATCAAAATCAATAATGCCGATTAGATCGTGCCGTCCCAGGAATCCACTTTTTCACGTTTACGCTCTTCCTCGTCAAACCAGCGGCTGGTGACGCACTTGGTTTCGGTATAAAAGCGCATGCCGTCTTTGCCCAGACAGTGAAGATCGCCAAAGAATGAGTTCTTATGGCCCGAGAAGGGGAATACGCCGACCGGTACCGGAATACCCACATTGATGCCCACCATGCCGCCGTGGGTCCGTTTCTGGAATTCCCGGGCATAATGGCCGTTCTGCGTGAAGATCACCGAACCATTGGCGAGCGGATTCCGGTTCATCACGCGCAGGCCTTCTTCAAAATCTTTCACCCGTTTGAAACAGAGAACCGGTCCGAAAATTTCCTCGGTGCCAATGCTCATCTCCTCGGTTACACGATCGAACAGCGTCGGACCGACATAATAACCGTTCTCAAACCCTTCCACTTTATAGCCGCGGCCGTCCAGCACCAGTTCGGCGCCTTCTTCGATCCCCTTGGTTATCCAATTTTCCACCGATTTTTTATGTTCGGCGGAGATAACCGGCCCCATATCCGTCTCTTTGCGGTAGCCCGGCCCCACCTTCAGCGCTTGCGCTTTTTCCAGGACGGCCGCAATCAGCCGATCGGCGATCTCTTCCTGGACCACGATCACCGGCAATGCCATACAACGTTCTCCCGCACAGCCGAAGGCGGCATTGATAATGCCCGCCGCGGTACGGGAAATGGGCGCGTCCGCCAGCACCAACGCATGATTTTTAGCTTCGCACAGCGCCTGGACGCGTTTACCGTGCGCCGCCGCTTTGGAGTAGACATGCAGACCCACCGAGGTCGAGCCGACAAAAGAGACGCCGTTGACATCTGGGTGGGTAAGGAACAAATCGGCCTCATTGCGCGAGCAGGTCACAATATTAATGACGCCGTCGGGCACGCCGGCTTCCTGGTAGAGCTTGGCGATTTCCATACAGGTAATCGGCGTCATGCTGGCCGCTTTAATTACTATGGTATTGCCGGAAGCGATACACAGCGGGGCCATCCAGCCCATAGGGATCATGGCGGGAAAATTGAACGGCACGATACCGGCGAATACGCCAATCGGTTCACGATACAGGGTGGTATCAATTCCCGCTGAGGCGTCCATGAGGCTTTCACCGGCTAATAATGTCGGAATAGAACAGGCCAGTTCAGTTCCCTCTTTGGCCTTCAGCACGTCTCCCTGGGCATCGCCCCAGGCTTTGCCGTTTTCTTTGGCGACCAGCTCCGTCAGGCGCTCCTCATGCTTAATCAGCAATTCGCGAACCTGGAACATGATTTGCGCACGTTTGATCGCCGGCGTATTCGACCAGCCCGGGAACGCTTTACGGGCGGCGGCAATGGCGGTTTTCACTTCATCCTCGGTGCAGCAGGGCGCCTTGGCGATAATTTCGCCGGTACTGGGGTTATGCACGTCCATAAAGCGGGTAGTTTTGGAATCGAGCCAGCGGCCGTCGACCAAATACTGCAATGTTTTCACTGTAGACATATCCATTCACTCCATCATTAGTAAAGCTCTCTTTCGTTTGTCAGGCGTCGTCATGCCCAACGGCTTATACCTTGGCTGCCATGCAGTCCTGCTGCTTATTTAAAAATCATTTCCCTCTATTTTTTGTCCGGCTAACCAACGGATCTGGCTGACCTTTTTATCGGTTTTGTTTTTTTGCCGGTCGGCAGGACGCCGTCATTACTGCCAATGGTGCCTTTTGGCGAACGGGCAACCGGGCGCCGCGTTCAGGCAGAGGTATCGCGGGCTACTGACGGCATTATAGGGTTGTAATGTTTTATAAAAACCAATTTTAGAATAAAAATTCTATTTGTGGGAGGTTGATCAAAAAAAATGAAATTTCCATTCCC
Source organism: Brenneria roseae subsp. americana (assembly GCF_003115815.1). Lineage (NCBI taxonomy): Bacteria > Pseudomonadati > Pseudomonadota > Gammaproteobacteria > Enterobacterales > Pectobacteriaceae > Brenneria > Brenneria roseae. The sequence continues at coordinate 355,872 of NZ_QDKJ01000003.1, read as the reverse complement.
TGACGCGTTCCAGTGAATGGAAAAAACGTGATTTTTTATAAAATAGTCATATTAAACATGATATTAAAATGAGTTAGCGTGTTTATTTATATTGAACTGCACGATTACTGTTTTTTTTAATAACGCTGAATATCATCAGGTTATAATGAAATGGTCACATAGAGGCTATCAGCACCCTACATTTTGTGAGGGGGGTTTGTTTTAACATGATTGAAAATGAAATTTTTATTCCTCATAATGTTCCCAAGCTTTTTATTGATAAGGGGACTACACATTATGGGTACAGCGCAGCAGCAAAAGACGCTTGATGTCATTTGCATCGGGCGCATCGCGCTCGATTTGTACGGACAACAAATCGGCTCCCGACTGGAAGATATGACTACCTTTGCCAAATACCTGGGCGGATCGTCGGGAAATGTCGCTTATGGCACGGCGGTCCAGGGCCTGAAGTCCGGCATGCTGGCGCGGGTGGGCGACGAGCATATGGGCCGTTTCCTGCGCGAGGAATTACAGCGCGCCGGCGTGGACACCCGTTATCTTATTACCGACAAAAAGCGGCTGACGGCGCTGGTGATTTTAGGCGTAAAAGATCAGGAGACGTTTCCGTTAATTTTCTATCGTGATAACTGCGCGGATATGGCGCTGAGCCCCGATGATATAAACGAGGACTACATCGCTTCCAGCCGGGCGGTGGCGATAACCGGCACCCATCTTTCCCATCCCAATACCCGCGCCGCGGTGCTCAAAGCGCTGGAGTACGCTCAGCGTCACGGTCTGCGCCGGGCGCTGGATATCGATTACCGGCCGGTACTCTGGGGCCTCACCGCCCTTGGGGACGGCGAGACCCGTTTTATCCCTTCCGAGCGTGTTACCCGTGAATTACAGGAAGTGCTGCACCATTTCGATTTGATTGTCGGTACCGAAGAAGAATTTCATATTGCCGGCGGCAGCACCGATACGCTGACGGCGCTGCGCAATGTCCGTCAGGTTAGTCAGGCGACCCTGGTTTGCAAACGGGGAGCGCAGGGATGTTCGGTATTTGAAGGCGAGATCCCGGCCGGTTGGGATGCGGTGGCGCTCTACAGCGGTGTCCGGGTGGAGGTGCTGAATGTGCTGGGGGCGGGAGACGCCTTTATGTCCGGTCTGTTGCGCGGTTATCTCAACGATGAGGGTTGGGAACAAGCCTGCCGTTACGCCAATGCCTGCGGCGCGCTGGTGGTGTCCCGCCACGGCTGTGCGCCGGCGATGCCGACTCGTCTTGAACTGGACGACTATCTGTTGCGTGAGAAATCGGTGCCGCGACCGGATAAAGATGTGCAGTTAAATCATCTGCACCGTGTGACCACCCGCAAGCAGCAGTGGCCCGAGCTATGCGTATTTGCATTTGATCACCGCAAGCAATTGATGGACATGGCCCATGCCGCCGGGCGGGACGAGAACGATATCCGCCAACTGAAACTGTTGCTGTTGCAGGGGGCTCAAGCCGCTGCCGCCGAGGCAGAGTTGAGCGATAATAGCGGTATCCTGGCGGACACGACATACGGCCAGGCTGCCCTTAACGATATCACCGGCCAGGGATGGTGGATAGGACGCCCGATAGAGTTGCCGGGGTCGCGGCCATTGCGTCTGGAACATGGCGACATCGGCTCGCAACTGGTGAGCTGGCCGCTGGAACACGTGGTGAAATGCCTGGTGTTTTATCATCCCAGGGATAGCGAGGCGATGCGGCTGGAGCAGGAGGCGCTAATCTCCGAGGTATATCATGCCTGCTGCCAGTCCGGTCACGAACTGTTGCTGGAAGTGATTTTGCCGAATGACAATCCGGATCGGGACGAAAGTCACTACGGACAGATCCTGTCGCGCTTTTATGCGCTGGGGATCCTACCGGACTGGTGGAAGCTGCCGCCGCTTTCACCGGCGGGCTGGCGGGATATCGGCCAGATCATCGAACGTCATGACAGCCACTGCCGTGGGGTGCTGATCCTGGGGCTGGATGCGCCGGAAGCCACCCTGAAAGCGGGTTTCGCGGCGGCGGCGGACGCACCGTGGGTGAAAGGATTCGCGGTGGGGAGGACGATTTTTGGCGAACCGGCGACTAAGTGGTTCAGGGGCGAGCTGGATGATGCTCAAGTGGTAGAGGAAGTGAAACAGAATTTCCTCAGGCTTATCGGTTACTGGCGAACTTATCGTCCCGCAAATCGCTGAAAACGACCGTAACGACATGTCTTTGCGCGGGGGAAATGGCCGTCCCGCGCAATTGTCCGCTACGATGCCGGGTCCCTCTTTCACCCCGGCGCATTTGCCTTTAGCCGCTTGTTTCGAATAGTTTGATCTCGTTCTCAAAATAAAATTATTTTTCCATAAAGTAATTTTATGAAATTTTAACGCGTATATACTCATTTCATACTTCAATTCGGGACAGGGCTGGACCTCGATCTGGTACTGGAACCAATGTTGGATGGTGATCCACACTGGCCGCCGGCATCAGTGCTGTTAAAGGTGAAAGTTCTACCGAAAATAATGATTCACGGTTATTTCAATTGATTGAATGTCGGCGGTATTAAGGTTTCTGATTCCGGGCGTATTCAGGTCGGGTATGTTGACTGTCTGGCGAATATGGAACGATGAAATTGTGGAGTCAGAATAATCATACTTTTATGGAATTAATTTTTTATTGTGAGGATCATCATGTTGAAAATTGCATTATTAGGAGCAGGCCGTATCGCCAAGATCCATGCTAATAATATCCATGCTCATCCTGATTCAATGCTGTATTCCGTTTCAGATATCAGCACCGAAGCTGCCCGGTCTTTGGCCAGCCAATATCAGGCCAGGGTTCTCTCTGTCCAGGAAGCGATAAACCATCCTGAAGTGGATATTGTATTAGTCGCGACATCGACGGAAACCCATGCCGAGTTCTCTTTGCTGGCGGCTAAAGCCGGTAAGGCGATTTTCTGTGAAAAACCCATTGATTTGAACATTGATCGTGTGAAAGCGTGCGTGGCTGAAATCAACCGGCTCGGTGTGCCTTTCATGATCGGTTTCAACCGCCGTTTCGATCCGAATCATGCACATCTGCATCGTGCTTTACGTGCGGGCGAAATCGGTGAGCTGGAACATCTGCAAATCAGTTCCCGGGATCCGTCCCCGGTACCTGATGATTATCTGGTGGCATCCGGCGGGATGTTCAGGGATATGACCATCCATGATTTTGACATGGCGAGATTCCAGCTTGGCGAAGAGCCAGTCTCCGTCTCGGCAATCGCATCCGCGCTGGTCAGTCCCGCGGTAAAAGCGGCGGGTGATATCGATACGGCAGTCATCACATTGCAAACCGCCTCAGGAAAGATTGCGGTGATCAATAATAGCCGACGCTCAGGTTACGGCTATGACCAGCGGATTGAAGCCCATGGACAGAAGGGAGCTTTGCGCGTTGATAACGTCCCCACGACGACATTAGTTAAACTCACCGAAGAAGGCGGCGTACAGGCGCAGAAACCTTTGCACTTTTTCCTTGAGCGCTATCACGATGCATTCAGGGAAGAGTGGGATGCATTCATTACCGCCGTCAAGAGCAAAACACCGGTTCCCACCACAGCCAGCGATGGTTTGAAAGCATTAATGCTTGCCGAGGCGGCGATCGAGTCACTGAGAACGCAGAAGGTCGTTAACGTCTCATTAGAAGGGGTTTAACATGAGATGAGGTTTGACCCGAATCGAATTTGCGAGGGGGAAATAGCTGTCGATATTTTGTGAATTCATGCCCCTTCGCAGATTGCGAGGTATTTTGCTAACCCGTCGAAATGAAAAACGTCACGGAACCCGGTGGCGTTCCATCGCGTTGAATTTGGCTCTCTGGCCGGACGAGATACTCCAAAGAGCCTGATTTTATCCGCCCGGTTAGCTTTTTTCCTGCTCAGCCGCCGGTGCGCGTGGCGCTCCATTGCGTTCCGTCATCCGCCGTTCCTTTCATCGTGTCGCCGTCAACCTGGCCGGTGTATTGTCTGTCACCCACGTTGAAGGTAATACCGGCGCCGTTAAGCCGGGCATCGCTGATTGGCGTCGAATTTTCGCCACGGCGCAACGTGCCTGACAGCATCTGGAAAGACTGCGTGAGGGCCAGGTCGCCATTGTCCAGGCGCCAGGTTCCTTCAACGTTGGCCGGAATAATCCATTTGTGCGCCTGGCAAAAGCTGGAACACCCCTCTTGCACTGCGGCCGTCTCATCGGGCAGCCAGTCTTCCATCATAAATGAGTTGGAGACCACCCGCGTGCCCGGCTTCATCGCCAGCAGCGTTGGACGTAGCCTGAGATTAAGCTCCGGCAGCAGAAAGAGCGTCACCACCGTGGCGTCGGAGAAGTCCGATTCAAAGATATCGGCCTGTTCGAAGGTGGCGCGTTCGGCCACGCCCTCGTTCGCCGCGGCACGTTTCGATAGCTCAACCAGGTCGGGATTGTACTCAATGCCGTGCGCACGAGTGCCGAGCTTGGCCGCCGAGATGACGGTTCTGCCATCACCCGAGCCCAGATCGACAAGATAGTCGTCCGGCGTTAATTCAGCCATCCTGAACATCATATCAATCAGCGCCTGATCGGTCGGCACCCAGACGACATCCTTGCCCGCCTGACCAACTTGTGGTTTGTATTCGTTATCAGCAACGGGTGAGGGCGCAGCAGCCCAGGCGGTATTCAACATTATCGCGCACAGGGCGGCGGCGAGAAGAGAAGTAAAAGAGGTTGTCATTGTGAGTCTCCTGGTTGAGGATTGTCATTAGAACAAGTCAACGCCCGCACGGCATCTTGCCGTTCAACGTCATCTTCGTCATCTTTTTTGCAGAAGAAAAGAATCGGCATGCCCGCCGCGAGCACCGCCAGGCCAATCAGGGCGGCCACGCCGGTGTAGGTAATGCTGGAGTACAGCATGTACAGGCAAGTGATGCAGAAAATGAGAGGAGTAATAGGATAAAGCGGTACTTTATAGTGCAGCACGCGTTCCGGCCTGCGCCAGCGAAGTACGAATACGGCAATGCCGGTCAGCAGAAAAAAGCCCCAGAATACCGGCGCGGTGTAATCCACCATGGCTTTGAAACCCTCCCGGGTGATAGCGCCAACCAGAATCAATACCAACGCCACGATGCTTTGCATGATCAATCCGTTGGCCGGCGTTTTGCCCCGTCCGTTCCATACGCCGACCCAGGGCGCCAGCGTCAAATCACGCGCCATCGCGTAAAAGCCGCGGGCCCCGGTGAATATTGTGGCATTGAGCGTCGAGATGGCGGCGATCACAATCGCCAGGCTGACCACAAGCTCTCCTGAGGGGCCGGCAACCAGACGCATCATGTCTGCCGCCACGGTATCCGATCCGCGCAGCCCTTCAAGCCCGAGTATTGAGAGCAATGCCAGGTTGGTCAGCACATACAAGGTCACCAGCACCGTGGTGCCGAGAAGTAGCACCTTGGCAATGTTGTGTGGCGCATCCTTGAGTTCGCCCGTAAGATAGGCCGCTTCGTTCCAGCCGCCATAAGTGAGCAGGACGAAGATCATTGCCATACCCAACGCGCCCGCCTCCGGCGGTATGGAAGGTGGATTGACGGGCGCCGGTTCGGCTGAACCGAATAATCCGAACAGGATTATCAAAACCACCGCGCCAATCTCAATCAATGTCACCACGATCTGTAGATTTTTACCTTCAATCGTACTGACAATATTGACCGCGGTTAGCATGATTACCGCCACGGCGGCATAGATTTCCGGCCCATAGGGACCAATAGGAACCATCTGCGCGACATAGTCGCCGAGCACGAACGCGACGGCGGCTATTGCGCCAGTTTGAATCACCGTACAACGCGCCCAGCCAAACATCATGGCAACAGGTTTGCCATAAGCCCTTGACAAAAAATGATATTCTCCCCCCGCATGAGGGTGGGCTGCGGATAGCTCGGCGTAACAGAATGCGCCAATAAGCGTTACCAGCCCCCCGGCTACCCATACCAAAATAAACATCAGCTCGCTGCCGACATTGCCAGCCACCAGCGATGGTGTACGGAAAATGCCGATGCCGACCACCAGACCGACCATGATTGTTACCGCGTCAAACACCGATAGCAGGGATTGGGGACCCGCTCGACTTTCCTGGGACATTATTCAACTCCTCATGTTATTTACCTCGTTGATGAACAGACTTGAGTATCTGAGCTTCATACCCGGATATGACGAGTGATTTTTACGCAACGGTTCCCCATGTTCCCCATGTACTTATCGGCTCTGAATACTATGGGTACTGAAGCAGTCGTATCGATCTGCTTGATTTCCATTGGGAAAAACAGGACGTTGCATTAATTGCATCAGTAGCTTCATCCCTATATTGAAATCTGTTTATTTTCTGGGATAAAGCAGGCTATTGGCATTCGTTTTCTTCTTTGAAAACGGTGTCCAGAGACAGGAGCTTTTCTAATCAACACACCGGCCGTTGTGAGGTTTGCGAATAATATATTTATTCATTGTTATCGCCCCGTTTGACTAAGAAAAAACATGATGGCGCTACTTTATAATATTAATCTTGTCATTATGCTGACAGCGGGCTGACATGACTGTCAGAAATTGCTATTGACTGGCGGATCATTCAGGGCAGAACTGGCGGCAGCGCTTCGTTCTGTGGTCACAATGTTCGCGGCGCCTGCTGCGGGAACCATCGCCAGTGAAAAGCCAAAGGTATTGATTCCGTCCCGGCTGCTGGCAAAAACCTCACCGTGATGCATCAGCGCCACCGCACGTACAATGGATAACCCCAAACCATGGTGTACATCGCTGCGCGTACGGGAGGAGTCCGACCGATAGAAGCGCTCGAACAGGCGCGCCAGATGTTCTTCAACGATGGGTTCTCCCTCGTTGGCCACGGCGATATGGGCAAAGCCCCGCTCTTGTTTGAGCAGGATAGTTACATTGCTCTCAGGGAAGGCATGCCGGGCGCTGTTTTCCAGCAGATTGGCCAGCGAACGGTGAAACAGCCGACGATCGATGCGCGCGCGCACTTCGCCGTTAATCTGGATGGTCAGCGATTTCTCTGCAAACGAGGGCTCCACGTACTCTACCGTCTTGAGGCTTTCCTCACGCAGCGACACTTCGCTCAGTTGCGTGGCGTACTGGCCGGCCTGGGCATGGGACAAGAACAGCATATCATTGACGATGGAAGCCATGCGCTCAAGTTCTTCCAGATTGGATTGCAGCAGTTCCTCCAGTTCGTGCAGGCCGCGCTCCCGCGACAACCCCAGTTGGGTCTGGCCGATCAGGTTGGTCAGCGGGGTGCGGAGTTCGTGGGCCACATCCGCATTAAAACTCTCCAACTGGCGCCAGGCTACCGCCTGACGGACCAATACGCCGTTAAACGACTCCGCCAGCTGTTGCAGTTCGGCCGGCAGCGCGGCGGTGTCCAGACGTTGGTCGTGGTTCCCCGGCGACAGGTTCTGCGCCTGCCGACTCAGGCTGTTGATGGGTTTCATGCCGATGCGCGTGATGGCGAACCCCAGCAGCGCCACCAGCAACACGCCCAGGACGGTGATCACAATCAGCGCACGGGTAAATTCCGCCAGCGTGCCCAGATAAGGAGCGGAATCAATCGCCACCACGTAGCGCAGGGCAGGGCGATCGCCCTGCGCCGGGATGATGGTCGTCAACAGATAAAGGCTGGTGCCGTCCTTGCCCGAGGCCATGGAATAACCATTGACCAACCGTTCCCAGGAGATACCTTCAGGGGAGTGTCCGCCAACCTGATATAGCGGAGTGTCGCTCAGCAGCCAGTATTTTACTTTGCCGCCTTCGGCGGTGGTCAGATTGCTAAACTTGCTGCGGACCATTTGCCAATCATTCTGCGAAGTGAGCGACTTCAGATAAGGCGTCATCAATGATTGGCGGAACTGGAGTTCATTATGCACTTGGTTGATCAGTGATTCATTCAACGAATGGCGCAGCAACAGGGCATACGCTGAAACAATCATGACAGCGCCCAGGGCGAACATCAGCGCCAGTCGTCCGGAAATGGATAGTTTCATGAGGTCGGGCTCCGCTGTTCTATCTGGGAGCTCGATCGGTTTTCAAGCACATATCCCATGCCCCGTACCGTATGCAGCAACTTAACCTCGAAGGGCGCATCCACTTTGGCACGCAATCGCTTGATAGCCACCTCCACCACATTGGCGTCGCTGTCGAAGTTCATATCCCAGACCTGCTCGGCAATCATCATTTTGGATAAAATTTCTCCCTGATGACGCGCCAGAAGGCTCAGCAGCGAGAACTCCTTGGCCGTCAGCTCAAGGCGTTCGCCGCCGCGCGTGACCCGGCGCGCCAGCAGATCGACATGCAGATCGTCAATCTGGAGTTGCGTCACGTCGGCGCCGTCGCTTGGCCGGCGGCGCAGCAGTGCCTGGATGCGCGCCACCAGCTCAATCAGGGAAAAGGGTTTCGGCAAGTAGTCGTCGGCGCCGCGACGCAGCCCCTTGACGCGTTCATCCACCGAGCCGCGAGCCGACAATATCAGCACCGGCGTCTGTTTATTGATACGCAGCCCTTCCAACACGCTGTAGCCGTCCTGGCCCGGCAGCATCACGTCCAGGATCACCGCGTCATACTCGTACTGTACCGCCAGATGTAACCCTTCCACGCCGTCACTCGCGACATCCACCGTAAAGCCCAGTTCGCTCAGCGCGCGATTGATATAGGACGAGGTTTTTTCTTCATCCTCCACCAGTAGTAATCGCATGTTATCTGATCTCCATCAGGCTCTCCCCGGCCCGCCATTCACGCCCTCTGTCAGTGTAGCCGCTAATCACCAACGCCAGGCTGACATTTTCCTGACATTCCTGTCAGAAAACATCCCTGCCGGGCCGTGAGCTGACATGAATGAGATCTGCGTCATGATTGCCTGGTGGATAAAGAGGACGGCACCTTGACCGTTTTCTGCGTGGCGGGCAATCCGCTTAAGGAGCTAACGTCGCGGGCGAAAAGCCGGTCAGTTCCGCGGCCGAAGCGTACGACACGGCGCCGTCCTCCTGCATCACTCTGGTAAGCAGTTGTTCAACCTCAACGCTATGCCCGGTCAAATTTCGTCGCGCCTTGGTAATAATCTCCGCGTCGGTCATCGGGCGTTCGGCGCTGCCCAGCGGCTTGTCGCGCTCCTGCACTGCGCTTTCGCCGTGACGATGCGTAACCACGACGCGTGCGCCGGGCTGGCGTGTTGAACCATTCATGCGCTGTGCAAATTCAGGGGCGATAACGGCCGTCACTTTATCCGCCAGCGCCTGCAATGCCTCGCTTTGCATGTTCTTTTCCGTATACCAGTCGGCGCCGGGCTGGAGGCCGCCTGCTATCGCTGCCAGCGTCCACGGCAGGCTGAACTGCGCGTCGGTTACCGTGCGAGGCCGGTAGTCCATCATATCGTCGACCAGCCGCGGGAAGGTCTGTACCTCAATGGCGCGGACATCTACCGCCTGCCAGCCGGTCTCCTGCATAATGCACTCCATGCATTCCAGCGCGCAGGCCAGCCAGCGGCAGGCGGGATAGCGTTTAAAGCTGCCGTAACCGGCGTACCAGTGGCTGCCGAGATTATCGGTCAGAATTTCTGGCGCGAAGCGGTCTGAACCGATCATCCGCCAAAACCCCTGTTCGCCGTCGAGAACGTCAAGACTGCCGATTAGGCCCTGCTGCGCCATAATGACCGCCTGCACTGCCGCCTGCGCCGCTGGCGCCACGGCATCTTTGAGCGACAACAGCGGCCGCTGTCGCCAGTTGTACTGATGCAGGCTGGGCAACGGTGTTAACACGGCCGCCAGACCAACGGCCTGATTCAATTGCTCAGGACTCAGATCCAGCAGCCGACCGGCTACCAGCGCCGCCCCGATCGTCTGATGCTGCGCCACGCCGTACACCTGACCGAAACGTTCCGCCGAGGGTTGGATGGCGTAGATCAGACGATTATTCACCTCGAAGCCGGCGGTCAGGGCGTTAATCAGCGCATCCTGACTCACCGGCGTCGGGTTGAGATCAAGGGCGACCATCGCTGCGGCGATAAGTGTTGCGCCGGGGTGGCCGAGTCCTTTTCCGTCGATTTCCACGCCGTCATCGTGGTCCAGACCGTTAATGACGGCGGCGTTACCGAAGGCGGCCGCCAGTGGGCTGAAACCTGACTCGCCGAAGACGGTGCAGTCACCGCTTCCGCCGAACAGCCGGGCGGCGCGAATAACTGGCTCGCTGACCCGGTGTCGGCTCGCCGCCCAACCGCAGGCGAGGGCATCCAGCAAATGCAGTCGGACTTTGCGGCGGATGGCGTCAGGGATAGCCTGCGCAGATAAGGAGCAGGCAAAATTTACCAACTGGCATGTTGCGGAGATATTCATGATTATTCAACGTTTAAAGTAACGGGTGCGGATCCTGCGCTCGGCATAGCTTGCCAGCAGTGACAGCGGAAGAATGGTGGCGACGAAAAACAGCGCCACAAAAGTCAGCGTTTCCAGCGGGCGGAAGGTGGCGGTACTCAATCGCTGCCCCTGATAGAGGATCTCGCCAGTCGCGATATAGCTTGCCAGTACCGAGTTCTTTATCGACATCACGCACTGACTGACAAATGCAGGCAGGATGCGCAAAAAGGCCACTGGTGCGGTAATTCGAATCAACACTTTCAACGGCGACATCCCGACCGACAGGCCCGCCTCAATAAGTCCGTGATCGACCGATTGCAGACCTGAGCGAAATATCTCGGCGAAAAACACGCTGCCATATAGCGAGATAGCCAGCACGCAGGTCAGATACGATGAGAGGGTCAGGCCGAACAGAATGGGCAGACAGTAGTAGGCCCAGACGATAAGCACCAGCGGCGGAATCGAACGTACAATCTCAATCACTCCCTGGGTGGGCAAGCGGATCGCCGCTCTGGACGAGCCGCGTAACGGCGCAAGCAGGGCGCCGCCAAGAATACTTAAAGTGACCGAGGCGAGAACGATTTTAAAGGTGGTGAATATCCCCTCCAGCAGAACGGCGTGATATTGCCACAGTATTGAAAAATCCCAATGATAAGCCGGCATTAGCGCAGATCCGCCGCCGTCACGCCGGACAGCGCCATAAAGTGGCGTATAGGCGCGTTGTTCGGCTGTGACCAGATTTCCTGCGGGGTAGCTTCTTCCACCAGCCTGCCGTTCTCCATCAACAGCAGACGGCTACATACCTGCAAGGCAAAACGCATTTCATGGGTAACGACCATCATGGTGGTGCCGCTGCCCGCCAGCTCGGAGATAACCGCCAGCACTTCCCCGACGGACTCCGGATCGAGCGCCGAGGTGGGTTCGTCAAACAGGATCACACGTGGCTCCATCGCCAGTGCGCGGGCGATGGACACACGCTGCTGCTGACCACCGGAAAGTTGAACCGGAAAGTCGCCGGCTTTTTCTGCCAGCCCCATGCGCGTGAGCAGCGCCAGCGCTTTCTCCGTTGCGTCCTTGCGCGTCATGCCGAGCACCTGTGTCGGTCCTTCAATAATGTTTTGCAGCACGCTGCGATGTGGCCACAGATTAAAGTGCTGGAATACCATGGCCATTGATGCGCGTTGACGCGCCAGCGTGCGTTGTTTTACCGACTTTCTCTGCGCGCCGTAAAATCCTATCTCTTCCTCGCCCAGCCAAATGTGTCCACTGTCCGGAGTTTCAAGCATATTCAGGCAGCGCAGCAGGGTGGATTTCCCCGCGCCGCTGCGGCCAATGATGCCAATCACCTCCGAAGGGCGAACCTCGAAGGATACGTCATCAATGATTTTAGTCCCCGAGAACGATTTGCTGAGCGCATCAATTTTTAGCAGCGGTAATGAAGACGGTAGGCTCATCAGGGTTGGTTCGCAGGGTGAGTGTATTTATGCCAGATATTTTTCAGCGTCCCGTCTTTATCCAGTTGCTCAAGCCGACCATCCAGCCACGCCTGTAACTGCGGACGATCTTTACGCAGACCCATATTGGTTGCCTGCTCTTTGACCGGCTGCGGGATTATCATCGTGCCCTGATGGCGCTTCTGAATATATTGCGACATCTGTATATCGTTGGTGACGATGGCATCGGCGCGGCCGCTCTCCATCTGCAATTGCATGTTGTCGCTGTCGGGAACGATAATCCACTGTGCTTTGTCCAACTGCGGTTGCAGCAGTGTTACCGCCGCTGAGCCGTCAATCGCGGCAAGCTTGGTCTGTGGGTTATTTATTGTTGCCCAGGTCTCATACTTTTTGGCGTCTTTCTCCAGCGTCAGTACGCCAATCTGGTGAGCGCCCATCGGGCGGGTAAAATCGACGGCTTTGGCTCTTTCCGGGGTTTTATTAAAGCCGCCCAAAATATCGAAACGGTTGGACTGCAAACCGGCCACGGCGGTACCCCACTGGGTATCGACGTATTCAATTTTTATATCGGTATTGTTAAATATTGCCTGCACGATGTCGGGCACCAGACCGGTCCACTGATTGGTCAGCAGATCTTTCTGATACCACGGTGGCGCGTTGACGGCACCGACGCGAACCACATGATCTGGCAGGATAGTATTGATATTGTCCTCGGCTTGCGCCGGCAACTGAGTTAAGAAAATCCCTGGTATCAGCAACAATGCCGACATTAAACGTGATGTGAAAAATTTCATTTTATGCCCCTAAGTGAATATAATTACAGATTCTATAACCCTGGGTGTATGCAATAAAAATGCATAATCCTGATATCGTTATCTGGAAAATGGCAATGACCCCCAAACAACTCGAAGTCTTTATCAGTGTTGTTCAGCTCGGTTCGGTGACCGCGGCGGCGGCACAGCTAACGATGTCCCAGCCTTCGGTGAGCAAAAGTCTGGCGCTTATCGAACAGCAGATGGGGTTCAGCCTGTTTGAACGGCATAAAGGCAAAATGCAGCCGACCCCCGAAGCCAGCGAACTGTATAAAGAGGCGTTGCGTGTGCATCAGGACCGGCTTCGTTTCGAGCGCTTCGTTGACCATATTCGTCAGTATCGCGTCGGGCAGTTGCGGGTCTGTGCCACGCCTGCGCTGGCGCTAAATATTTTGCCTCTTGCGGTGGCGCGCTTTCGCCAGACCTTCCCGGATTATGGCGTGGTGGCGGACATGTGCCTGAATGATGAAATTGAAGCGGCGGTGGAGGGGGGACGCTACGATCTCGGCTTTATGGTCAAGCCCGGCCACGAGACGGAGGATAACCGGCTTGCCGTCAGCCAGGGCGAAATGGTGTGCGTGCTGTCCGAGCAGCATCCGCTGGCGCAGCAGGCTGAAGTATGTTGGCAGGATATCTCGCTGCGCGAACTGGTTTTTATCACCACCGACGTGCGGCTGGTGACAATGATAGCCAAAGTGGCGCCGGAGTTCCGTCAGCGTCAGGTAGCGGCGGTAGAGACCAACCGTTACAGCATGGCGATTAATCTGGTCAGACACGGTAGTAATAGCGTCACTATCGTTGACCGTTTCTCTCTACAGGGGATCGACACTGCCGGGCTGGCGGTGCGATCGTTCCGTCCTGCATTGCAGATTTCGGTGGTGGCGGTGACCGATGGGCACAGCGTCATGTCCCAGCCGGGCGAGGTGTTTGTTAACCTGGTGACGGAATTAATGGCGGAAACCGCCGAAATATAAAAAAACAAAAGCCCGCGTGTTCTAGAACCGTGGTGTAAAGTTTTTCCGGGATTTTATCTCTACTATTCGGAACGCACGCACATGCCTGCTTCTGTGCGTGCGTTCATCGACTTCAGGAAAGTTGGGGAGCCACGCACATTTTCCCGAAAAGTCTCACCTAACGTCTAAGTCATATTTATTATCATTATGTTTATAATGAAGTTCAGCAATGCCAACATCACTAAGCGCTCTAAAAGTGAATGGTTCAGTTTTGCGGGGTACTTACACTCGCTTCCCCATGACGATCTTGACGACATTACCCTTGGAAAAACTAAGTATTCTGTGTGATTACAGGCAATTGTCGAATGGCTCAGGATGTTGGGTGGGGTCAGGCATTGTTTCTATCTTTTGGGTTTTTTCTTAAAGTTAGTTACGGGTAGTAATTTATTTATATAAATCAATCAATCAAGTCACAGCTCCGTCCCTGCTGATTTTTCGGTAACGTTCCCATGTGTTGAAGTGTGTGAAAAGTTCTTTGCCTGAAAGTTTGTTAAATGATAATAATTCGCACTCTTATTTCTATTTGATGATGGATATTCCCGATGTACCGCGAAGAGCCCTCTCTGTCTTGCCAACCTCGTGAAAAGAACCTTGATGACCTGATGCGCCAGACACGGTTTGAATCCAACGTCCGTAGTTACCCGCGTAAATTACCGTTGGTTATTGCCCGGGCTCAGGAATGTTGGGTCACTGACGTGGAAAGAAAAGATTATCTCGACTGTTCGGCGGGAGCAGGTACGTTGGCATTGGGACACAATCATGAGGCCATCGTCGGCGCGATCCAGCAGTTTCTGGCGTCGGGCCTGCCTATACATACTTTACGTTGCTAAATGTATCACCGCAGCTTGCTTTTATCGCGACCTGCGGTTTTTTTGCTTTTTGCGTTCATCAGAGAGCCATTAATCACACCAGGTAAAGATAAAAATAAAGGGGATAGCACATGAAGGTCAGAGCATTATGTTCGTTGATACCAGTACTGTTGGTGGCGCCGCTGTATGCTGAAGACGATACGGAGGTTAACGACGATGAGATGGTGATCACTGCCAGCCGTACGGCAACCCAGAAGAAAGATTCACCGCAGGTGGTGACGGTGATCAGCAAACAGCAAATTGAGCAACAACGACAGATCACCTCAGACACCTCACAAATTTTAAGCAATCTTTTGCCGGCATTTTCACCTGGCCGGCAAAAGATGAGCGGCAGTGGGGAAACCTTCCGAGGCCGGACGCCGTTGGTACTGATCGACGGTATTCCCCAGTCGAATCCGCTGCGTCCTACCGGGCGGGAAATGCATACCGTTGACGCCTCCATGATTGAACGCATCGAAGTGATCCACGGCGCCAATGCCAGTAATGGCATTGGCGCCAGCGGCGGCGTGATCAACATCATCACTAAACGGCCGGAACCCGGCTCGTTCAACCAGCATTTCAGCGTTGAAACCACCACACCGACCTCGCAGCTAAAGAGTGACACCATGAGCTACAAAACCACTTATGGTTTTGATGGCCGTGAAGACTACATCGATTATCTGTTTTCCATAAGCTATGAAAATCAGGGATTGTATCTCGATGGTAATAACCAGCCGGTTGGTGTTGATAATACCCAAGGGGACCTGATGAACTCCCGGGCCTACGATATTCTGGGAAAAATTGGCTATTGGCTGGATGATAACCAGCGCATTCAGTTGAGCATCAACCGTTATCACCTGAAGGGCAAGAATGACTATGTCAGTGTGACTGGTGATAGGGAGCAAGGTATCCCTACCACCTCGGTAAAAGGCACACCGGAAGGAGAAGCGCCGTTCAACAGCGTCTGGACCACTGGTATCACTTACGATAACTACGACCTGGCCGGGATGAAGTTTAACGCATTGGCTTTCTATCAGGACTATGAAGCCCTTTTTGGATCTACGCTGTCAGGCACTTTCCAGGATCAGGCGATCGCGCCGATCGGTACCCTGTACGATCAATCGCGGGCGGTAACATCAAAATACGGCACCAAGATGTCGCTGATCAAAGATGACCTGTGGGATGACCGCATGAAAGTTACGCTGGGGGTTGACACGCTGTTTGACTCCTCCAAGCAGGACCTGTGGGGCACCCATCGTACCTATGTACCGGAAGTGAAATATACCGATCTGTCGCCGTTCGTGCAGGTAGAAGTTGCACCTCTGGAATCGGTGAAACTGTTTGGCGGCGTTCGCTATGAATATGCCCGCCTGAAGGTCGATAACTATCAAACGCTGGCCTCTAATAATAGCGTGACGGTGGAAGGCGGCGAGCCGAGCTTCGACAAGACGCTGTATAACATCGGGGCGGTCTGGACGCCTATCGAGCCACTGAGCCTGTTTGCCAACTATTCACAAGGCTTTTCCATGCCGGATGTCGGTCGGGTGCTGCGCGGCATTAATCAGCCAGGCATGAGTATCGATAGCTTCCTGAACCTGCAACCGATCGTGACCAATAACACCGAAGTGGGTTTCCGGGTAGAAAAAGCTCCGATTGATGTGGAGGTTAGTTACTACAAATCCACCTCGAGACTGGGCAGCCGCGTGGTGCGTCAGGGGGATGTGTTTGTCGCCGAGCGCCAGCGCACCGAAATCGATGGGGTGGAAGCGGCAGCAGGTTATAACCTGACGGAAAATCATCGTCTGAAACTGAGTTATTCCCATATGCGTGGCCGGTATGACAGCGACGGTGACGGTAGTCTGGATGCCAAACTGGACGGTCTGAACGTCTCCCCGGATCGGATTATCGCCAGTTGGGCAGCTAACTGGACGCCACAGTGGAGCTCTTTTTTGCAGGCTAATTGGGCGCTCAGCCGTGACTTTGACGAAGAAGATAAGGACTTCAGCGGCTATGCGCTGGTGGATGTGGCAGTCGGTTACAAGCTGCCGGGTAAACATGGCCAGCTCAGCCTGGCGGTCAGCAATCTGCTGGATAAACAGTACATCACTTATTACTCCCAGAGTGCACTGGTGGAAGATGATCGCTTCTTTGCCGGCCGCGGACGTACGCTGACGCTGGGTTATCGCATCGATTTCTAATTGATGGTTAATGGCCACAATCAATGGCGGATTACCAGCAACGTCACCCGCACTATGAAGTGGAAGAGTTAACCAGGCGCCGCCTGTTGGGCGACGAACGCGACATCGCCTTTCGCGCTCTTCGGGCCAGACGGGCCACCACGACTTCTGAAGGAAATGAGTGACATGGCAATACAGATACGCGCTGCTGATGGGGTGATGCAAGATGTGGTTGACTGCCTGCTGGCGGAGGACTTTTTGGGCCCTGAGCCATTGTCGATGATTGAGCGGGCGGGTGGGCCGGACAGTATGCCGTTTGGCAAGGGCGAAGTGGTTAACCCGTTCCACAGGTTGGCGTATGAGCAATAGACTGTCGCATCAACCTACCAGACGCAGGTTACTGCGTCTGGCAACTGGCCTGCTGATCGGTAGCGTGATCACGCCGGGCCGGGCGCAGATGACATCACCGCGTGTGGTCACCTTGTTTCAGGGGGCAACGGACAGCGCAGTCGCGCTCGGTGTGACACCCTCGGCGGTAGTGGATTCCTGGAGCGAAAAGCCGACCTACAAGTATCTGCGTCAGGCATTGCGAGGCGTGCCACATGTCGGTTTGGAAACCCAACCCAGTATGGAAAATATCGCTCTGCTGCAGCCGGATTTGATCGTCGGCTCGCGTTTTCGTCACCAGCGTATTGCGCCACTGTTACAGCAGATAGCGCCCCTGGTGATGCTGGATAATGTGTTTGAATTCAAACAGACCCTGCGCGTAACGGCTGCGGCATTGCATCGTCAGGTCGAGGCCGAGGTGTGTTTGCAACAGTGGCAACAGAGGGTCGCGAGCCTACGTCGTCAACTGCAACAATGCTTTGCCGGCCACTGGCCGCCAACGGTGTCGGTGCTGGATATTCGCGAAGACCATATCCGCAGCTATTTACCGGGTAGTTTTCCCGGTTCGGTGCTCAGCGAACTGGGTTTTGGCTGGAATACCACGGCGCAAACTACACCGGGCGTTTCGATCAAGCTCAGCGGCAAGGAAAGTTTGCCCATCGTCAATGCGGATATCTTTTTTGTTTTCTTACGTTCGGAGAGTGCCGGGGTGCAACGTAATTACCGTAGTCTGCGCCAGCATCCATTGTGGCGGCAGTTGCGCGCACCGCAGCAGCAACAGGTGTGGCTGGTCAACGGCGTCGCATGGAGTCTGTCCGGCGGAATTCTGGGTGCCAATCTGATGCTGGATGACATTGAACGACAGGTGATAGCAGGTACGCCAGCATGAGTAACCGCCTGAAATTATTGCTGGCGACAGGGGGATTGTTGCTGTTGATGTTGCTGAGCCTGATGGTCGGCGCACGTTGGATCTCCCCTGCGCAGGCGATGGCGGCGTTGCTGCACCCGGATGCGTTGAACGTCAATCATATTTTAGTGACCACCACCCGCCTGTCGCGCACGCTGATGGCGGTGACTGTTGGTGCCAGCCTGGCGGTGGCGGGGGTGCTGATGCAGGCGTTAACGCGTAATCCGCTGGCCTCTCCCGGTCTGTTCGGCGTCAATGCCGGCGCCACCTTCTTTGTTATTTTGTTCAGCTCGCTGTTTTCCTTGTATGCGCCGGGCGGCTGGCTGTGGAGCGCATGTGCCGGTGCCGCCGTCGCTGGCGCGTTGGTGTGGCTGATTGGCAACATGGGGCAGGGCAGCCTTAGCCCGCTGCGCATCGTGCTGGCTGGCGCGGCGATCACCGCCCTGTTCTCGGCATTTTCCCAGGCGCTGTTGGTGGTGGATCAGGAAGGGCTGGACACAGTGTTGTTCTGGCTGGCCGGTTCCCTCAGTGAGCGCAGCCTGCCGTTGGTATTGCCGCTGGTTGGCGTCTGTTTCGCCGCGTTGCTGGCGGCGTTTGCGATTGCCGGGCAAGTCAATGTACTGAATGCTGGCGATGAGATCGCTACCGGTCTGGGGCAGCGCACCGGCATGATCCGGGCGCTGATGAGCCTTATCGTTATAATTCTGGCCGGTAGTGCGGTGGCGTTAGCGGGCAGTATCGGCTTTATCGGCCTGATGGTGCCGCATATGGTGCGTAAAGGGCTGTCTATCGATCACCGCTGGCTATTGCCAGGTAGCGCCCTGATGGGTGCCGGTTTGTTGCTGTTGGCAGATATGCTGGCGCGAGTAGTGATCCTGCCGCAAGAAGTGCCGGTGGGGGTGATGACCGCACTGTTCGGCGCACCGTTCTTCATCATGCTGGCGCGGCGTGGAGGGCGCAATGGTTAATACCGTCATCTGGCGCTGTGGACGCTTCTCACGCCGTATTAATTTGTCCACCCTGTGGCGTGTATTATTGGCCAGCGTGCTGGCATTGCTGGTGGCTGGTTTTTCGGCGGCGCAGGGCGCGGTAGCAGTCTCACCGTTGGCTCTACTGAGTATGTTGTCTAACAACGCCGATCCTGCGCTGAGCTTTATTGTCGGCCAGCTACGCCTGCCGCGTATCCTGCTGGCGGCGCTGGTGGGCGGTGCGCTTGGGGTTTCCGGACTTATCTTGCAGAGCATTATTCGCAACCCGCTGGCTTCGCCGGATTTACTGGGCATCAGTAGCGGCGCCAGCGCGGCAGCGGTGGTGTATCTGTCGTTTTTCAGCATGACGCTGGGGGGACAGTATCTGCCGCTGGCGGCGATGACGGGGGCCGCGCTGGCAATGTTGGCGGTGTACGGGCTGGCGTGGCAACGCGGTGTTTCACCGCTGCGACTGGTGTTGATCGGTGTGGGCGTTTCTGCGTTACTGACCGCCGTCACCACCTTTTTACTGGTATTCAGCCCGCTGAGCACCACGCTTTCCGCCTATGTCTGGCTGGCCGGGAGCGTTTACGGCGCCAACTGGGACGATGTGCGCACTCTGGGACTTTGGCTGTTGGCGCTGATGCCGTGGCTGGCGCTGTTGGCGCGCCAGGTGATGTTCCAACAGCTTGATGACGTGCTGGCGACCGGGATTGGCGTGCGGGTGCAATGGCTGCGCGGCGGGTTATTATTGCTGAGTGTGGCACTGGCGGGTACGGCGATTGCCTGGGGGGGAGCGATGGCGTTTGTCGGCCTGATCGCCCCGCATATTGCCCGGCGTCTGGTGGCGGCGACCTTTAGTGGTCAGGCGCTGATGAGTGCGCTGACCGGTGCGATTTTGGTGATGCTGGCGGACGGCGTTGGTCGGATACTGTTTCTGCCCGCTGATCTGCCCGCTGGCATCTTCGTGGCGGTATTGGGCGCGCCGTTCTTTTTGTATCTGTTAATACGTCAACGTCAGTGAGGAATTTGTACTTATGACGTCCATTGCCACGCGGGCTTTGACGCTTTGCTATCAACGCCAGATCATTATCAAGGATCTGGCTATCGCCTTGCCGCGCGGCAAGGTTTCGGTGCTTATCGGCAGCAACGGCTGCGGCAAGAGCACGCTGCTGAAATCTTTCGCCCGCCTGTTAAAACCGCAGCAAGGGGCGGTTATTCTCAACGGCATGGATATCTGGCATAAACCCACCGCCACGGTGGCGCGCGAGCTGGCGATCCTGCCGCAGATGCCCAGTGCGCCGGAGGGGATAACCGTGCGGCAACTGGTGAGTTTGGGGCGTTATCCCTATCAGAACTGGTTACAGCAGTGGTCGTCGGAAGATGAAGCGATGGTCAACCGCGCGCTACGTCAGACCGGCGTGGAGGAATTGGCCGATCGTCCGGTGGATGCGCTGTCCGGCGGTCAGCGTCAGCGGGCGTGGATCGCCATGACATTGGCGCAGGACACCGAGATCGTGTTGCTGGATGAACCGACCACCTTTCTCGATCTGGCGCATCAGGTCGAGGTGCTGGAACTCTTGCGGGAACTGAATCAGCGGGAGAATAAGACCGTCATTATGGTGTTGCATGACCTGAACCTGGCCTGCCGCTATGCCGACCATCTGGTAGCGGTGCATAACCGCACGGTGGTGGCGCAAGGGGAACCGCAGGCGATCCTGACTGAAGAACTGGTGAAGCGTGTGTTCGACCTCAATTGCCGGATTATCGAGGATCCGTTCTTCGCCACGCCGCTATGCATTCCTTTCGGTCGGGAACGCGAGTCATGACATTTAGCCCGGAGCAATGGGCGCAGCTCAGCGGTGGCTTGTTGCTCACCACGGCTACGCAGGCAGACCCGGCGCGTAGTCTGCCGGCTGCCGATCTGCTGGATGATACGCGCTGCGAGCAATTGTTGCGTACCTTGACGCCGACGATCGGTTCGCCCTCGCTGGCGATCAGCGCGTCTTTGTTGGCGAAAAGAGTGTCGTTTTTGACTACCGGCGCCTGCCTGTACGCCATGTCGGCGTATGACCAGGGACTACGGCTTTCGCTGGACAATGCGCTGATCGAATATGGTCATGATGAGGGGAGCTGGACATCAAAGATGCCGCTGTACAATATCTCGCCGTTTGGCTATCAGCCCGGTGAACGTGATATCTGGCGGGCAGAAATTGTGACCAGTTTGTTTGCGGGATTACTGGCGCCGCTGTGGCAAACCTTCAGCCGAGTTGCCGGTATCTCGGCGCGGATCCTGTGGGAGAATAGTGCGGTACGGGTCTATTCATTATATGAACGGCGGATGGCAAATATTGATGATGAGTTAATCAGAAAACGTTGTGAGACGGACTTTTTCTGGCTGTGCGAACAGGCGGAGCCAGCACTGTTCGGCTTGGAAATGAACCCGCTACGCCATTTTCGCCGCCCGGCGACGGAGGTTGGGGGGCGAGCCTGCAGCGTGCGCTTTCGCCGTACCTGCTGTTTTTATTACAAGGCGTCGACACCGGTTGAGTATTGCTCGACCTGCCCGTTGTTGAAACCGGGGAAAAATACATGAGCTATGTGATTATGCCGTATCGACAGGGAGTTGATGCTGAAGTATTGCAGCAGTATCATCCGGTGAGCGTATCGATCCTGAGTCACCTGACGACGGAGGGTTACCTACCTGGTTTACGGCCGTGCGCAGTGCCATATGGTCGGCAATTTTGGCTTTAAGGCGACGGATTTGCCGCTTTCGAGCCGCAATGCAACGGCTCTGCGCTTGAACTCCGGGGTACAATCGTCTGAGAAGATTTGCGAGTTATGTCCGAACCCTTGCCAGACATCGTTGGGATCCCATGCATCCACAGAAAAGGATTATGGATTTCGAGTGGTTTGGGTAGAGCAACTACCTTCAGGTCGGTAGCGGGATTGTTCTCCAGCCCTTCACTTTGACCAACGCAAAACGAAACAGTTGATTCAGCCAGCCCCGGACTTTTTGGGCAACGGTGAATGCGCCCCGTTGTTCAATTCTGCTCAGTATCTGTAAGAGGTCAGTGCGACGAACGTCGTAAATAGATGTTTTTCCAATTCTCGGCAAGACATCACTGTTGAAAACCCGCTTGCATTGGGAAAGGGAAGGATTTCTGCTTTCCTTCAAAGTCAGTGCCCGGTATTCAGTCCATTCTTTGAATACAGAGTAAAAGCTATTCTCAGAAGCAAGCTGGATGGCATGACGTTGCCGCTCACGGGCAACTCGTGGATTAATACCTTGTGCCAACAAAGCTGAAGCCTGATCTCTTGCCTGTCTGGCTTCACGCCGTGTCATATCAGGGTGTTGCCCCAGGGGCATTCGCTTTTGTTTTCCGCACCCGTAATAGCGGAAGCGCCAGGATTTTCCCCCTTTGGGGGCGACGGCCAGAGACAGGCCGGCGATATCAGAAAGGGTATAGGCTTTGCCGGTAGCCTTGGCCCGGCGAACTGCGGTATCGGAAAGCGCCATGATCGTTGCTCTTGATTACAGGTCAGAGCTGGATTCTGGTTTCCGGTCGCAAATGCGGACAGCAATAACGCGGACTAAAATCCACCCGCTTTCCGATGGACTTAAAAATGGACTTAAAAGTATCGGATTCAGGTGGATTTCAGTGGAACGTCGAAGAAGGGATATCATCCTTCTTTCAATGACCTGTGGAAGTCAGTAGACATCCACAGAACAGGAAATGGCTCCTCTGACTGGGAGCGCCTTTGCCAGTAACTGGCTAATAAGTAAGCTAAACCTGAATTCTCTTGCTGTCAAGACCACCAGAATGACCACCAATCGACGCTGATGAGCGAATCAGGGGGCTGGGATGCAGTTACTTATTGTTGGAATTGGGGACATGCTGCTGCATCAATTCAACGATCCAATCAATAAAAACTCGCAGTTTGGCGTTGACATGGCGGTTCGGCGGAAACGCTAGGTGCAGGGGCATTGGGCTGATACGCCATTGTGCAAATAACGGAATTAAAGAGCCAACAGCCTGATGTGCTGCCGCCATATAGATTGGCAGCGCAATCACTCCTAACCCGGCTAACCCAGCTTCGAGGTAAGCATTGCCATCATCCACGGCAAGTACATAGCTGCCCGTGATTTCAATATGTTCACTCTCACCGCGCAGTACCAGAGGATCAATCTTACCGGTGCGTGAGGACAAGAATCCCACTATGCGATGGTCGGTGTTTTCCAGCTCTCGCGGGTGCGCAGGGGCGCCAAGGCGTTCCACATAACTGGGGGCGACGTAGACGCCGATTTGCAAATCTCCGACATGGCGTGCGATCAGGGACAGGTCGTTGATTTCGCCACCGCGCAGGACGCAATCCACGTTGTCGCCGATCAGATCCACCACCTGGTCGCTCACGCCCATGTCGAACTGGATATCAGGGTAGCGTGCGTGGAAAGCCGGTAGCGCCGGCACCAGGACGAGGCGGGCCAGCGGACTGGGCACATCCACCCGTAGCCGTCCCCTGGGCGTAATCGCCGCACTGGACAGGCTGTTTTCAGCATCCTCCATGTCCGCCAGCAGGCGGATGACTCGTTCGTAGTAGACCGCGCCATCGGGAGTTACACCGAGCTTGCGGGTGGTGCGATGGAGCAACTTGACGCGCAGGCGCGCTTCCAACTGCTGAATGAGTTGCGTCACCGTGGTTTTGCTCATATGAAGCGTTTGGGCAGCCTTTGTGAAGCTACCTGCCTCCACCACGCGAGCAAAGGCGCGCATCGCATCGAAACGATCCATTCCTTATCCTCTCTTTTCACCGATTGTTTGGATTTTACAAACAATGATGGACAAAGTCGCTTGTTTATCCGCCTGATCTAGCACCTGTAAAGTGTCTTTATGTTCACCGGGCAGATTTCGCCCCATTGCAAAGGTACAAACATGACAGCACGCGAAGCAGTTTTTCCCTTCGGTCGGCAGGCGCTCTATGAGCGCAATCGCTATTCACCGGCCATCAAATCCAACGGTTTCTTGTTCGTTTCGGGGCAGGTTGGTAGCCGCGAGGATGGTTCGCCTGAGCACGATCTAAAAGCGCAGGTCAGGCTGGCATTCGATAATCTTAATGCTGTTCTCGCGGCTGCGGGCTGCACGTTCGGTGACGTGGTTGACGTTACCCTCTTTGTCGTCGATCCCGAGTCAAACCTCGACGCTATCTGGAGTATCCTGTCAGAATATTGGGGGGAAGCGCCTTACCCTACGTTGACCGGGATCGGCGTGACGTGGCTTTACGGATTCAAGTTTGAGATTAAGGTGATTGCCAGGCTGCCCTAAGCGTTACGGGTCTTTCCGCCAGTCGAAAATTCAACAGGGCAGCCCGCGCTGCCTGTAGAGGCAACAGAGAGATTTCTGACGTGCTATATGCCGGATCGGGATGGTTTGCCAGACTGGTCTGGATTTACTGATGAGACAGAGGAAAATTTATGAAAGCAGCGGTTTATGACGTGGAAGGCGCTCCCGGCGTCCTGAAATATGTCGATATCCCAGATCCGGTCACAGGGCCTGACGACATCCTGATTTCTGTCGAGGCTATCTCGATTGAAGGTGGAGATCTGATCAACCGCCGTTCAACTCCGCCGCCTCTTCCTTCATGGATCGTCGGCTACGCGGCCGCGGGCACAGTTGTTGCAGTCGGATCGAAAGTCCGTAGCCGTACGGTTGGGGACAGAGTCGCTGCTTTTAACATACAGGGATCACATGCGGAACGTTGGGCTGTGCCCGCGGAACGAACCTGGCTTATACCAGATGGGGTGGATACGGCAGAAGCGGCGGTGTTACCGATTTCTTTTGGAACCGCGCATCATTGCCTTTTCACACGAGGCATGCTCCGGCACGGAGAAACCGTCCTTATTCAGGCAGCAGCTGGTGGCGTGGGGCTCGCGGCCGTTCAGCTTGCCTCACAAGCAGGCGCAACGGTCATCGCCGTGGCAAGCGGAACGCAGCGAAGAAGCCGGTTGCTTGAACTTGGTGCCGATCATGTCGTGGATCGTGCAGAGAATAACGTCGTGGACAGTGTCCAACAGTACACCCATGGCACCGGTGTTGACCTCGTCATCGATCCGGTGGGGACGACGTTGCCTGATTCGCTTTCTGCACTCGCTCCGGAAGGACGTCTCGTCTTCGTCGGTAATGCGGGCGGAGGCAGTCTGACTGTCGACTTGTGGCCGCCAATGCAGTCTAACCAGACACTCATGGGGGTATTCATGGGACCCCTTTTTGAAAGGCCCGGAGTTCGGGCAAGTGTGGACGACATGTTGCAGGCTGTAGCAGCAGGGCGCATCAGGGTTGTCATTGACCGCATCTTCCCCCTGGCCAACGCTGCCGCGGCCCACGAATTCGCCGAGACAGCGAAACCGCTTGGCCGCATCGTTATGAAGCCATGAGGCGCGTTTGACCAGTATGAGTGCGCTGGGCTAATTACTTGGTTCTTGTGTCAAGGCTAAGTTCAGATGTCAGGGGTAGGGCAAAGCTGAAATGTCCGCTCTGAGCTGTGAGTTCAACCAATGTGTTGCATCCATCGGTTGAACTCACAGCCCAAATTGGACTGACCCCACATCAGTAGACATATTTTGCTTCTCAACGGACTGTCGGTATAGCCGCCTGAAGACTAAGGTAACTCTCTCAAATAAGTCCTGAGCGGCCCAGTTCCTCTTCCTTTGGCCAGAATTGAATATAAGGTTGTAATGGGTATACGGAGTTAATAATGAATTTAATAGAACAAGCAAAGCAATTTGCCACACTGGCGCATCAGTCCATCGGTCAGAAAAGAAAGTTTACTAACGATCCTTACATCACTCACCCTGCCGCTGTGGTTGAGCTATTGATGCAAATTAATCCCACACCGGAAATGATCTGTGCTGCATGGCTACACGATACCGTTGAAGATACTCTGGTTACTCTGGATAACATTGAGCAGACTTTTGGTAACACCGTTGCAAGTTATGTGGAAATGCTAACAGATGTTCAGACAAGGAAATTTGGTGGTGAACGCATTCACCGGAAAAATACCAACCTTATGCATAGTGCTCAGGCCTGTGCTGAAGCCCAATCAATCAAACTATGCGATCTTATAGATAACAGCAAAACGGTCGTTGAGCACGATCCATTTTTTGCATGCGATTACTTGCTGGAAATGAAACGCCTGTTGGTAGTTCTGACCAAAGGACACCCCGCTCTTTATTTACAGGCATGTAAGCAGTCTGATGATGCCATCACCCAGCTAAATAATGTGTTAGGTGATGACTGTTGGTATCAGAAACGCTGGGAAGTCTATGACGCTCATCTCAGTCTGGAAAAGTTCATAATTGGGTAAGCATCAGCATCAGTGGAATGGTAACTGCCGCAAGTAGCGTCTGGATAGTGATGATACCAGCGGATAACTGGTGGTCTCCCCCAAGCAATTTTGCCATGATATAAGCAGAAGGGGTGCAAGGAAGTGCATTGAATAAAACAACTGTCGCTAACACTGGTCCCGATACGCCAAGAGAAATCCCAATGAGTAATGTTAAAATGGGCACCAGCAGCAATTTGACAAAAGAGGATTGCAATACAGGCCATTGTGCCGAACGAGCTGCTTGAATATTCAGTCCTGCGCCAACGGCAAGTAACCCCAACGGAAGAGAGGCTCCACCAAGAACCTTTAGTATGTTGTCGACTGTGTCTGGTAATGGCAATCCGCTATAATTAAATAACAATCCCGACAGTACGGAAACGATAACTGGATTTTTAATCAGCGCTTTGAAAATTTGCTGCCATCCAGGTCTGCTTCCTTGTCCGTAATGCATCAGAATAACGATCGAAGCGACATTTAGCAGCGGTATGGCAACAGCAATACTGATTGACGTAACTGTCAACCCTATGTGTCCGTAGGTTGCCGCCGCCGCCGCAACACCGATATATGTGTTAGGGCGCAGCGCACCCTGAATCACAGAGGAAAAGGTCGGTCCAGGCTGTTTTAGCCATATTCGCCACAGCCAAAGTATCCCCCCTCCGATGAAAACCGCACCAAGAATAGACCATGCTATGGGGCTTACCGGGAATTGGCTAAGATCAGCTTTGCCAACCTGAGAGAACATCAGTGCAGGAAATAGATAAAAATAATTCAGCTTCTCGCAAGGCAACCAAAAGCTGTAGTCAATTAGGTTCCTACTACGCAGCAGGAATCCCATAGCGATAAGGAACATTATTGGAACCAAGGATAATAAAGTAATGAGCATAATTTTCTCAAAGATATCCTTTGGTCAAAACAACAACTCCGTAAACAGTAATAAAGAATGTCACCAATCGTTCATAAGCATGCGCACTGGTTTTCCTGAATATCACGTTTCCCACAACCAGATAGACAATTAATGCGAGAGGAGCTGCCATAAAGCCATAGAAGTTTAAGGCATCCCGTTTGAGTAGAGAGAGTGTTGTTAATTGTATTAAACCAAATACTAAGTAATAACGTGAAACAGTAGCACGGATTCCTAGCTTTTCTTCCTGTGTAGATGATGCATAAAGAGCAAGCAGCGCTCCGCCCATATTAGTCATTCCATCATCCCTGCTGCACTTAGGGACTTCAGTGTCTCAGGATCACGGGAGACAGGATCTATCGTTGCTATTACTCGTGTTTTTGCCATTTTCGAGACTCCATTCATAAGGATTTCTTGATTAATGACACTTTTGTGACAGGAGTGGAAATACGTTTAACGGAAATGTATAGGCTGAAAAATCATAAGAATAAATTTACGACTGCTGAGATTATTTTGAATATGCTACTTTCTCCGGTTATGTTTTACTCTTTCAGTTGAAGTCTCTTATGCGACAAGGAATAAATAGATGTAAAAGAATTTTAAGTTTAGTTTAATGCGTCTTGTTTTACGCCGCATATGCCCGCTAGCTAGAGTTAGGTGAAATAAGTGATCCTGATGTCGCTACACTTTTGCCAGACCATGTTTCCCTACAGAAAACGGACTGACTGTTTCCATAAAATGCCAAGTCTTTTTCAACCGTTACCGGCGTTGTTGAATAAATCGAACTTTCAGCGGCAAACAGGATCAGAGCACTCTCTTCCCTGACAGTACATGGCGAACAGTGGCAAAGCAGAAGTTCAAAATTACCAACTGGAAAACCTATAACCACGCACTCCGTCAACGGGGGTCGCTGACAGTCTGGGTCAGCGATGACGCCACCGCCGCATGGTACGACACCGCTGAGCCTGCGCGGCGAGGCCGGCCGTTGCGTTATGCCGATACGGCGATTGTCACCGCCCTGATGCTTAAAAACGTCTTTAACCTTACGCTGCGGGCGTTGCAGGGATTTATCGATTCGGTTTTCCATCTGATGAATGTGCCGCTGCGCAGCCCGGATTACACCAGTGTCAGCAAGCGGGCAAAAAGCGTTAACGTCAACATCAAGCCGCCGACGCGCGGCGAAATCGCGCATCTGGTCATCGATTCCACCGGATTGAAAGTCTTTGGCGAGGGGGAATGGAAAGTCAAAAAACACGGAGCGGAAAAGCGGCGGGTGTGGCGCAAACTGCATCTGGCGGTGGACGCGGGCACACATGAGATAGTGTGCGCCGACCTGTTGCTCAGCGGCGTGACGGACGCGCAGGCGTTGCCGGGGCTGATAAGCCAGACGCACCGGAAGATAAAGGAAGCGCTGGCAGATGGGGCTTACGATGTGCGCTACTGCCACGACAGTTTGAAAAGGAAGAAAATCAGGCCGGTCATCCCGCCGCGCAGCGGTGCGAAATACTGGCCTCTGGAGCGATATCAGGAGCGAAATCAGGCGGTGGCGCACCAGCGGTTAACGGGAAACAACGAGGCGTGGAAAGTGAAAATGGGTTACCACCGGCGTTCAATGGCGGAAACGGCGATGTCGCGGATGAAGATGATGTTGGGAGACCGGTTGTGGCTGCGTGATTACGATGCGCAAGTGGGTGAAGCGATGGCGCGGGTGAAATCAATGAACACCATGACGCGGTTGGGCATGCCGGTCAGTGTTCGCATTGCCTGAGAGATGAAGAAAAGGCTTTGCTGCACCCCGAAAATGATTTATTCAACAACGCCCAACGCCATTCGTTGGTTATTAATTCACACCATTTTTTTTCAACTTTATTCCGTATCACATAAAGAATTTTTCCATGGTAATTTCCTTCCAGTATAAGCGAACGGATAATTTCAAAGTCGATGTTTTCTCCTGTTGTTTCAAGATAACCAAAATTAGAAGAAATGATATTACCTGATACGTTGAATTTATGTTCAGTAATTTTACTTTCCATTTTTCACCTCATCATTTATTTGTAACGAATTGAATCATTGTACTTTCTTAAAAACAAATGGATTTAGATTCAGCGTTCCGCAAAGACCGGCTGCGAGGATCATCATTCCCCCCGCGATCTGTAAGGCAGAGAACACATGATCAAAAGCAAAGTAATCAACAATGACTGCGGCCACTGGATAGATATAGGAAAGAATGGCAATGGCTGCTGTCTGTAATTTCTTATAGGAAGCATAAATCAGAATATACATGAATGCGCTGTGGACGACGCCAAGTATGATAAGGCAACTCCATTGCCATACCGTACCAGAATATTGTTGGAAATCTGCTAATGGCAATAATACGACGATGCCAATCAACATCTGAGAGAGCGCCATAACATGTGGGGGAATATCCTTGGTAAATTTACTGGCGAGCGTTGCTATTGCATATAATGCCGCAGCAACAAGCGCTAGTCCACATCCCAGAAGATATGAACTGCCGACGGCGATAGTTTGGTTTTCCGGATCGCCAATCAAAACAACGCCCAAGAAAGCGACGAGCAGCCATATCAGCCTGGATTTACTTACTCCCTCTTTGAAAAGAAATGCGCCAGCGAAAAAAACAATGAATGGAGCCATATGGTATATCGTCGTTGTTACACCTATAGACGCATATTTATATGAACTGAATAGCGCAATCCAGTTAAGGACGATCGATAACCCTACGACAATCATCAATCCTATATTCTTTGCAGTAAGATAGGATAGATTAAATAATTTTGCGTAAAAGCAATAAATAACCAAGAAAAGACTACCTATCACACATCGAGCGAATACTACGTTAATAGGAGACTGACCGGACTCTATGACGAAATACCCAATAGTACCGGATAGACTCATGGCAATGGCTAACTGAATAGTACCATATTGTTTTTCTGTTATGTTCACGAGAATATTTCCTTTCCGTTAGTTTCATTAAATAAAATTTGGGCACCAAAGCATGCCGCCTTGTCGCCAGGGGCGGTTTTCTCTCCTGGGAGCATTGATGTTTGAACGGGAGCCGAGTGTGTTTTCAAAAATATTTTCGTAATTACCTACGCTTCTTATTGTTTTTTTTACATAATGACGATCAAGCCCAAGATATTTACAAAAAAAATCGGGAGGATTGAGGAATCGATATTCATAAGAATCTTTGTTTTCATTAAATTCCTCTATATTTTGTCCATTAATCCCGAGAGATTCTGCTTCGATTAATGTTCTCATGATCCATGTCGTAGTCGCTCGCCATTGTGGGTCTGAATCACTGATAAAAAGCGCCATCGCTTCCCGGGAAATAATATAGGGAAGGATCTCGTGTTCGGATGGCGCCCTGAGAACAGTCTGTATCCCAGCAAGAAGATAACGATCCAGACAGAATATATTACATTCGCCATCATCATAAGCCTGATAAGCTTCTTTGGGAGACTTATATAAAGCAACATCGAAATTATAATTGTGGGACTGAAAAAAATGGATCAGATTTTCATGAGTCGTAGATCCTTTGAGTGCCGCAATACGTGGATGACAAGATAATAAATTTATCCAAGTTGAGGCGTTTTCATCTCTTTCCGTTTTTCTTGCAAGCAATCCTTCCCCGTCATATAACATGGGATGGGTAAAATGGACCTGGGAAATTATTTCACGGCTTAGTGTAATACTGGCATTATATGTCCCAATATCTATCTGATTATTTTGCAACGTGTCAAAACGATCAGATGAAGGTAAAGGTATAAACTCGATACTTTCTTTATCGCCTAGCACCGCGGCTGATACGGCCCGGGCGAGCTCAATATCGAATCCCTGCCACTGATTTGTGGCCGGATTTAGCCAAGAGAATCCCTGAAATCCCAGGCTAACCCCGGCCCGGAGAAATCCTCGCTTTCGTATGCTTTCAATAATCATATATGATTCTCCCTATTGGGGGGTTCCTATGTCATCGAAGGAGCCAGATTAACCGTCAGGTGTAGTGTTGAAGATATTTCAACATCTGTGAATAGACACATTTAAAAAGGAGTTTTGCACCGTGTGCATAAATAACATTGAGGGACTGTTGCCTAATCTGGTCACTTTTACCCAGGTAGTAAAGGGGGGCAGTTTTTCTGCGGCGGGAAGAGCTATGTCACTAAGTCCTTCATCCGTCGCCAGACAGATAGACCGTCTGGAGAAGGATCTCAATGTTGTTCTGCTGCAAAGATCGACGAGATACTTGCAGGTGACGGAAGCTGGGCGGGAAATTTATGAGATGGCCTGTGCAATTATTGGGAAGGCGGATGAATTGTTAGCGAGAGCGCAAACTTACCGAGAGATTCCTCAGGGATTTCTTCGGATTACGGCACCCGCTACGCTTGGTAAAATGGTTCTTTCGCCACTGCTTCCACACTTTCTGGCGCAGTATCCGGATGTACATGTGGATATGGATCTTTCGGACAATCTTGCTGATCTGCTTCGAGAGCGTTATGACCTCGCGGTTAGAATTACCAATCGTCCTCCCGAAGATTGGGTCGCCAGGGTACTCATGCCCGTGAATTATGTTCTGGTATGCGCAAAAAAGTATGAAAGAGATCGACCGGCTACGCTTGATGAGCTTAAACAGCACTCTGTCTTCATGCCTAAAGATCGGGGTTTTGGAACAACATGTTGTTTTGCAAAGGATAGTCAGGAATACCAGATTTCAATACAACCCCGATTGATCACGAATAACGGTGATGCGATGCTGGATGCAGTGCTAGAAGGCCGTGGTATCGGTATCCTGCCAAATTTTGTAGCGCAGAAACTGATCGAGTCTGGCGAACTGGTCGTAGCCCTCCATGAATATGAAATTATCCCGCCACAAAAGGATATTGCTTACATAATATCTCCTCCTAATTATCTGACTCCCCCCAAAGCCAGGGTGTTTATTGATTTCTTGATGAAAAATGTCAGGCTGGTGGTTCCTCATATCTGAAAGTTGAGGATGTAACGACTAAGTGAACAGAGATGTATTGGCTTTGATGTGAGAGCTTTAATTTTTTCTAATACCTGTAACATATTGTCGTTAACTGGAATTCGGATTGCCGGGCAGTAAACAACGGAACAGGGAAATGAGGTGTAATTTTTCGCTTTTCGAAAAGAATAAAGCTTCACAGCCCTCTACAGACAGTGGAGCTTTAGTCTAATTTTTCAGAATTCAGCCCGTTGTCCGACGAACTGGCGCTTCCGCGCGTTGCTGCAAATCTGTAAGGGCGGGGATAAGCAAACTTACCGATATTAGGCTATGACCTAATTGACACAGACTGGCAGACGTAAATTACTGTACTTGGTTATCAGCAAAGGTCACGAGTGTGTCGCCAATAAAATTCAGGCAGTGGCAGAGCCCGGCGCGGGTGCCTTCGCAATAATCCGCCGTCAGCAGCCGTTGATCATCGTCCATATGGGAAAAATCCAGGTCGGCTAGCGCGCCGCGCATAGCGGAATAAAGGCAATCAGTATCCGGCAGCGAGTCATGGTACGTGTTCGTGTTACTATCAGCGTTAGCCATAGCATTAGTCCTCATAATGTTGTGGTTAGACGTCCCGGCTGTGTGTCCGCATTTTCCCCCTCTGTCAGGATAGTTGTCAGCCCCTATTGAAAATCTATGGTCGAGCGAAGCCCGTTTTGCCGTCATTGTTGAAACCGCCACGCTCAGTGAGGCGGAATTAGGGGAATACTGTCGTCGCAAAGGACTCTATCCACAGCAAATAGCACAGTGGAAGCAGGCTTTTATCGAACAGAATAACGATAGCCCTGCGGATAAAGCGCAGTTAAAGCAACAGGCTAAAGAAAACAAACAACTTAAACGTGAGCTGGCGCGAAAAGAAAAAGCGCTGGCGGAGGCTGCCGCCTTGCTGGTACTGCGAAAAAAGCTCAACCGTTACTACGGGATGGAAGACGAGGACGACTGACGCCCGCCCTCGAACGCATGCAATTTATCCAGTGGATACGGGAGGCGATGAATCAGGGGGCCCGTCTGGCTCCGGCCTGCCGAGAAGTGAATATCTGCCTGAGAACCTGGAAGAGATGGCACAGACAGGCCGAAGACCGGCGTCCCAGCGCAGTACGTCCGCCCCCGGGCAATAAACTGACGCTGGCGGAGGAACAGCAGGTGCTGACCGTGTGTAACCAGCCGGAATACGCCAGCCTGCCCCCTGCGCAGATCGTTCCGCGTCTGGCGGACAACGGCGTCTATCTGGCGAGCGAATCAACGTTTTACCGGATACTCCGGCGCCATGGTCAGGTTTATCACCGCGGCCGCCCGCAGCCGGGCGCCGGTAACCATCAGTAAGCCGACCAGCTACCATGCCACTGCGCCCTGCCAAGTCTGGACCTGGGGTGTGACGTGGTGTGCGTCACGGGTACGAGGCCGTTAAGTCCCAAACGTTAAAGGCAAAACTGGAAGAGCTGAATATCACGGGTTCGCACAGTCGGCCCCGGGTCAATAACGACAATCCGTTCGTGGAGTCATTGTTCAGAACGTTAAAATATGTGCCGGGCTGGCCGTCAGCGGGCTTCACGGGACTTGATGAAGCCAGACGGTGGGTTGAACGCTTTAGCCGCTGGTATAACGAAGCGCATCGGCATAGCGGCATCGGTTATGTGACACCGGAACAGCGCCACCAGGGACAAGATATAAGCCTGCTGGCAAACAGGAAAGCGGTATATGAAGCGGCGAGGAAAGCCAGATCGGGTCGATGGTCAAGGCAATGCCGCCAATGGCAACGTGTAGGCGTGGTGATGTTGAATCCGGATAAGCCACAACTGGCATCAGAAAAAGCAGCATGAAAACTCATTAAGGGTGACAACTTCGTTGACAGCTACCGCTACCTCCAACAGGCCTTTTTCTTCGATACCTTTCAGCAGGACGGTGAAGTGCCGGGCTTTGAGTTCCGTGATCGGCTGATGACCAATCGCCGGGAAAACGTGATTGTTCAGGCTGGCAAGCAAGCGGGTCGCGTGGTTTTCCGACCATGTCTTGTTGCTTTTATGCCAGCCCAGCGCCACGGTCTTGAAATTCTTAACCGGTGAACGCGCCGCCTGCTCAGCGGCACGCTGTTGCG
The DNA here is from genome assembly GCF_003115815.1 of Brenneria roseae subsp. americana. Lineage (NCBI taxonomy): Bacteria > Pseudomonadati > Pseudomonadota > Gammaproteobacteria > Enterobacterales > Pectobacteriaceae > Brenneria > Brenneria roseae. Next base: position 321,489 of record NZ_QDKJ01000003.1, on the reverse strand, counting down.
CCGGATTGATGTTCTGCGCCAGCAGCTTGCGGATGCCGTTGCGCTGTTGCCGTGCGCCAGACAGGGAGACATCGGGATAAGCGCCTAAACCAAGGCGGGATTCTTTACCATTGATACGGTACTTGAGATACCAGAGACGTGAACCGCCTGGATTGATCAAAAGATACAAACCGTGTGAATCGGAGATTTTGAAAGGTCTATCAGAAGGCTTGAGACTGCGGATTTTCGTGTCGTTGAGAGACATTTGGGGGTCACTCCGTCATCGAACCAACTTGACCCCAAATCTGACCACCAAATTCTCCCGATGCGGAGGGTAAACTGAAAATGCATCGGGAAGACTTTTCACGCTAACCTATTGAATCTAAATCATATAAGGATTCGCAAAGATGCATGAAAACAAGAATTTGGCTCCTCTGACTGGACTCGAACCAGTGACATACGGATTAACAGTCCGCCGTTCTACCGACTGAACTACAGAGGAATCGGTTAACTGCGGGGGATGATAGCGGGAGCACCTCACCTTGTCAAAGAGAGTTATGCGTTGTGGCGACTGATTGCTGAAGTAATAATCAACATATTGAAATTGCAGCGCAAGTTATCAGTACCGAAGCGGAACATTGGCTGTTCAGGATGGTTTGTTTGCACCTTGAAATAGCAATGATTGCATTAGCATGGTGCATAAGTGGGGGAGGGAAAAGCTGGGTCATTCACCGCCCGACAGCCTGATTTGATCCGCGAACCATTTGTTTTCCTTATTTTACCCGTGGCTTATCAAGTGCGTACTGTATTTTCATTGCAATAAGTACAGAATATGGCGCGTTTTTTGCTACCTCTTTAGAGTAACTACTCAGGAGGCAGAAATGAATCTTAGACGGCTCAAATACTTTGTGAAGATCGTTGATATCGGTAGCCTGACACAGGCTGCTGAGTTGTTGCACATTGCGCAACCAGCGCTGAGCCAGCAGGTCGCTACGCTGGAGAGTGAGCTTGAAAAGCAGTTGCTGGTACGTAGCCGACGTGGAGTTACACCCACAGAAGCGGGGAAAATTCTTTATTCGCATGCATAAACCATTTTGTCTCAATGCGAGCAGGCGAAAAATGCAGTCAATGGGGTGAGGCAGTCTGTGAACGTATAGACTTTAGATAGCCAGTCATTTAGGCAATGGCTGGCTATATAAAATGGTTTTTGAGACTTTTAATCAGTATATTCATTTATCTCCGATTTAATTTTTATCCGCACAGTATGAATATGACAACCTCAAAGTTGTGATATGTACTGGCGGTGCGACTAGTTCCGGTGTTACATTAATCATCGTTATGTTTTCTCTACCTCTATATGCCAACCTTACGTTGGGGCATTGTGGTGTGTATGACGATGGTTTCTTTGACCGAGGAGTTCAAATGAATAATATTCTTTCTCATCTTTTAATAAAATTGGCAGAAAAAGAGATTGGAGAAAAAGAACTTAGTGCCAAAGTTAAGTCATTGGAAATATTGGTATCTGCAATTATTTCAACGCTAGATGATGAAAAGCTGAATGAGCTGGCAAGGAAAATAGAAAGCGAGTTGGCAAAAGAGACGCAACGTGCTGCGGAGCACGGATGTTTAGCTGACGAATTATTGATTCGTAATATTAATTCAATTACTACATTCTCTTTGCGAGATTAATTTTCTTATATTGTCAGGATGATTGCGTGGTTCGTAGCCATATTGTTTGTATAGTATTTATTAGTAATATTCTCATCGATTGAGAAAGCATTTTCGATGAAAAACGCATTTCAAAAATAAAGACGCTGATTATTCGTCAGCGCCTCTCCGGAATGATATCTATTCCTACTTATCTATAATGCTTGTTTTTTCTTGCGAATAACCTGATAGGTTATTGCCAGAATAATAAACCAGAGCGGTGTGACAAGTAGCGCCTGCAGGGTGTCGGGTTGCAAGGTAAGCAATACGATGACGAAAGCGAAAAACGCCAGACAAACCCAGCACATGAAAATACCCCATGGCATTTTATACTGTGAACTGGCGTGCAAATGCGGGCGTTTTTTGCGGTATGCCAGATAAGCACTGAGGATGATGCTCCAGATGAACATAAATAAAATGGCTGAGACTGTTGTTACCAATGTAAAGACGGTCATTACATTCGGGATCAGGTAAATCAATACGACCCCGGACAGCAGGCAGATGCATGAGAACATCAAGCCGGCAGAAGGCACGGCGCGTTTAGATAACATACCAAAGCGTTTCGGTGCATCCCCTTGTTTTGCTAATCCAAAAAGCATCCGGCTGGTGGAAAATACACCACTGTTGGCCGATGAGGCCGCAGAGGTTAGTACCACAAAATTGATCACGCTGGCGGCAGCAGGTAAGCCGACCAGGACAAACATCTCAACGAATGGGCTACGATCGGGGGCGATAGCACTCCAGGGTGTGACCGACATGATCATCACCAATGCAAACACATAAAACATGATGATACGGATTGGGATCGCATTAATCGCCCTGGGCAATACCACGCGTGGATTTTTTGTTTCTGCGGCGGTGGTGCCCACCAGCTCGATACCGACGAAGGCAAAGACGGCTATCTGAAAACCAGCGAAAAATCCGCTAAGGCCTTTAGGAAACATTCCTCCATCATTCCACAGATTGCTAAACGATGCGACAGAGCCCGATGGTGAAGGGAAGTTCATCATAACTAACACTACGCCGATAATAATCAACGCAACGATAGCCACGATTTTTATCATGGCAAACCAAAATTCCATCTCACCAAATAATTTCACGGTTGCCAGGTTTAATGTGAGCAGCAGGAGCACACAAAGCAGTGAGGATATCCACTGTGAGAGATCCGGGAACCAGAATTGGGCATAGGCGCTGATTGCAACGACATCTGCAATGCCGGTGACAACCCAGCAGAACCAGTATGTCCAGCCGGTAAAAAAACCGGCCCAGGGACCAAGCAGATCCGCAGCAAAATCACTGAATGATTTATAGTTCAGGTCGGACAGCAGCAGTTCACCCATGGCCCGCATGACAAAAAACAGCATAAAGCCAATGATCATATAAACGAAGATGATTGAGGGACCAGCAAGACTGATGGTTTTTCCCGACCCCATGAATAATCCGGTGCCAATGGCTCCGCCGATGGCAATTAACTGGATGTGTCGGTTAGTCAGGTTACGCCTTAGTCCTTCATCTTCGGTCGTGGCAGCGAGGTTTGTAACCTCTTTTGATTGGTCTACCATTTAATACTATTTCCTGTTTTTATCTGTGATGTTGTTGTGAGCTCTTGAGTGGCTCTCGTTGACTCATGTTGCCGTGGATAAGATAGCGTAAATGTCTCACTCATTATAGTGAGTGACTAACACAAATAGAGTGAATAATTGCATGGTATAATTCTGTATGTTTTTTGCCCTGAATAAACGGCGTATTGAATATGAAGGGAGTGGGTGTATTCGGCGCGTAGGTTAGCAAAGTTGTGCATTGCTCACAATGTAATTCGTGATGATAAGAAAATAAGAAAAAATCATTGTGAACTATTTGACAGTTGCCCCCAAGAGGAGAATAATCCACGCCGTTGGGTCGTTAGCTCAGTCGGTAGAGCAGTTGACTCTTAATCAATTGGTCCGGGGTTCGAGCCCCCGACGACCCACCAACAATTCTGTGTATTGCTGCGTTTTTGTTCCATTTTTCAAAGCCCTTCAATATTATTGTTACTTTTTCTTTATTTTAATTGTTAAAGTTCAATATCTAATACTTTATCTTTTCTTTAAAACGCATTGTTAAATTAATATCAATGTATAAGTGTTAATTAGCGATTTCTGATTTTTTACTTGAATCAAGTAATATTATTAGATTGAATGTCTGATAGTCGAGTTTCCTTCATCCATCCTGTGTTATTTAAACAGGTAATAAGATTATTAAATAAAGTCATTTCTATACTTAATAGACATTCGAAATGCGGCAACAGAATGAATCCCCCGAAGTTTACCCCAAAATCCTGAATGAAAAATCCGTCTGGAACCGCTTTGAACGCCTGCTTGCCGCGATCCGGAAAAGGGAAGCCCAGAGAGAAACCGAGTCGTTTAGGACGGTCAATGTCCCTGTAACTTGAGAGGTGACGGAGACTTTTGATACTCGGTTTTCTCGCAACACTTTACATTGATAGTGAAGTGCTATACTCAATGTGGGTTGATCATCGGTATTCGCCGAAGGTTGATCTTCACCAAGGCATCGCGGTTGCGGATATTACTTAACTGGTTTTAAGCGAATTGCTGCTGTGAGTTTGGAGGTTATATGGGATTTGCAAAATTGTTGGCTGTTGTGGAAAAGAGTCATCAGGATCCAAAATCCGTCATCTCACTGTCTGAACTGAGTCAGGCAATTCATGAAATCATCTGCTCCGAGAAAGCCAAGGAGTACAAAATCAACGAATGTTTTATCGAACTGAGACGTTTGGTGGATGAAATAAAGGCCATCGCCAGAAAGCAGTTTATGGACAAGGTGCGGGTAACTGAGTTGACGCAATACAAAAAGACGGAAGAAGAACTCTTACTCAAACTGAGAAGTTTAGAAAAACAGATGTAACGCAGCGCACCGTCGTTTTTTGAAGGTGATGTGCGTAAAAATCGCCACATCATGCGTCATACAGAGAAGATGCCGCTGACATCAAAGATTTGGTGTCAGCGGATTTGAAACGTGGCCTATTGACGATAAGCGTGTTTGATTTGTTTGATTGTGTTACCGAACACGGCGGCCTGCTCAGGGTCTTCTAACTGAGCAATATATCTTTCCATGTTGATAATCACTTTTCCGGCGTCTGCCTGACCGATAGCCTTGAGCAACAGTGTTACTGTTGCTTTCAGACAGGTGACTTCGTGTGATAACGCTTCTACCGAAGCCGCAGTGGAAAAGTCTACATTGCCCATGTTTTCTCCTTAACAATAAACAGCATAAAATGTTCTCAGTCAGCCAGTTACATGTCTAATGACTTTGCTACCAGCGCAATCAGATGGCGGCGAGTATAGCATAATGCATATTCGTGGCAGTGATTATTAATCAGTAATCACTATGTAGTGGCCGTTTTTTATGCGTTTAACTTAATTTTTGTCGTATTTAATTGCTGGCTTTTATAGGATAAATTGATATTCAAATGTTTTTGTAAAAATACATAAAACTTTCAATCTGCATGTTTTTTTAAGGTGTGATATTCATGTGATACACGCATTTTGAGTATAAGATATTGATGTGAAAGACGATTACAATAGTGTCTTTTTATTGACATGCAGAATTTAATGCCAATCGCATGCCATTGATTGGCATTGGTTTTTTGTTAATGTTCAGTGTCATGAACGGCTTAGGCGCAGAGGGCTTAAAGTTATAATCTGGATGTTAAGAATGTGATCAATATACACGCTGAGCATAACAGTATATTGTTATCATTATGCTGTGGTATTGATTATTTATTACTTCATGGCATATTTAAAAATACATATTCATATAAACAGTATTCATTATTTTTCGAAACCAACGTAGTATCACCTGCAAGCAACTCTTTATGTAAGTGTTACTCCCTTTTTTGGAGAATTATTCTTTGATTAGCGTTTTTCTTGTTGATGACCATGAACTGGTGCGGGCAGGGATACGGCGCATTCTTGACGATATCAAAGGTCTTAAGGTTGTTGGTGAAGCGTCATGCGGTGAAGATGCCGTTAAGTGGTGCCGTAGCAACACTGTTGATGTTGTCTTAATGGACATGAGTATGCCGGGAATCGGTGGTCTTGAGGCGACACGTAAAATTTTGCGATTTTCTCCTGATATAAAAGTAATTATGCTAACTATTTATACAGAGAATCCTTTACCTGCTAAAGTAATGCAAGCAGGGGCCGCAGGATACGTGAGCAAGGCCGCAGCCCCGCAGGAAGTTATCTGTGCCATTCGTGCCGTGCATGCCGGCAAACGTTACATTGCTTCGGATATCGCCCAGCAAATGGCACTAAGTCAGTTGGAGCCGCAGACGGAGACCCCCCTGGAGTGCCTGTCTGAGCGTGAGTTGCAGATTATGCTGATGATCACCAAAGGGCAGAAAGTCACTGAGATTTCTGACCAGTTAAATCTGAGCCCTAAAACGGTGAACAGCTATCGTTATCGGATGTTCAGCAAGCTGAATATCAATGGTGATGTCGAGTTGACGCACCTGGCAATTCGCCACGGGCTTTTTAATGCGGAGACATTGTTAAGTAGTGAGTGAGAGCTTCGATGCTTCGGCATTTCTAAAGACGGTAACCAGCCAGCCTGGGGTCTACCGTATGTATGATGCCGCAAATACGGTGATCTATGTCGGTAAGGCGAAAGATTTAAAGAAACGACTTTCCAGCTATTTTCGCAGCAATGTTGCCAGTCGCAAAACGGAGGCATTGGTAAGAAGTATCAGGCAGATCGATGTGACGATCACGCATACTGAAACGGAAGCCTTGCTGCTGGAACATAACTATATCAAGCTCTATCAGCCGCGTTACAACGTATTACTGCGTGATGATAAGTCATACCCCATGATTTTTCTCAGTGCCGACCGGCATCCCAGGTTGGCCGTGCACCGTGGAGCCAAACACGCCAAAGGCGAGTACTTCGGGCCATTTCCAAATGGAAATGCCGTGCGCGAAACGTTGTTGCTGCTGCAAAAGCTGTTTCCCGTTCGCCAATGTGAAAACAGCGTATACCGTAATCGCTCTCGTCCTTGCCTACAGTATCAAATTGGTCGGTGTCTTGGTCCGTGTGTGGCGGGACTGGTCAGCGAAGAGGACTATCAGCAACAGGTTGATTATGTCCGTCTGTTTTTGTCTGGAAAAGATCAGCAAGTTCTTAACCAACTGATATCAAAAATGGAAGCGGCCAGTCGTGAATTGAAGTTTGAAGAAGCGGCGCGTATTCGCGATCAAATTCAGGCCGTTCGTCGCGTGACGGAAAAACAGTTTGTCTCGGGTGATGGTGAAGATCTCGACGTTATCGGCGTGGCCTTTGACGCCGGGATCGCGTGTGTGCACGTACTGTTTATTCGTCAGGGGAAAGTGCTGGGTAGCCGTAGCTATTTTCCAAGAGTGCCAGGCGGGACTGAATTGGGTGAAGTAGTACAAACATTTGTTGGACAGTTTTACCTACAGGGGAGTGTGGCCCGAACCTTACCTTCGGAAATTCTGCTCGATTTCACATTGCCGGATAAAGATCTACTCACAGAATCGTTAACTGAAGTCGCTGGTCGAAAAGTGCAAATCCAAAGCAAACCACGTGGCGATCGTGCCCGGTATCTGAAACTTGCCCGTACCAATGCGGCGACGGCTCTGGTGACGAAATTATCGCAGCAATCGACTATTCACCAGCGACTGACCGAGTTAGCTAATGTTTTACAATTGCCTGAAATTAAACGCATGGAGTGTTTTGATATCAGTCATACTATGGGTGAACAGACTGTGGCATCCTGTGTCGTGTTTGATGAAAATGGTCCGCTGCGATCGGAGTATCGGCGCTATAATATTAGTGGCATTACGCCCGGTGATGATTATGCCGCGATGGCTCAGGTACTCAAACGTCGATACGGCAAGGCACTGGATGACAGCAAAATCCCTGATGTGATTGTTATTGACGGTGGTAAGGGACAACTGGGGCAGGCGCAGGCGGTATTTGACTCACTGCAAGTGGCATGGGATAAGAATAAACCCCTGTTACTCGGTGTGGCAAAAGGCAGCGATCGTAAAGCGGGCCTTGAAACACTGTTTTTTGAGGCGACAGGGGAGGGCGTAGTGTTGCCTCCAGATTCGCCGGCTTTGCACGTCATTCAGCATATTCGCGATGATTCTCACGATCATGCGATTGGTGGGCATCGCAAGAAAAGAGCAAAAGTTAAGAACACCAGTACATTAGAGCTCATTGAAGGTGTTGGGCCCAAACGTCGGCAGACTCTGCTGAAATACATGGGAGGGCTGCAGCCTTTGATGAACGCCAGCGTTGAGGAAATTGCAAATGTACCGGGTATTTCACATGCATTGGCAGAAAAGATCTTCCATGCATTGAAACACTAGGGACAATGTAGCAACATACTCGTAATATCCACTCCAGCCAAATAGTTACCTAAGCGCTATGCAATTTAATATACCGACGTTGCTTACCCTGTTTCGTGTTGCTCTAATCCCATTTTTTGTGCTGGCGTTTTATCTTCCATTCGTCTGGGCACCGCTCGTGTGCGCACTGATTTTTGTGTTTGCCGCTGTTACCGACTGGTTTGATGGATTTCTGGCGCGACGCTGGAAACAAACCACGCGATTTGGCGCATTTCTCGATCCTGTCGCGGACAAAGTGATGGTGGCGGTTGCACTGGTTCTGGTCGCTGAGCATTACCATTCCTGGTGGATCACACTACCTGCGGCAACGATGATTGCACGAGAGATCATTATTTCTGCATTACGTGAATGGATGGCTGAGATAGGCAAACGCAGTAGCGTAGCGGTTTCATGGATCGGAAAAGTAAAAACCACTGCACAAATGATGGCATTGGTTGCCTTGTTATGGCGACCAGAACGCTTGGTTGAAGGGGTTGGTGTGATTGCTTTATATATCGCTGCGGTACTGACTTTTTGGTCAATGTTTCAATATTTGAATGCTGCCCGGCATGATTTGCTTGAACCTTGATCGAAGCGCCTTAAAAACCAGCAAACGAACGGGTTTCATTGATAATTTTATTGACTCGTTGCGTCATGTCAGTAGAATGCACGGCATCAACAGCGGCGCTGATTTTTTGAAAGTTAGCAAAAAAATCAGCGTGTTCTGTGTAAGGCGGGAATAGCTCAGTTGGTAGAGCACGACCTTGCCAAGGTCGGGGTCGCGAGTTCGAGTCTCGTTTCCCGCTCCAATATATCAGCGATAGCTGAACAGGTTTAAAGGTAAGGCGCGTTGGCAGAGTGGCCATGCAGCGGATTGCAAATCCGCCTACCTCGGTTCGACTCCGGGACGCGCCTCCAATATCTAAGCCCGGGTGGTGGAATCGGTAGACACAAGGGATTTAAAATCCCTCGGCGTTCGCGCTGTGCGGGTTCAAGTCCCGCCCCGGGCACCATCCTGAAATCAATAGACGTCAACCGACGTCTATTTTTTTGCCTAAAATCCACGGTTTTACTGGCTTTTCCTGCATTTCATACTCTCCCCACGTCAACACAATTCAACCGACATCAACTTGCTTATGCGGGTACAAATGCGGGTATACTGCGATAAGGTAAATCCTTGTACCCTCAATAACGCTTTTATTGAAGGAAAAGCATTATGGCACTCACGGACATCAAGGTACGTTCAGCAAAACCGGAAGAGAAAGCCTATAAACTGACCGATGGGAATGGCATGTTTCTTCTGGTTCATCCCAATGGTTCCAAATATTGGCGCTTACGCTATCGTTCGGATGGCAAAGAAAAGACACTGGCGCTAGGTGTCTACCCCGAGGTTTCCCTTTCCGAAGCGCGTCAGAAACGCGACGATGCACGAAAACTGATTGCTGCTGGCGTTGATCCCAACGAGCACAAAAAGGCAGTCAAAATCCAGCAGCAGGATGATGAGCAAACTTTCGAAGTTGTGGCTCGCGCCTGGCACGCCGACAACAAGAAGTGGTCGGAATCCCATGCCGAACGCATCCTGAAAAGCCTGAGCGACAACATATTTCCCGCTATCGGCGGCACATATATCGCGGCTCTGAAAACACGCGATCTGCTGGCACCAATCAAAAGCGTTGAACGTTCAGGGCGCTTAGAAGTTGCCAAACGTTTAAAGCAGCGCGTGACCGCCATCATGACCTATGCGGTACAAAATGGACTGATTGACTACAATCCGGCGCAGGATATGGCAGGGGCAATTATGCCAGGCAAAGTTGAACATCGCCCGGCATTAGAGCTTGAACGTTTGCCTGAGCTTCTTGGCCGTATAGATGGCTACAAGGGGCGTGAGTTTACCAAGTGGGTTATTAATCTCTCTCTGCTGATTTTTATCCGTTCCAGTGAACTGCGTTTTGCCCGCTGGCCGGAAATTGATTTCGAACGCGCTTTATGGACTATACCCCCGGCGCGTGAACCGATCCCCGGCGTGAAGTTTTCCGAACGCGGCTCAAAAATGCACACGCCGCACTTGGTTCCGCTCAGCCGTCAGGCAGTTGAGATCCTTAAAAAGATTCGAGAGGTGAGTGGACATTGTGAACTGGTCTTCATTGGCGATCACTCGTCACGAAAACCGGTCAGTGAGGGAACGGTAAACAAAGCACTGCAAACTATGGGCTACGACACGAAAACGGAAGTATGCGGTCACGGCTTTCGCACTATGGCCTGTAGTTCGTTGATTGAGTCGGGATTGTGGTCGAAGGATGCGGTAGAGCGCCAGATGAGCCATCAGGAGCGTAATGGCGTCCGAGCTGCGTACATCCACAAAGCTGAACACCTGGACGAACGGCGATTGATGCTGCAATGGTGGGCGGATTTTCTTGATGAGAACCGGGCTAGGGGGGTTAGTCCGTTTGATTTTGGGAAAATTGTTCACTGATGATGAGCCAGAAGAGAGATGACTCTTTCTTCTGGCTAATATATGCATAAGTTAAGTTATAAGGATAGTAAGCTTAATAATTTTAAAGACGGGTGGAGATAACATCCTCATGTGTATAAAATAGTTGCTATTTCCTTCTCTAAGACTACACAGTTATGAGCACAATCACATTGCGTAAGGCATTAGCTGTCCTTGCGAAGTCATCTCCCTTTGCCGTAACGACAAAAGCTCATCAACAAGCGACGGGAGTGTTCGACGACTTAAAACGGCAACTTTTTGTAAAACAAAAAATTGAGATAGAGCTGCAAAAACATTTGGATGTAGCACAATCTGGAGAGATCATTTTTCTCTGTGGCAGTAGTGGTGATGGGAAGTCAGAGATACTGACTCGCTTTGAAGCAACTCCCCATTATCAGCAGCAGTTTGAATTTTATATGGATGCAACCCATAGCTTTGAGCCCCAACAGTCGGCTATAGAAGCATTGAATGAGTTGTTTGATAGACATCACCAGCAATCGCGTCCGCTGCTTATCGGCATCAATACTGGTATGCTTGCCAACTATGCCAAAGAAGGCGCAGAAAGACATCAGGTTATTAGAACTATTATAGAATGTTTTCTCTCTGGTAAGTTAGGAAACAGCAGTCCTTGTCGGCAAGAAAAAATTTATTTTTTTTGATTTTGAACACTATCCTAAATTTCAATTCGATGAAAAAAAACAGTACTCCTTGTTTATTAAAACCTTGTTTAATAATTTAACAAGGGAAGATGATAACAATCTATTCCACATCATTGCTCAGCGTGATGAATTAGAAGGAAAAGATTTAAAAATTATTGCTAATTTTAAACTACTTAGTAAACCTGGTGTACAAGATGTTATAATAACTCAATTATTTAAAGCCAGGTTACTAAAAGATCAATTTGTTACTACTCGTGCATTATTGGATTTAATTCATCACCTATTATTAGGGCCCGGTTATTTATTTGATAATCTCTTTCAAGGAGAAGATAATGAACTGGTCAGGAAGATTGCTGAATTTGACCCAGCCAGATTGCATATCTATGAACTCGACCAGTTTATACTGCGCTACGAGCTGGGATTAGCCGATTCATCTCTGGATGATTTTCTGGCAGTTCTTAGACTCCAGTATGTTTATTTTGATCGTCATAATGCAAAATCCGGTGATGCGACCTCATTGATTCGACTTTTCTGGCTATTGCGTCATGAGTCTCTGGGGAATGACTATCACCAAAAATTTGCGTGTTTTTTTAATGAAACGTTATTTGAGCATTATGCTCAAATCTGGCATTTGCATAAAAACTATACGGCGATTCCTGAACAGAGAAGAGCCTTACATCGATTCTATACAACCGAATTGATGGCCGGTATTCAGCGTTACGCAAACCGTAAAGCTCCAGAGTTAAGCATGCAAAAAGAAGAATTCTTTTTGGGTGAATTCGGTGGAGTTAAAATAACAGCCCCGGTAGCAGTAAAGCCTGACTGGGATGCAATTCTCAAGAAAAATACGGCGCACTCAACTTGCTTCGATGTCCATTTAAAAGTAGGGCAAAATTCACTGTTACCTGTTTGTCTCAGTCTTAATTTGTTTGAGCTTTTGGGTAAGCTTAATAATGGCTATCGACCCAATAAATACGATAAAAATGCCATTGTTCTATTGGATGAGATAGTTGAACTGATAGCTGAACAGGCTAAATCCAGCAGCGAAATAAAATTTTATGATGGCTGTAATCGGGTTTATAGCGCAAGGGAAGATGACGAGATGATCACTATCAATGGCATGGAGGGGTAGGAATAATGTATCCCATAGCAACCACGTTAAAAGTGGGTAATAACCAGTTAGATAGCTATCTGCCGGTACGTAATAAAAACAATAACATTAACTGGCAATTGGTGACCGGCCTGGTACTTAGCTATGCACTGAAACGCAAAATTGAAGCCTACGATCCAGAAAAATTTCGTGAGGATTGTAAAGTTCACCTGCAAGCACTGCTTGACGAACCTGCATTCTGGCAGGTGCTGGATCGGATGTATTTTTCCAGTCAGGATATTTTTCGCGTCTCTCCACTTTTCCTACTATTTCATGCTCAGTTTGATGCGGGAAAAATAAGCGTTGGTTCAATGGCAGATAAACGCCTTGGAACGCTATTTGCCAATTTGATGGGAGATTTCAGCCTTAGCTACCCAATAGAGGACAAGCTAAACTTTATCGAACAGCAAATGCTAAAAAAACTTGATGAAAAGGTAATGCCATTTTTTGGAAAAGGTCCTTTCGCTGAAGAGCAACCATATCTGCCTTATATGGTGACGTGTTTTCAATCCGATCTGGCGTTTCTGGCGGAACATCCACAGTATCTTTTGCAGGAGTTGACCAACACTTTGCGTCTGTACGCCTTTAGCTGGTGTGCGCAGTTAGCTCTGAACATTGAAAATTGGCAGTATGGAGAGCCTCAAAGTAAGTCACTTTTTTTTATTCTCGATACGGAAAAGGCCAGCTCTGAGCGAGAAAAGGTGAAACGTTATGGTTATAAATTGTTCTCCAGCAAAAGTGAAAAGCTTTTTCCAATACTCTCGGCGCTGGAGGTTTTGCAATGGAATAAAGGGGAGAAAAAACGCCCATTATGGCAGATCTATCAGGATTCCTTGAATAGGCCAGACTCCTCCTCCCAGGTATTGCATCAGCTTAATGATTATTTGCAGGAATTTATTAAAAAACGTGAGCTTCCCGATCGTGAACGGGTTGCAAATCTGACGGATGCCTTCAAGCAGCTACTCTCCGTCGCTGTTGAGCAGTTTCAGGATAAAAAATCTGACCGGGCAACGGTTAATCGGAAATATATTAATGAGTTAGAAAGCCAAATTTGTACCGACTTTATTCAGGTTCGGGGTCGCGCGGGGAAAGTACTGGTACTGAATCAGGATCGTCTTCTGTTACTGACCAATCTCACTGTTGGGAAAAACGACAAGCTCAGGCTGAATGAGTTACTTCGCGGTTTTGAACAGCGTGGATTTTATTTGGATAACCAGTCAGCACAAACGCTGGTTGCGTTTTATGAACGCATGGGAAACGTTGAGAGAATGAGTGATAGTGGAGATGCCGTATATGTCCGTAAAACCGTATGAAACCTATCTGGCTAAAACCTTTGTTGAGTGGGTAAGCGGTATTATACAGCCTGGAGAGCGTTATCAATTTAAATCCCCCGATCCCGATAATGCCTTAAAACTCTGGCAGGCTTTTGTTTCATTATCTGATGGCAATCAACTGGAGTTAACTCCAGAAAAACATATTGCCTATATTCCATGTAATGGCATTCACCTTATTCCGGTTTTACATGGTGCCCATGCTCCGGCGTTTACGGAGAACTATATCTCTCACCTGCGCGATCGGGTCGCTGGTCGTGACGGCGTTTTTGCCCAAACGGCATTGCTGATTATTCATAACAGTATGTTGGATACTCTGATTAACAGCACAAAAGATTTAGCTGCACCGGATGCTGTCTGGTACCCCGCCACCTTCCGACACCAGCTTGAAAAGCTCATCACACCTGATAGCAAGAGCCCAGAGCTCTCTCGCTGTTTGCTTGACGATCAATTAACCACGGTACTGGATGAAGGGGCCACAGTATTTGGATTTTCATCGTTATATCGTCTGTTGGAAGATGGGAATCTGGACTTCTCCGAGCTAAAGCTATTTAAAGATGATGAACTGCTAAATTTTAGCCAAAAACAGCTGCGTACTCGGCTGAATGAGAACCGCAAATTATATCGGCTGATAGAGGACAGCGTTGAACGTTACAGCGGGCAACTGGAGAATGTTCTAACTGAGTTCAGCGCAAAATTCATACAGGACCATTTTGTTGATAAGGATGACTGGCGTGAGCTTGATTTCTCCGACTATAGGAAAGAGAAAGAACAGAATAGTGAACAAAAACTGGTGCTGGAGAACGTCTCCGTCGAAAACGGCGAGATTTGGCAACGGGCGAAAAGCGCCAGTAAGGCAGGCAAACGTGACATCAGCCTGCTGGTGCAGGTGCAGTCAGGGCAATCAAAGGCTGAGCTAGAGTTCAGTTTTCAGGGTAATGATCTTCAGGATAACCAGATTAAGATTGCCCATAATCGCCAGTTAAAGAATGCATCTTTCTGGCGCACTAGCCGGGCGGGAGGCAAGATTTCCCGCATTATGGCATCGGTGCCTTTTGACGGGCATCCTTGCTTCTTTAGTCTCGAACTGACCAACCGCAATAATTCAGCCGAAGAGTATAAATTTCGCCTGTTGTTGGTCGAGCAGGGACAATTCTGGCTAAACGATATTCAGCACTGCTACCGCGTTGAGCCAGGTAAAGACCAAATAACCCTGCAACTGGAAGATAACACGCTGCGTATTGCCGAGTCTGGCAACCTGACCTGTACGTTGGATGACGAGAGCCAAGACATCGACTGCCAGCATTATGCTCAGGTGAATTTTGAGACGCTGGCAAATCAAAGTGACCTGGTTCGGTTTGCGCTCGTTTCCGGTGATTCCCGTCTGTCGTTTAACATCGAGGGGCCGGGAGCAGAAGAAGGGCTAACGTTGCCGCTGCTTTTTGACCAAAGTCGTTTCAACAAGTTGTTCAAGGAAGAGGGCAATGCAACCTGGAACCGACTAAAAGGGCGCATCATACTCGATAATACTGAACACAAGGTCGTCGGCGTTCGTCAGCAGTTGTTGATACTGGAAGCCTTATTGATTGAGCGACGTCTGCTGGGTACGGGAAGCGACGATCGCGAGTTTGCGCTGGATGAACTTCTTGCTAGCTACCCCGAACTCCATAATGCCTATGAGCAGTTATTTGCTTACTATCATCGGCGTAATACCCTGCCGAGCCTGGTGTCGTGGTCATCAGAATATCGCACGCTGGTCAGCTACATTGTCACCACGTTTGAACAGGTGCTCCAGCAAATTGGCCTGAGCAGAGCGTTGACGTTGCAGGAGAAACGCCTTCTGCATTTGGGTATTTTCCACGTTGATAGCCATGAGCGCCTCTCACCGTTGCATCCGCTAGTGCTGGCCTACCATCTACAGCTGGCAGAAACCATTGTTGCTGAGTCGGAACAGCACGATTCGGCTTCATTTGCCACACTACCGCCGATTACTCTTGATCGCTTGATGGTTTCTGGCTTAATGCCGTTTGTTTACCACAGTGAGCATGAATACGCGCAACTACAGCCGGTGGAGGAGAACCGCTTCTGGATTGATGTGGTTCCTCAGCGACAGGTCAGTCATGACTACATTAAGCGTCTGGTAAAAGACAAACTCAATGAGTTCACGGACGCCTACGCTCGATTGTTCCAGAGCGTCGGAAACAATGCGTTGATTATTAATGCCATTAATCAGGGTAATGCTAAAGAGCTGTTTTTGGGATTAGTGGAATATTTTAAGCAGGAAAAAGAGCACGCTATTTCGGTGCATGTGAACTGCTACGATGAACGTTTGCTACCCAATATGTTCGATCACTTTGCCGAAAGTGGTAGCTATGAGCAGCTTAAAAACGATCTCGATCTGAACAGCGGCGTATGGCGGGCGGAAGCCGATATGCTGATTGATCTGCTGCGTAGCCGGTTAACGTTCAGCAAGTTTGTCCTGCCGTCAGAAAGCGACAAGCTGGCCTATGCACATCTGGCATTTTTTACCAATACGGCACCGGTGGATTGCCGCCAGATCCGCATTGAAGATGCGTCCAGCGGGGTACTTTGTCATGGGCTGATCGCAGGAGAAGGCGCTGAAACTCAGGGGGATGCCTATTTTACCGCATTTGGCCTGCGTGATGTGGATACTGAGTCCTACTACGCCCTGCGTCTTGCCCGATTAATCGGCTGCCTGTGGCAACCCGCACGTCAAAGCAACAGCCAGTATCACGGACAAGGGATCGGCCTGGCCGTGAGCGGCAATTTTAAACAGCTACTCAATTACTCCTACAATAGTGCGCTCTGGACCACCATCATTGATCCTAAAGTCACCCTCGACTTTTTCACTAGTCAGAAAGATGTGGTGCTTATCCACTATTCTGACCAATACACCAGTTGCGCAGGCTACGATGCCGTCACCGTCACGAAGCAGGTTGATTTGTTCCTGCGGCTGCTCCAGACCGGAAGCCAGTCAGGACAACCTGCTGTTGATAGTCAGCATTTGCTGGCTGAATTTAATGCCTTTAACGGTGAATGGCTGCTGAAAATGCTGCGCTCCAGTGAAAGAGAGCGTAAAGAGAAGCACGGCATTATAGGTGCGTACAAATTTGTGCAATCTATGTTGTACCAGTCCGATATTTGCTGGATTCCGTTATCGGTGGCCGAAATGATCCGCGTGTCCGGCAATGTCGGGCTGAAAATGAAAGAGAGTGATTTATCGAGAAATTTACAGGGTTATCGTAAAGGTGCGATCTCTGATGATGTGCTCTTTGTTGGTTTCAAAGAAAACCGCCTCTATCTGTTGCCGCTGGAAGTTAAAACCGGGGCGCGACCTGACTATAGCTATGCAGGCCAGCAGGCTCGCGAGCTGAAACGTTATTTACAGCAGGATATTCTGGAACCACAAACGCTGGCATCAAAACTGTACCGGGCGCTCTTTATTCGCCAGGTGTTGATGCAGGTGGAGAAGCTGCGTCTGTACGGCGTGCTGGACAGCAACAAACTGGCTCCCTTGTTGGAACGACGCGAATGGTGGTTAACGGGTGACTATCAGTTAGGTGAGTTGGACGACTATGCGGACGGCTTCGTCGTGGCGCATGTGGACAGCGCAACTTGCTTCGATCTCTCTTATAAAGAGACGGCGGAGAATATCTTACAGATTGAAATCCCTTATTCACTGTTGCCCTCGTTGATTGCCGCACAGGGGGATGAACTGCCGCTTGCCGAACGTTACCGAGTGCCGGAAAAATACCGACTTAAGCCGGAGTGTGATACCAGTCCGTCACAACCAGAGGTCGTGGTACACGTCGCAACGACAACGGCTTCGCAATCCGTTTCAGAACCGGAGCCGTTACAGCCTGCAGCTCCGATAGTGACTCCTGATATTAGCGATGCGCCATTACAGATCCTATTTGGTCATGATGCTGCGCGTCAGAATCCATTGCATTGGGAGCCAACCAACACTGCGAAGTTCATGAATACCAATACCGGTATTATTGGAACGATGGGCACCGGGAAAACCCAGTTTACTAAATCGCTGGTCACACAACTGATACGCAATCAGTCCTGTAACGTTGATGGTAAATCTATTGGTTTGCTGATCTTCGACTACAAATCAGACTATGTGGATGAGGCTTTTCTTGATGCAACGGGTGCTAAAAAGTACAAGTTATTTAAGCTGCCTTACAACCCCTTATCTCTGTTTGGCGACACGCCAATGCTACCAATCCATACTGCTGGTGGACTATCGGAAACGATGGCGAAAGCCTATGGACTGGGCCATAAGCAGCAGCTCAAATTAGAAAATCTGATTTTAGAATGCTACGAAGCAGCGGGAATTTCACCTGAAGATCCGACAACATGGTCAAGGACTGCGCCGACTATTGAAGATGTATGGCAGCGCTTCCTTGATCAGGAAAAGGTTGAAGAAGATTCGCTTTACGCAGCGCTTTCTAAGCTGGCGCGTTACAAGATATTCGAAACCATCCCGGAGAAAATGACCAGTCTGTACGAATTGATTGACGGTGTCACTGTGATTGAACTGGCTGGCTACCCACCAGAAGTGCAAAACCTGGTGGTCGCACTCACGCTGGATCTGTTTTACGCGCAGATGCAAAAGCGCGGTAAACCGGTGGTGCGGGGGGATTATCGTCAGCTCACCAAAATGATTCTGGTGGACGAAGCCGATAACTTTATGCGTCAGGATTTTTCCAGCCTCCGTAAGATCCTTAAAGAAGGCCGTGAGTATGGCGTTGGTGCGATCCTGTCAACTCAGGAGATAACCCACTTTAAGACTGGTGAAAATAACTATGCCTCATATATTTTAACCTGGGTGATCCATCGTGTTTCCGAGATTAGGAATGCGGATATCAAAGCTGTATTTAACGTTGATGATAAAAGTGAGCAGGAGTCTTTGATGGGGCAGATTCGGCAGCTTGAGAAGCATTTTAGCCTGTATGTTGATGGGGATAAGCAGGTTAAGAAAATGCGGGATCGTGCATTTTGGGAGTTAGTTAAATGACGATTATTGAAGCTATCGTAAATGTATTAAAGGAACATGGAAAGCCTTTGTCACACAAAGATATTTATGATTTTATCATAAATAAAGAATATTATTCATTTGGTGCAAAAGACCCTGTGGCCGTAGTTCGGGGTGAAATTAGAAAACATTGTTATGGCATCGATTTCCCGAGCGCATCACCACGAAAAATATTTATTGAAGTTAAATCTGTAGGGCAGTCAAAACCTCTTTACGATTTATGGCAGGGACAAGTATCAAATATCCCCTCACTAAAGATTGAAAAGGCTACAAAAGATCAATTGCCAGAAGAGATCATTCATGGGAAATATCTTGAACATATAGAGACCATAAAAAATCAATTGCTTAATGCTATTAACTCTTCTGATCCGGCTTTTTTTGAACGGCTTGTAGTTACGCTTTTATTAAAGATGGGATATGGGTGGCACGAATCTGAAGCTGGTAAAGTTATTGGTGGGGCTGGGGATGAGGGGATTGATGGAATTATTAATGAAGATAAGCTTGGTTTAGAAAAAATATATATCCAAGCAAAGCGATATAATAACAAGAAAGTTCCGCCCAGCGAGATTCGAGAATTTATTGGTTCTATGAATCAAAAAGGCGCACATAAAGGCGTTTTCTTTTCATCTTCATATTTTACTGAACAAGCTATGAATAGTGCTGAAAAAGCTCAAGGAATGACTATTACATTAATAGATGGAGAACAATTGTGTGAGTACTTAGTGCAAAATGGTATGGGTGTTGCGAAAGTCAGCACTTATGAACTTTATGAGATCGATAGGAATTTTTTTGACTTATAACCACACAAGTGTAATTAAGGAGGAGTTGTATATTTTTTTACAATAGAGAAAAGTGGTGGGTGATTAAAGGGTCTATAAATTAAGACCCTTTTTAGATGAAATGAAGTTTAGATGCTTTTATTTTTTGTATATATAATTTAAGAAAACATCATTAGAATCAGATAAGTTAGAATAGGTCTCCCACTCTTTTATCAAAGTCATATTCAATTCAACTGAAAATATTTTTGTAATCAGTTCTGAAGAGTGGTAATAAAAGTCTCTTTTATCACTTTTTGTATTTTGTGTTTTCTTTTTCAAAGAAAAGTATATTATCCCACCTTTTTTAATCGATTTGTATAATCTAAATGAAGCATCTACGAATTCGGCTTCATTTAGATGGAGTAATGATGCACATGCCCAAACCAGATCGAATTTGGGGGGGTAGTCAATTTCATTAAAATGAAATTGTTCACAAAAAGCAAATGGATATTGATTACATAAGTACACCATTTTTTTCGAAGCATCAAAAGGAGTTACCTTATAACCGTGTTTTATAAAATATTCAGTATCTCTACCTACACCACATCCTGCATCAAGTATTGCAGTTCCTGGTCTAAAATGGCTACGAACCTCATTATAAATATCACTCATATCCAATGATGATGTTTTTTTAAAATAATCAATATATTTTTTATCATAAAAAATGATGTTGTTATTTTTTAATTCTTCACTCTTTGTTTTTGAATCGAATTCAATAATAACTTGGAGTTTCCTAATTTCACTATCAAGTGCACCATTAATTTCTAGAGGGAAAACTATGTCTTCTAGATCGGAATTGTCTTTGTTTAACACTCCTCTTGCAGCACATTTTAATATTCGGTAGTGTGCTATCAATTTACCAAGAAGTGTATGCAACTCAGGATTATCTACAAGCCCGGAATTACTTTCTATCAGTAACATTATCTTATCTGAAATGTCAATGATTTGTAGTAGCAACTCTTTGTCGTGGGTGTCTAATCCATTGTTGTCATGGCTATTGTTTTGTATTAAATAGCGTAGGGTTCGAAAGTATTTCCCATCAGCTTTTAGTTTTTCTTTTTCTTTAAGTGCAAAGTGACTATAGATAATCCTTGACTCTTCTAATAAAGAATTTAAAGGACCATAGAATTTTTCTATTTTTTCCTTTGCATTGTTGGCCAAAGTTAGTTTTCTTTCTCTTAAAATTATTTTTTGTTGCTGTAATTTATCTGCTCTATATTTCGAAACAGTATGAACTGCTATGTAAAATGACACTAAAGCTGTAATACAAGATGCAATAGCTGATAATTCAGTTGGTTGAAATCCCCATAAGCCCTTTGATGTTGCGCTGGATGCTGGCTCAATATATATATTCGTTGTTAGTGGGCCATTTTCATGCTTTGTTAGCAAAGATGGGGTAAATATCGATTTATTATTTTCCATTATTTGTATACTCCGTATACAAAATCTTTTACCGAGCGATAGTTTCTTAACGCTGAAATCCCATCCTCAACATGCGCCGCCCAAGCCTTAATCATATCTTTCTGCGTCATCTGCGGATAAAGCATCTTCAACACCAATTCCGTAGTCTGCAATGTCTCCCCAAGCCACGTAATTTTATCCAACACCAGCGAGCCATCCAGCTTCTTAGTATCACGCTCAGGCGAATAACGAAATTCACTTTCCACCGAGCGGAAAAAAGCCAGCCGGGAGGCAATATTCGGCGTGATCCCGGTATACCCTTTCAATTTTTTAAGCTGCTCTTCAGTCTGACGACTAAGCATCATTCGATTCGGGAGCATCAGACTGCCTCCTTGGTTAATTCCCAGAAATAACCTGGTTTCAGCGCCGATGATTTAGTATGTGCATTAAACACAATCTCATAAGCATGAGAGATATCATCACGCAATTGATCGACAAAATAACGCTCATCCACTTCCGTATCTGTAGACAGCAACACCACCTGATGACTGGCAAACGGGAAATAGTGATTAATCAACTTATCTCTATGTTGGGAATCCAAACGCCCTAATGGCGTATCGATAATCACCGGTAAATCACGGCCAGAGGTTTTTGCCAGCGCCTCAAGAATAGCAATTGCATAAATCTGCTTTTCACCGGCAGAAAGCAGCTTACGGTTTATGACGGAACCCTGTTCATCAACTAGCTCAACGTCAAACGTCTCCGGATTAATATGCGCGCTAAGTTGCAAATCTTCTTTGCGGGCCAGTTTGCGATAGGCGATTTCAAAATTCGCTGACAGTGTTTTCACTCTTGCCTGCGTTAATACATCACTGTACCGGTCGAGTAAATTAATCGTTTCTTGCGCGTTTTTAAACGCACTACTGAAGCCATGCTGACTGCGGGCAACATCATGCATTTTTTGTACCTGACGAACGCAATCTAGTTGCTGTTGCTTAACCCGTTTAGCATCTTCCAATAATGAAAGATATTTTTGCCGCTGTTTTTCACGCTGCTTATCCAGATCGCGCAGTTTCTCAAATAGATCCATTAACTGGTCGTCTTCCGGGGCGCGGGCAATATTGGCGGCAGCCTGCTCTAACTGCTGTTCAACCTCCGCTAACTGAGTACGGTAAAGTTTGAAGCGTTGCCATGCCTTTTTGCTGTCTTGTTCAATCGACTGCTGGAGCATACCTGCTTCTCGTTCAGAAATATCAAACAGCAAATCGCCTTTAGGCTTAGTTGCCATATACTCTTTCAAATTATCGGTAATCGCTTCTGTAGCAATTTTACTGGTGGTACTGGAGCGCAATGCGATATCGTTTTTAAGCTGAGTTAAAAACTGCCCCAACTCTTTTTCAAAACTTTGAGTTTGCTTAATCTGGGTTTCATCAGCAATTTTTCCCAGCAACCGAGCTAATGTCTTCGGGGCTAGCGCATAAGGTAGCGACCCATCACATTCCTGTCGCAGTGCTTTTTCCAGACGCTCCTTATCTTTCAGCAACGTATCAACTCTCTGTTTTTCCTGAGCTTTAGTCTGTGCAAATGCGCCACCCTGAGCATTTAGCAAGCCTTCATAGCGGATGATATCTTTAGACAGAAACTCAATCCGCGTTTTAGCAAAATCGGCTCTTTCCAGCAGCTCTTCAGTCTGGCAGGCTAATTCTTTACTTTGTTTTTCAAGCTCTGCAATCTGCTGTTGTTGAGATCCCGCTAACTGGCTGGATTGCTGACGCTTAACAAAAATCATTAAGTCATTGCGCAGTTTAGATATTAGATCCAGTCCTAATAAACGACGCACTGCAGTGCGCAGAATATTGCCGGATTCATCTTCCGCCAGCTCCGCAATTTTCTCGCCGTCAAAAAAGAACAGATCGGCAATGCCATGCGGGATTAATTCATTAAGAAACCCTTGGCACTGATCGTAATCCAGCTCACTTAGTGGCTGCCCATCCTGTTGAAGTGAGAGACGATCTTTCTTACCCTTTTTCCAGGCTCGCGTAACGGTAAATTCCGCTTCATGGCCGCCCTTATTGTAGGTAAAGGTCAATTCGACAGCCGCTTCTTCAGGTTGCTCAATATAGTACGCGCCGTTGTGAATTAACGAGCTAAGCTGTTCAATATAGTCCTGTTGTTGAGTCGCAAGGCCAAACGCCAGCCGACCATACAACGCTAGACGGATCGCCGACAGAATCGACGTTTTTCCCGCCCCGTTTAAACCACCAAACAGCACAATAGGGCGAGGATTCACTTCGTGCGGACGCTTTCTCGGAGCCAGATCAATGGTGTGAGTACCGTTAAATACCCGAAAATTATGTAATACTAGTTGTTTAATGAGCACGTTCGTTTTCCTCCTCGACTAAAACAGAGGATTCGCTGGAATCGACAATTCTGCGCTGTAAAACCTGAAGTTCAGCTTCCAGTCTGGTGACTTCTTCCTGATGAATATCCCGGTCGTTACGTTTTTGTAGCGCTGCTTGGTTCTGCTGTATCTCTTCGAGGCTGCCCCAGTCCTGTTTTAGAATGGTACCGAGCTTGTCAAAAATCCCCTGACGGCGGCTGAGTCCTTCCATTGACACTTCCAGTTCAATCAGCTTCATGACCATCTCTGGTGCAACATCAAATCCCTGAGCTATCTGTACCAACAAATCTGCATCGCTGGCGTCAAAGCGTGATTGATCATCAACTACCCAGTCCAGATCCCGCTGATACACGTCACGGTAAATACCGGGTAATGTGTCATACCAGTCTGGCTCATTAGGATCTTTCAACCACTCCTGACGGATAGCGTGCAGCTCCGGCTGGGTAATTAACGTAATCGTATGGCCTTGGGCATTTAAATCGCGCTCAATCTCCAGCAGCTCTTTCAGCCACTGCTGGCGATACTTAAGCCAGTAGGGGCCGGGAACATGCTTACGCTCGGCACTAATTTCTTCGCCATCTTTGGCATACTGATAACTGACCTTGCCAGTACGACGCTTGTAGTTGCGAAACGTGTCTTTATTCACTGGATCGGTGGTAAACGCTAGCAGATCGCGGAATTTCAGCAGCGGAGACATCCACTCTTCACCATTCTTGATTAGGCTCTCCATCGCTTTATCTTTGGTGACCACGGTACAGGTCCAGCAGCCAAAGCGGGAGTTACCACAGGAAGGGGTACTTTCATCGATCACCAGTGGACATTCACCCTGTGCGGAAGAGTCCATATAGAGTGTCCAGAGCGGGCGATTATTACCGCCCCACGGGCTTTCCCACTCATCAATATCATCTTGGGCATAGCGAAATGCGCCGCGCAGCAGTTTCCAGACATCCTCCACATCCCAGGTATCAATCGGGGTATAGATAAAGGCGTTTGCCAGTGTGGTGTGCCGGGCCAGACGTGAGCCGTCAATTTTGTGTTTTGCGATGACCTGTGCTCGGGAAGCGCTTTCACTGCTGCGCGAACCCAAAACCACAATTACCTCATCAAACTGACTGACCTTTTCTTTAATAAAGTCGCTGACCGGATTGATTTTCATACGCTCGGTACACCAGCGGAAACTGCGGGTGGGAGCCGGATAGCCTTTCCCCAGCAGATTTACCCAGAACGTTTCATTGGTTTTAGGCGTCACCGCGTACTGAGTGATTGGCAGGTTATTACGTTTTGCACCTGCTTCAATCTGCAACATCGTTTTCTTAATCAAATCCACAACCACCGGCGTTTCCACCAGTGTATCGGATGACACCACAAAAACATCTTTGCTGCGCATTTCCGGGGGCAGGCCGAGTAAGGCCAGATACACCAGCGTGATCACAGCGGAAGAATCTTTACCACCGCTGTACCCAATCACCCACGGACGCTTATCCGCACAATAAATTCTTTGTACTTCGGCTACATACTCGGCCAGAGGACGTCCGGCGAACTGCTCCTGATTAATAAAATCTTCGTATTCGGCCAGATCGAAGGCCTGAACTAATTTACTCATGAGTTAACCATTTGAGCCTCTAGCTCTTTTTCTTCACAGGTGAGAGGAAGTGACAGCGCTTTCTTTAATGCATTACAAGTTAACTGAATAGCAGTACTGGTTTTACTCAGTTTCCCATGTTGCATTGCTCTCTTAATCAATTCCGGGTTACTTTTACGCCAGTCAAACGTTTTGAGTTCAGTGATTTTCTGCTGCCAGTGTTCAGGATGTTCTGCTAGCAAGCTACGCCCCAGCAATCCTAACGCATGCAAACCAATACCATGTGCGTGCACGTACTCCTGACGTAATTGCGAAGGGGAGACCTCTTTTTTGGCTGCAAGTTGCCAGTCGGGCATGACCTGGAAAATGGTTTGCCAATATAGGGTAGCGGTATGAGTACTTTCTTCAATGTCACATTTTTTAGGATCTTTACCCAACAATGCACGGGTTGCTTGCTTAATGCTGCTTAACGTAAAGAGTTTATTGGAACGTGCACTAATACCCGACTTCTCCAGTTCGGTTAACCCCACGAATGGTTCAATAGACATAGCCAAGTAGCGTGCTAGATTTGAGCCAATATCTCGATGATCATATAGGGCCGACAGCGATGGACTGGGACGTATGGCATATTTGTTCAGATCCGCGAACATTTGCTGACTCCGTTTAAGTCCTTCATCCACAAAAAATAAGACAGGAATATTGTCTTGTCCTAGCTCTGGACGTTCTTCCAAGGCATCTTCAATTGCTTTACGTCGGTGTTGACCATCGTTGATGAGAATTTGTGCTTCCATGGGTACACGCAATGTTCCAAGGTTGTTAGAACCTGGAAACTCATCAAACTGTACATCAACGGCTATTGATGCTGTTAAAGCCGAAAACACATAGTCATTAGGATTTTCAAGAAGATACTTAACCATTTCAGGAATGCGTGCTTTATTTAATATGCGTTGAGCACGTAACTCAGGGGGCACTTCGCTTTCATCAAAACTGAAAATTTTTGGAATGATGCGCATTGGGCACGTGGCGATGTAGAATGGTCGATTAGCTTGAATTCCCCGCACAGCAGGGAATGAGTAGCAATAGTCAGTGTCAAAAGATGCCATGATTGTGTCCTGGCTGATATGAGTCTTCAGGTTACGTAATTAATCACGTACTTTGACGTAAATCATACCTTCTTTGACGTGAAAAAATCTAGCGTTGTATGGGAATATTTCACAAGGAAATGACCCACAGAGACCGAATATTAATCAATCTTTTATGAGGCAGTGCGTTTAGTTCGTTAATTGAGCATTGAAGCAATACTCCTATGTTCCCGATACAGATATCCCGCATGGTAATTTAGGCGGGATTCCTTTGTTTGAGATGGAAGGCTTGAGATACCCGAAGAGCTGGTTTGGCGAACGGGTAGTCCAGCACAAAGTAATGGCTATAGTCCCCTTATCCTGTCTAATTGGATCACGTTGAAGCTACCAACGATTAGAGTGCACATTGTGGGCTACTGCTCAATTTCATTCGGTTACGGCGAAAGGCAGCGCATCAAAATCCTTCAATCCGTTTTTCTCATACGGATTGCCGATCCAGCGGGTTGCCAGCCCGAAATCTACGTTGACCAGACTTTTCCCCGGTTCGTAGAAGTCATGGCTCAATCCCGCCAGATCCGCCCAGGTATGGATTAGATGAGCGATGCTGTATTTTCTGTCAACATATGGGTCGTATTGCCGGGGATGGTTTTTTTGCCACTCCGGTGACTGCCACAAAATAAATGGAACGGTATACATGGCGCGGGTCGGCGCGCCCTCGTTGCGGCCCAGCACGTTATGCGGCGGGGTTTCATATACATCCTCGCCGTGGTCGGAGAAATAAAGCAGAAAACCGTTGGGCTGATGGCGGGCAAAGGTTTCGGTAAGGCTGCTGACAACAAAATCGTTATACAGCACCACATTGTCATAGCTGTTGTAAGTCTCCGCTTGCCGTTCGCTTAAACCGGCGGGCGTGCCTTTGCGGTCATTGAAGCGTTGATAGCTTTCCGGGTAGCGGTACCGATATTTCATATGCGTGCCAAGCAGATGCACCACGATAAATTTCTTATCCGCCGGATCGCGCAACACCTCGTCAAAGGGCGCCAGCACGGCGTCGTCATATTGTCGGGAACTCTGCGTCCGCTGGTTATTCAGATAAAACTGCCGATCTGTCTGCTATGAGAATACCGTCAGCATGGTATTGCGTTTGGTGATGGTTTGCTGATTGGTGATCCAGAACGTTTTATACCCGACCTGTTTCATCATGTTCATTAACGATGGTTGAGTAAGATAACGATCCGGCTGTTGCTGGTCGGCAAAGGTCAGCGCCTGCTGTAACAACTCGATAGTGTAAGGGCGAGGCGCTACCACGTCATTGAATACAACTAAATTAGGATCGCTTTTGCGCAATGCGTCAAGACAGGGCGTAGTGGGACGGGGATAGCCATACAGGCTCATGCGGGTGGTGGATTCGCCGATAACCAGCACCAGCGTGCGGGGAATATCGCCGTTGGCGTCTTTCAGATTCGGCAGCGGCGGTAAAGCAGCGTTCTGTCGCAGCATGGATTCCATACTGGCGAGCTGGTGCCGGTATTCCAGATAGCTGCCGATAAATTGCCATGGCGCGGTGGTGCCTATGCGTCCGGCTAGGTAGGCAACGGCTTCTTCTCCCGGCAGATTTTGCTTTATCATTTTTTTATAGATCGGGACGCCAAACAGCACCGTGAGAATGACGAATGTGGAAACGAGGCGATAACGCATGGGCAGCCAGAGCGGCCGTATGCGAGTCCACCGGCTCACCATGCCAGCCCCTGACAGTACGCCAAGAAGCGTGATACGGACACCAGTCAAGGCGTTAAGCTCCTCAGATGTATGTGGCCTATTGATAACTGGTCAGATTCCAATGCGTATTACGGCAAAGGAGGCATTTTAACTGAATACTTTCTTTAATGACTGATATATTCACGCTCCCATCAATAAAGAATAAACATGTATGACCCCCATAATCACGGCAATCCAGAAGACCAAACAAATAAAAATTGCTGTCAGCCAGACAAACCGAATTGAGCATTTAAAACGCGGGAGATTACTCCGTTTCGATAAAGAAAAAAATTTATTACCCATACGTCACCTCAGAATTTAGGCGTAAGCGCGACCCTGATAGGGAAAGAAAAATACCGGAATGAGCCAGCAGATTGTATAGTAATGCATCCCTTGATCTGTTAAATCCACTGTATCTGGAAAAAAGAATAACCAGTTGAAAGGTATATGAAAAATACCAGAAAAAAATCAAAATCCATAACATGGAAGACCATAAGAATCTTTTCTGAATAGAAGGTGATTTCATTTTTTATTATTTCCCGATTTATTTAACAAAGCAAAATACTTTCCAAGAATGATGTTTTGGTCGCATAATTTTTGCATTTCATTTTGAGGGAGAAAGTTAGCCAGTCTTTCGCCTTTATTTAACGAATTTTTAAACGCACTAACATTTCCTATTTCTGAAAGATGATCTTCAGGAATCTCTCGAATTACAAAATTATTTTGTTGGAGAAAAACAATATTCCGGGGCGTGACAAATGTGGAAAAATCAGGATTATCCAGATGTGGTGTTATAAGTACGGGATATCCTAACGATACCGCTTCTATAGGGATCTGGCCAACGCCGCTAATAAAAAGATAATTATCTACATTCTCTTTCAGATATTTTATCGTGTCGATATGGCCAATAAATGCACTTTTGGGCACACCTAAAGACACTATCTTTTCAACTGTTTCTCTATTTTTTTCTTTATCATAGGTGCCGGCAATCTCAAAATCCCATCCGTTTTCATGGCATATGGTAATGAAATTAATGATGGTAAGTATTTTATCGGGTTCAATGCGAGAGATGAAAAGCGCTTTGCTTTGTTTCTTATGCTGCCATACAGGGGTAATATTCTCAATCCAATTTAAAATATGGGTTACATTGGAAATACCTTTTCTATAAGTACTGGCCGTTCTGTAGTTGAGCTTATTGAGCCGTTCCTGATCTATTTTTAGTTGTTCATGAATACAGCATCCTACTCTTGTTATTTTAAGTAAATCATCGAGATCTATATCGTGGAAAAAACGAGTCGATTTAAATTGAAATTCCACAACATCAGGCTTTATCGTTTCTATCAGTGCCATAAAGAGTTTGGTTGCATTAGGTGCTTTGTAATCAAGCGAAAAATTAGGAAAGGTAAGAAGTTGTTTGTAACGATTGCATGTGGAGATGATCATCGGAGAGTAGCCATTTTCTTGTAAAAAAGAAAATAGGCGTGTTATACGTGATTCCACACCGCCAGTCTCTTGAAGATAATCTACGACGAAAAGAATGCGGCGTTTAATATTGCTCGAAGACAAGGAGTCTGCTAGTGCTAGATTTTTTAACTGTTTCTGTTCATTCAGGATAATTCTAGAGTTATCGTTTCTATTTTTTTGCCAAATTGGAAATCTGAATAACCGGATTTCATCATGTGCATAATGTCTTATAATAGATAAAACATTAATGTTTAATAATTTATACTCGCATTTTTTTCCAAAAAAACCAGAGCCTTTTATTTTGCTAAAAATTTTCATTCGTAACCTATCATTTCTTTGAAAAAAATTTAAGTTTTAAATATTTGAAATAAGACACAAGAAAAAGAAAATACTTATGGTTGTGTTTAAAGTGAGACTTTTGCCTCGACATTTGCTTATAATTTACAGGGCTTAATAATGGTACGTTACGCCAGGGGGATGTTTCTCTTGCCTGTTCAAAAAAACATATCTCCTTGTAAAATTTACTCCAGCTATGAAATGGTTTGGTCAATCCAACATAATGAATTAAGACGACATCATCGCTAATAAGTAAATTCCCAGACCTTCTTTTTGTTATATAGCTATCGATAGAAAATATATAGTTATAAACTTTATCTATATTAACAACATGCTTATTCAGGAGTATATTTAACGCATCTTGATCTGGATATAAAAAATTGTTGTTCTGAACAAGTTGTAATACATTTTCTGGTACTTTTTTTTCTGCCATTTTTTTAATTGACATGTACATAACACCAGAATTAAAATATTTTCTCGTGTCTATCTTATCAAGATTTGACTTTTGCTTTGCATGATCATCAGCAACAGTATATGCCATCGC
Source organism: Brenneria roseae subsp. americana (assembly GCF_003115815.1). Lineage (NCBI taxonomy): Bacteria > Pseudomonadati > Pseudomonadota > Gammaproteobacteria > Enterobacterales > Pectobacteriaceae > Brenneria > Brenneria roseae. Next base: position 291,314 of record NZ_QDKJ01000003.1, on the reverse strand, counting down.
ATTGTTTTCGAAATTCAAACTCAAAAAGTACGAAACACTTCCCTTGCATATAACATCTGCATCCAAATATAAAACATGATCTAATGAGTTGGATAAGTACCAGATTATTAATAATCTATAATAAATTGCAGGACTCCATGCTTTTGATGGAATAGGAAGTTTATTGAATCCACTTCCATCTATTTCATATAAGACTATCTTTGTTTTATTTATTAAAGATAACTCTTGAAATAACTTAATCCTTGATTCATCTACAGAATCGATAAAAACATGAAAGTTAAAGTGAATATCTTTATTGTTCAACAATAGGGATGCTATTGAAACACCAACGCCATAAACAAAATCCCCATCGACGCCATATGCTACATGGAAAATATTTTCTTTTCCATCTGAAGTATTATCAATGTCAATAATGTTTTTTATGATATTAAAATCAAACATAATTAATTGCCTTGTATATCCATGATAATAGAAAAAGAAAGCTTTATGCCATATTCATGCATCAGAGTTTTTTCAAAATCATCAAAGCGACGGGATAGTTTTTGTCTGGCGAAAAATTCTGAATAATAAGCCAGCGGAAATAAATTCGCGCATCCCAGATTGTCAATGATGATTAAATCTCCCTCGTCCTGATTTCTTAATCGATACAGGATGTTGTAAGGTTTCAATGTCATGGTGACGATGGCATGCTGTTCTGCCAGTGTTTTCATGCGGTTGTAAGCCTGAGATATTCCCATCTTATATTTTTCACACAGCATTTTTTCTGATAAGTAATACGACAGCGTTTTTGATACTTCTCCGCTATAGTCTTTTATCAGATCAAAAACATAGCCCAGCCCCAGATTGGTTTTAATCACTCCGTGATATTGTGCTATGATTGGCGCTGAAAATGACTTGTCGGCTATTTTTTTATAGTATTTAATTTCCCTGATAGTTTCTCGATTACATTCCTCGTTTAAATGTACCTTGATACATTTGTCCGGCATTAATGGATGGTAATAGCATGCCCGGTGTTGGCCTTTCGATATTAGAAGAGTGGCTTCGAGATTTATTTTTTTATTCATTGATATACAAACGCCTTTAATCATTTTCCCGAAGTATTGGTTAATCGCCCATCCTGGGTTGACAGACCCAACTGGTAGCTTTTATCTGGCTATTAACGGGCCATCTGGCATGACGTCAGGCAATAAGAACCTCTTCCCGCTAAAAGGAATAAAAAACAGATAAAACATTGGGTTATGTTTATTTTCGGAAAGATCCTATCAGGGAACATGATCAAAAGATAATCGTTTTCATAGATCGATTAGATCGCATCGATCGGTAATAACGATCGAAGGCGCAGCGGTTAATTGTTCGTGTAACGGTATGAAAAAGAAGCGAGTGGATACTGCTTCGCCTGGCATTTCGGGTTGGGTTTATCGGCGAGGGAAAAGTGAAAACACACACGGTGGGAAAACGGTGGCGTCGAGCAAGCCGCACCAGGTGATAAATGCGGCCAAGCATCAGGCACTTTGCACCAACCTGCCGCTCAAGAGGCGTTACGGATGCCTGGGCGTTACTGGAACTGATGAGCCCGATGTACCGAAGATAATGTCAGCGTTGGTGAATGGCGCCACCTGAAATATGACAGGTAGAACGTATTTTCGCACCAGATCAATTCGCCATTATCCCTGCAATAGCGTCAATACAATTTCCGACTGCTGATTGGCCTGCGTCAGCATAGAAGCGGTTGTTTGTTGCAGGATCTGTGCCTTAACCATTTCCGACACCTCTACGGCATAATCTGCATCGACAATACGGGAATTGGCAGCGCTAAGCGATTCTATGGTATTCGTCTGAACATTCATCACTGACTCCAGACGGTTTTCCATTGCTCCCAGGCTACTGCGTTTGGCATCCACCAGAGCAATAGCATTATCGATCACGGCCAATGGATTGTCAGGATTACGCAGACGAATGCCTTCGCCCACTTCGGTGATGTTAATAACGGTCTGATTGGTGCTGGCATTAGTGCTGGCGGTGATACTCATTTCATAATAGATTTGAACTTCCCCATTGCCATTTATTGTTTTGAGCAACAGGCTATTATTCGCCTGACTGACGATGGTTGCAGTCTTATAGCTTGATGTTCCGCCAGCGGAAATATTCATAATGTAATTTCCGTCTTCATCTGTACTCAATACATCGCTATATTGATTGCCATCGCTATCAGTGTAATTAATAGTGACATTCTCTGCGTCAATGGTGATGGCTGATGTTCCGCTCACGCTGGTCACAGCGGAAAAGAGGTTATTTGCTGTCGCACTGTTTGCCGCAATATTCACCTGCGTATCGGTGCCATCAGTCGTTACGCTAACCGATGCATTATAATATTTGTAGTTGCCTGAACCGTCATCGACTTCAAGAATATACTGGCTACCTTGCTGTAATAACCTGGCGTTATCCGAATCAATGGTATTCCCATTGCTATCTGTAAATGACAATGTTGCGGTAGTCATATCCTGGTCATCAATTTGTGTCACCGACGTGTAAAGTGCGGACGATGCAAGTGCCAGGATAGTCGCCGTGCTATTCCCTGTCGCAGTATCATGCGAGGCATTATAAGTCGCCAGGTAATAAACCGGTTTTCCCTGCTCATCCTGCGCCTGAATATAATACCGGTTATTACCGCTGCTGCGTACCAATGTCGGCGAGGTCAATGAACTGTCGGGATAGTAATAACTTGTCGTAGTCGTTGCGCTGTCTAAAATAATATTCGAGGCGATTCCAGTCAGCGTATTTTCATCATACACTTCTCCGCTGATACCACTGATAATCAGGTCGGTCAGCCCAAGTTCATCAACGCTGAACCCCGGCGGGGAAAAATCCAGCGGTATTGTTTCGCCGTCGTTCGCGCCAACCTGAAGGGTGACTTCCCCCGAACTGCCATCAAGCAGACTTAGACCGTTATAGCTGCTCTGGGAAACCAGACGATCTATCTCTTTTAAATTCAGATTGATCTCGGCCTGAATAGCATCTTCATCATCCTGGCTATAGGTGCCGTTTAATCCCTGAACGGTAAGTTCCCGTATGCGCTGCAACCGGTTATTGATTTCATCCAGCCCGCTTTCCGCCGTTTGTAGCAGGGAAATACCATCGTTCACATTACTTTTAGCCTGCGTTAACCCATTGTATTGGCTGGTTATCCGGTTGGCGATGGCCTGACCAGCGGCATTATCTTTCGCACTGTTGATACGTATCCCGGAAGCAAGGCGCTCAATCGCCTGGCCCAGCTTGGAGGTCGATTTACTCTGCTGATTCAGGACCGTTAAATAATTAGTGTTAAGCGAAACCATAATGCGCCTCGGAAATTTACTGGGTTGCTTTCTTGCCGTCTACCAGAACGGTATAGGGTTTAAATTCACTTGTGGTGAATTCAGCAAGGGGATGATTTTTCTTTTTCCCTTTTACTGTCTCAACCGCTTTGACAATATTTATTGTCAGGTCATCCTCACAATAGCTTTCACCTTCCAGGTAGGCGGTTTGATAGCGGGTAGCATCTGAATCGCCAAATGGCTCCACGTTCAGCGTGTCTTTTTGCAAAATTTTCCCGTTTTTATCAGATACATTTACGGTAATCTCCAGATTACCTATTGCTTCATCGTCAGCGCTGCCGTTATCCAGCGTAAATTGTGCGCTGCATGCTCCTTGTCCCGCCCATACCGTATCGGTATGTCGGATTTCTATTGCGTGGACATTTCCGATAACTGCCAGAGTGATTACCAAAGATAATATCGGTACTTTGTATAAACCAGACATACATCCCCTCCCTATTTAATAATTAAGCAGGAACAGTAAGTAACAAACTCCATAAACCAAAAATGGAATCATCTATTGCCACTCTAAACATTGTCGTGCAAAAGTCATACTATCGTCTGGAAAAGACTCGGGGATTTTTTTCGTACTCTCTATTTTTATCAGTACGTCAGATGAATATTTATCAGCCAATTTATCCCATGTACATTGGCAGACAGTTTTTGACGCTCCGCCTTTAATACATCCTCCGATAAATTCCCCTTTAAGATTACTGACCTCGTCACCACATGCTGTCAGTAATAAACATACCGAGAATAGATAATATCTTTTCTTTAAAAACATAAAAATAACTACCTCAGTATCAGTGATATACCTAGCGCAGAGCCACAAACCAGGCCTATAAGTTGAGGACCACATAACCAAAACAAACGGATACCTATCAGGTTAAAAATACCACCGGAGGTATAAACGGCATCCGGATGGGCGAAGTTTCGCACGACTTGTCCAAGTAGTGCGCCAAGCCAACCTAATGCAGTTCCAATTACCCCAGCTAATATCAGAGCACCGGTTCCCGCGCCCAATACCATGGCCGAGTTATTATGCGTTACAAAAAAAACGGATACGCCAAGTGAGGCTATACCCCACAATAGTGTTGCCAGTGAAAAACCGCGTACTGAAGAATGCTCATTTGCTGTCATAACCGTCTGTTTCCTTATAAAAACAATAAAATAGCCAGGGAATGTTTGCTCAGATGATGAACATTATTCCAGGTTCTTATCGCCAAGCTCTTGCTTCCTTTTAATTACTTTCATGTCAGATTGCTTGAGCTAACTACTGTTATCGGCGACGAATACATTTTCTATGATCGTTTATACAGATCAATTATCAGATATTGATCGTTATAAGCGATCGAATGCGAATGTTGATATTTTGTATAACGGAGGGAAGCTAAAACTAACGGTAAGCGGACCAGTTACTGAAACAGGCAAAGAACACATAATCCTCAATTTGTGAAAACAGAATAGGGTGGTGCTCCCTCCAGTGCTGAATGAAGTCATCAATACCATCTGCCGCTTTCCCTGCCAGACAGAGAATGTCATTCGCGCCATATCCGTTAATCAGGCCATGCCAGCTGATTAATGTCAGTTGTTCTGATGCGCCGGGGGTGATGCAGGATAGTGTTAGCTGTTGCAGGGCGTGGCTTAGCTCATCCTGCTGCATGCGGTTGCACTCGCTTAGCAGAATGTCGGTCAGTGGATGAAGTGGGTTAACAGTTTGGATTTCCCCAGGTGGATAAGACGCATCCAGGTATCGGCCGTTTGGCACTATGCAACTGTTATCCGCCACTCCCCTGGCTGGAAGCAAAAACTGTGGGGCTACAATTGTGTTGTATCCCCCATGCAACGTAGCGCTTGTCAGGCATAACTGATGAAAGGCCCGTACTTCCTTCCTGATAAGGCCATAGCGAATGGAAAGGCGCGAGCAGTCATTAAGCCAGCGCTGGCAGGTTTGCAACCATATTTGAAGTGCCTGCTGTGGCCCAGTATTATTCATCACTATTGCCCTCACCGCACTGCTTTCTGGCGATATCAATAGTCGCGTGCTCGATGAATGCATCGCGTTTTTCAACTTCAGTTGTGTAGATGCTGCGTCCACAGCATGGGCAGGTCTTTTTCCCGTGGTACCGGTAATCACACATGACGCAGATGTAGTCTTTGGGCTGTGGGGAGTTAGGCATATCGGTAACTTGCAAAATCCCGGCTACGGTGGGTTGTTTCGCTGATACTGGTGCAATGTAATAACAGCATTGCAATAAGCCATCAGTATCCGATTGTTCCAGATCATGCTTAAAGAAACGTCCTTCAGTATGGGTGGTGCAGAGTAATAACGGGTTGCCACATGATCGACAATAAAACTTATCAGTGGTTCGTATAGGCAGAAAATCAATACTGAATGGTTTGCCATGTTCATTCTCAGCAAAATATATTTTATCAAATTTCATCTTGGTCACCGTAAATAGATTTATCTGACAGAGAAACCAAAAGTTGGTTTGCTCTCATGTTATTTCTTTTCCTTGTTAAAATTTATTCCATCGAACCACCCATTTGTTTTCTTTTTTTTCATGAGGAAGATGGTTGGAGTCCGCCGGAAAGATACCGGCGTGTAAATAAAAAATGTTGAGAATTGAATGATGGGGTTACTGTCTGGATATATATATTGCTTGTTAGCGCTGGCTGCACCCAAATGAGCGATATCCGTCCTCCGTGCTTTTGGTGGCTAATTTAGCCATGTAGCTTACCCGATAGATAAGCTGTCTTCTGTTCTCCTGAAACCTAATTGGATCTCCACTATTGAGGTAGCAATATGGATTTTCAGGAAGATGTGTCAGACTCTCACCTGCTTTCAGGTTCAGTCCTAATGCACTGGCCCACGCATTTACTATCATTGATGCCAGGTTATCATTACTTCGATAATTCCCCGGATAAGCGTAGGTATCCTTGTTTAATAAAATCAGTACATGATAATGCCATTTCTTGATAATGACAGATGACGGGTTAAATTCACGAACCCAAACATATCTCATCGTACAGGGATGTACCCGCGCATTCCGGCTTCTTCTGGCAATATCGGCTCTGATATGTGCTTTCAGTGAATCAATAAAACGGGAGATAACTGCTGCATCGGTTCTTCCTGCTATTGCATCCTGACCATAAATTGCATTTTGTTGAATTTTAGGTAAGTGAAGATCGAATCGTAAAGCAAACGTCCTCGGATGCTCTGCTACTGAACGGTCTATGACTTCAATTATTTTATCAAGGTAGTCATAATTCAATGAACCATGATTGTGGTTAAGCTCATACATAAATCACCCTTTGGCTATTATTTATTGATAGTGATGGGATGCTTACAGCGATAGCTATCAACTGTGTGATGGAATGTTTACCACCAGTCGAGTGATATCTTTCGATAGGGTTTACTTGTGTGGTTATCAGTGTTGTTAGCGTTATTACTCTATTTAATATATTAACAAACCGACCTGGCAGATAACTGCGAATCACACTAAAGCTATCCCCTGCGTTTGTGAAAAGATAAATATTGGCTTAATTTTTTTGTTTGAACTACTCTGGAGTTAGTAATGAAGAAAATATTGATGAAAAGATATTACCCTCTAGATTCTCTGACCCGTTCCATCAACCATTCCACGACTTCTTTCTTGAACCAGCGGGAGCTTCTTCCGATTTTTATCTGCTTGGGAAATTTCCCTTCACTTATCAGTTTATAGAAGTATTTGTCTGTCATTTTGGTGTAAGCGGTGATGAATTGCATATCGACCATTTCGTTATCATTAAGAAGATCGTTCATGGCGTGATCTCGTATCAGGTTTATGGGAATGAGCAGCCGTGTTTTCTGGTCAACGGTACTGCTCACCTCATACTTCTGATGGATAAAAAATTACAGAAAGGTTATACATTTCCCCTTGTTCTACGGTTATCACCGTGTACAGATTATGAGTGGATAATTAGGCGTATTTACTGGGGTAAGTGTAAGTTGTATACTTTCTTGATATTATCTTGTATTATTTTAAATAACTAACTTGTATGTTTTAAGTGAGGTTTTATGAATTTTTTTGAAAAAGATTTTAATTTTATTTATTTAAAAAAAGAAGAGTTGGTGAAAATATCAAATTTATTAAAAATAGAAAAAAGGATTACTTTATTGCAAAGTAATTATTGTCTCTATTATTTTAATCGTGATAATGGTTTCTTCTGTGATTTACTAGATGATGCTAAAAAAGAAATTGGCACAATTTTTTCCGAAGCAATCTCTTTTGATGAGCACAAAGAAAATATAAAAATAATTAGATCTGAATTTAGTCCATTATTAGAGAATAAATCAAAATTGCTTGACTCTCTTTTGCTTCATTACCATAAATTGAAATCTAAGAACTCATCTCTTTACTCTCTTCGATTCTCCTTCTCATTAAATGACAGAACATCCGAATCGTCAAAAATACAGAATGCAGAAACTATAAAAACTGCGTATGCCAGAATTGTAGATTACTTGAGAAAATTTCTTAATTTCTCCAGACAAAAAGTATTGCTAAAGAAGATAGTTGGGTATTTTTGGGTAATATTGAGAGACTATAATGGGTTGCCATATATTCATATTAACTTCTATCTTTCTGATGGTGAATTTAATTCAGGATTAGCACTTGAAATTAAACAGCTTTGGGAGAATATTACAAATGGTTCTGGCTGCTCACTAATATTTGAAATTTCGAAAAACTATGGAAATAATGAAGTTTATAACGATAAGGTTTCTAACTTATATTCAATAAGATCACCCATGTTGTCGAATAATAAAAAACATCAAGTCCATAACGATTTCAATAGAACGGAAAGTTTGATTTATAAATACGATTGCTTGGCAGAGGACACGGAGAAATACGAACGTTACCTTACTTGTATTGCAAGAGAGAGTTATCCTGTTTATACTCTTAACTCCATAATCAAACGGGAAAGTATGGTGGAATCAACTAAAGAATCAGATTCTGTCGAGGAGATTCCGCACAATAAAAAAGAAAAAAGCAAGAGAAAACTAGATAAGTTCCGTGGATATTCTGTGTCGCAGATAAAAAACAAATAAAAAAATCATAAACCTATATCACCAATATGAACTCTATCCCCGGCCATTCGCTGGGGCTTTTTTTTCATTTAACCTAAATGGTGATATATGGATCAAAGTACGTCTTTCAAAAATTTTTCCCGTTGGCTGGATATGCTGTATGACCACGCCATTCAGGGAATTCCCGGTATGGATTCGGCACAAAAATTGGCGGACAACTATCGGAAGGCATTTCCCACTAAGAACGATGCAGTAGCGAACTTGATTCGCTGGGAGTCAGTAAAAGCTGCGACCAGCGGGTTTATTACCGGACTGGGTGGTATTACTGTTCTCCCCGTCACATTACCCGCCAGTCTGACTGGATTGCTGTTTATTCAGATTCGCATGATCGCTGCTATTGCGATTATTGGTGGTTACAGCGTTTACGATATTCGTACTCGTAACTTTATTTATATCTGTCTGGGGACCAGTGCCGTGAAAGAAACGTTGAGGTTAGGTGGCGGACATTTATTATCCCGTCTGTCAAATAAGGACGTTCAGGAAATCAGTAAATTAGTGACGACAAAGTTGGTTGGTCAATTAGCAACAGGACGACTTTTAGGAACTGCTCCCCGATATACTCCGCTGCTTGGTGGTTTTGTCAGTGGTGGTTTGGATTGGCTTACCGTTCGCACCACTGGTGAATTTGCTCGTCGTGTATTTTTACCTAAATAATTCAACTATCCGCACCACTATTTGGTAATTCATCAATACGTTTTTCAAATGTTTTTTCATATCTAAAAAGGAATCACTATGTCATGCAGTCAATTGGCAGGCGGCGTTGCGTCCAGAGAGCAACGTATCATCCGTCAGGCGCTCTTCCTGCTGGAAAAGCGCGTGCGTAAAAATGCACGTCAGTTCATAACGTCGGAGGACACCAAAAACTGGCTGATGTTGGAACTCAGCGCTTTAGAGCGAGAAGTGTTTATGGTGCTGTATCTGGATAACCAGCACCGTCTGATAGAAAAGGAAATCACCGCGCTGGGTACCATTAACAATACCGAAGTGCATCCGCGCGAAATCCTCAAGTCGGCGCTGCGTCATAATGCCGCCGCTGTGATCGTGGCGCATAACCATCCGTCCGGCTATGCCGAACCCAGTGAGGCCGATCGACATATTACAGACAGGCTGAAAGAAGTGCTGTCACAGCTTGATATCCGGGTACTCGACCATCTGGTGATCGGCGGGACCGATGTAGTGTCGTTTGCCGAACGCGGCTGGCTGTAGCGCCACGATACTTTTCACCAACATTCACCTCAGTTTTATCTCTCTCCTATATAAAGGAAAAACCATGTCTGACAACTCCATACCGGCACCCGGCGTGCCGGGTAATACCGTATTGCCGCCGGTTAACATCTGGCAGAGATTATTGAGTCATCTGCTGGAAAAGCAGTCGCCGTTTATTACGGCGGTGGATATTCTCCGTGCTAGACGCGCCACTGGATTAATGCAAGCCGCTAAAGATTGCGAGCCGCTTTCCTGAATTGCCTGCCTGACGTTTCTTCTTCCTTTCCCTGTTGCATAATGCACCTGCCACTTTTGGTTGGCGCGTTTGCTTTTATGTACGGAATACAAACTATGCAAACTGAACCCGAGGTATTGACCGAACACACCGCTCTGATGTGTTCGACCAGCATCGAGCGCATCGTTGCCGGGCGTGACGCTGCTCTGCAACAGATAGAGCAGCTTATCCATCAGTTACAGTCTGTTTCTCTGCTTACGTCCGATATTGGCGGCGGCACAGTCGAAGACTGGGCGCTGAAGCAGGGACATCGTTATGACTGTTGGCTGATGGAAGCTCCGGACAAGGCAATGCAGGCCATCACCCGCACGCTGGATCGCAATATCTGGCGCGACCTGATGCACAAATCCGGCATGTTGTCGCTGATGGACGCCGAAGCCCGCAGCCAGTGGCATAAAAATCTGGATGAGGGCGACCTACCGCCGATCAACGAAGCCAATATCCTCAGCACTTTTAAGCAGCTTCACCAGAGCAAGCAGGAAGTGTTCGAACGCGGGATAATCAACGTATTCAAAGGGCTGTCATGGGATTACAAGACTAATCACCCCTGTTACTTTGGCAAGAAGATTATCATCAGCAATCTGGTGACACACCACCGCTGGGGCTTTGGCTTGAACTGGGGCTGGCGACGCGATCAGCTGGCCGATCTGGAGCGTATGCTGTATCTGCTGGATGGCAAGCCCATACCCGATAACCGTGGCGATATCACTATTCGGCTGATGGACCATATCCGCGATAATCCGCATCAGCAGGCCTATGAAGATGAGTTCTTCAGCATTCGTTATTTTCAGAAAGGCACCGGGCATCTCACCTTCAAGCGCCCCGATCTGATCGACCAGATGAACGACATCATCGCCAGACACTATCCGGGGATGCTGGCGGCGAGGTGATTACCGAACGCACGCATTTTCACCGCACTTTCTTTTCCTTAACTCTTCTCTGGAATACTTTTCATGAAAACGTCACTTTCTTCCGAAGGTGGTATCTACCACATTCATCATATTGCCGACGCCCCGCAGGAGAACTGGTTGCGGCTTTGCCGCGATGTTACCCGGGCGCATCGTTTCATTCGTCAGAGGCCGGAAACCGCAGGATATTGTCATCTGACGATTTGCGAAATGGCGGGGAATACGCCGCTACGTTATGACGACAGTTTAATTGGGCTTGGCGTTATTGCCTTTAACGGCTATAGGGCGGCACAACAGGCGGGAGATCCGTTTCTACTGTGCCGTTTACGCCGGGCTTTAAATCACGTACGATGCCTGACATATGGTCATCCCTATGGATTTCTGGTCAGAGTGGTTTTGCTGCTGGCGAATCATCACTGCCCGAATACATGGAGGATCGACGCGGATGTACCGCTCGACCAGTGGCAACAGTCGCTGGATTGGATCGCGGAATATCTGACATTACCGCTTTCTGTGCCTGATAACATTAAAACGACGCTATAGCGTAAAAAGCGCTTCACGTATATCCCATTGACATATCCCAATAACGTTCTATGCTACCTATAGCGCAAAATTTATCCAAGGAGAGCATCATGGAAAAAACCACGGTATTCAAAAGCAACCGCAGCCAGGCGGTACGACTCCCTAAAGCCGTTGCACTGCCCGATGATGTGAAGCAGGTCGATATCGTCGCTATCGGTCGCACGCGTATTATCACTCCGGCGGGTGAAAGCTGGGACAGTTGGTTTGAAGGGGCAAGCGTCACCTCTGACTTCATGAGCAACCGGGAGCAGCCTGATGAACAGATCAGGGAAGAACTGTAATGCTCAAATATCTGCTTGATACCAATATCTGTATTTACACCATCAAGAACAAACCGCAGGAGGTCAGGGCGGCTTTTTACCGCTATTACGGGCAATTTGCCATCAGTTCAATCACGCTGATGGAGTTGATTTATGGTGCGGAAAAATCGGTTAATCCTGAAAAGAATCTGGCTGTGGTCGAAGGTTTTTCCGCGCGTCTGGAAGTGTTGGAGTATGGTGTTAATGCTGCTGTCCATACCGGTCAGATTCGCGCTGAACTGGCTGGAAAAGGAACGCCTGTCGGTCCGTATGATGCTATGCTGGCTGGACATGCTCGTTCGGCGGGCTTGATACTGGTAACGAATAACGTTCGCGAATTTGGACGCGTACCCGGGCTGCGAGTGGAAAACTGGGTCGGTGGAGTGGCTGGCAATAGCTAAACATGCTCTGATTCAAGCAGGGAGGGTAACGAAAACTAAGCGGCTAGTGATTTATTGAAAAATGGCGAGGTTTGATCTGCTGTCACCGCATGAGTATTATGCAGGCTGCAATTCAACATCTGGCATTGCTATTTGAGATTGTAGCGAACGGTCAGGGTAGGGAATGAAGCAATGTGGGCTGTGGGTACAAATGAGGGCATATGTCCGTTTTGATTGAAAATAAATCATTTAAATTCAATGATAAGGATGTGTTTTTCAAGTCCCGCCCCGGCACCATCGATTTAAATTAATAAAAACAGCTAGTTATATAGTGATGTTATGCCACCGCAAGGTGGTTTTTTTGTGCCTAAGCTATCCTTTCACCATATTTTCGCCATATTCTGACGGTCGGCTAATTTTGATTAATCTGCGATCTATTGACACAACAATGACACGTTAACTTTGTGCCGCCACTTACGCTTCTTCTATGCTCAAACTTGGATCGACCATGTATGAGCATCGTCGCTGCTTCGATAAATAACATCATTGGTTACTGTAACGCGCTCTGCTACCACGGTAAGTTGCAACCCAAACGAGGCGCTGAAAAAAAGACGCTTTTCCCGACAATAGGTTATCTGCATATCGATGGTAAAGTGGAGTGGAGAATGCCCATCCAGAGCTGGAACTTGGCATTGTCACAGTTAGCCATTTATTTTATCGGGCGACTGAATAACGTGATTATGTTGTAATGGTTTCATCGTGACACAGAATTCTGAACGCTCCGCTCTGCTGTCAAGGCGCTTTACAGGACATAAGCTCGCAAGGAACCCAAGTTTATGCGCTATCTCGTACTACCCCTCATGATTTTCATTTTGACTGGATGTCAGGCATTTAACACCTTTAATAAATATGCCAACCTGCGTCTTTACGAAGTCTATAAAATTGACGACGTCTCTGCCTGCGACTACAAACCTGAGTTCAACGAATGCACAGACGGCAAACGAACATTCAATCTAAAAATTTCGGACGACAAAAGCAAAGTCGCGTTAGTCACGCAGAATAAGTACGCTTACTTCGGCTTCACTCGTGACGATTATCAAAAACAAACGCAGCCGCTGCGCGATTTCTTGCTATGGGCAAAACAGCCAAAAGCTAAAGACCAAAAAATGACTATGCTACGCAAGCAGGGAAATGTTGCTGGTACACTGTTTGAAAATGCAGAGGTTGAATACCAATTTGATTACCTGCACTCCCGTTCAGATGTCCAACTACTGGTGATTAAACCTCATGAAAAAGCCAGTGCATATGCCATGACAATAGAAGAGGTCAAGAATCTATTATCTGTACTGGATGCGTGGTATGCCGGCACATTTACCGGACAACAGTTGACCAATTAAAGCAATATTGCCAGATAATGTATGTATTATCTGGCAATAGAATCAGAATTTTTGGAATCGTGAATCGAAGGTCTTGCAGTTCTTTATTGCAAGATCGGTGACGGGTCTACGATCATAGAATCCTTTATCCGTCTTGAAAACCTCGTAGACCGCCAGGTGTCGAGGCGAATATGGGCTGACTAAAACACCGGTGACATAATAGTAATTCCCGATAACCGGTTTAAAGGTAATGGTATGAGCAGTGCCGTTCGCCGCGATCATTCTCACTGCAATATTCCCTTTGGCACTCACCCAAAATTCACGCTTCATCGGTGATGACTCTGGGATTTCAGGAAAGCCCAGCTCTTTATTGTTCAGCTTGGTTTGAAAACCAATGGCGTTATTGGTGTAGCCATTGTCAGGTGCATCCAGATTGATACATTCATTGGTGTTTGGATAAACGCGAATGTAATCAAGATTTCGGTTATCAAAAGTCATTCCGACACGATCGCTTCCCTGATAATCCTCTAGCTTATGACTATAGGTCGCAACAGAACATCCGCTCAGCCCCCCACAGAACAGCCCTATCCACATCAATCTTATAAGCATAGTTTTCCGACATGTAAGATGAAAAGAAACACAACATACTGATAAGATACATGAATATTATTCGAGAATACAATAATCTCGTTCGAGTTCGGTGGCACGATTTTCAGTATTCACGGAGATGTCCACCTGCAAAAAATAAGTGGATACTTAATCTACAGAGCCTGATGAAGTAAACCAGAACCAGACGGTGCCTGAGTTGACGCTTATCTTTTGCCAATCTTTGATGTCTTGGTGCTCTATTAGAGGGGCATGTTGTCGCCAAGCCTTTATATTTCGCTGTTCGATCAGTTGCAAAATACCCGTTTTAACCGCCAGCCAGTTCAACCATGCTTCGTCAGTATCGGGTTGTGGCATGACTGAGAGTGAAGCATCAATGCGCGAAGCTAATTAGATGTCTTTATTATTCCAAAGCCGTAATCACTTTTTTTGCGAGATATGTGCAGATATGGCATTGAAAAAACTACTCTCCAGCGATTTTCAGATCGTGATAAATGTATTTCTTGTAGCTATCAAGCAAGGTTTTATCCTGACAGTCATCCAACATGCCGCTGCATAAATGACGCATCTGGATATTTGCCTGGTAAAACGGTGAGATATTGAGCCTTGCTCGTTCCAGAATAATTCCGCCGATAAAAGAGATATCAGTAAGTTCTCCGGTTTTGATGTGCTGGCCGGATGTCAGATTATCCCTCAGGGTAAACTGGCTAATATAAGCAGGATTGTTCTGTTTGATACGATATTGGTTGAAACCGATACCCGGTTGGTGGTCGCCGAAATAAAGAAACATCATTGGCCGTTCATTTTCGGCAACGTAGTGAGAAAACTCTTTTATTGCTGCATCCGACGCGGTTATCTTTTCGACGTAGTGGCTGAACTTACCCGCTGTTCCCGGATTACTGATATGTTCATTTAAATTGAAATCATCTTTATGACCGTCATCGTAAGGCCCATGCTCGGCCATCGTCAGCACATAGACAAAAATGGGTTTGTCCGTTTTTTGGCCAATAAGGGTTTTAACGTATTTCAATACGTCATGCGTCGGAATATTCCATAAATTCTCACTTAGACGGCCCGGATACCCTAATTCTTGCGGCTGAATAATACGATCGACGCCCAGCGTTTGGTAAGCATGTCCGGCGTGGTAGGCCGATTTGTTGAACGGCGTCAGAACGACCGTGTAATAGCCGTTGGCTTTCATTTCCTGGAACAGACTGGCGGCAATATGGTCAATCACGGTGTAGAACACGGCGTTCTTGCGAGAACCAAAATCGTCAGGGTTGAGGCCGGTTAGCACCGAGAATTCGGATAACCATGTTCCACCGCCAAAGGTGTGTACCCGCATTAAACTTTGCGCACTGACATGGTCGTCATGCTGAAAAGTAAACAGCGGCGGGATGACTGACTGGTCTGGCAGTTGATAAATCAGCGGATTGACGGTGGATTCATGCAGCAGTACCACAATATCCGGCCTGATGTCGCTTTGTGTGGCGGGTAACGTGACGGTTTGGGCTTTTTCCAGAAAATAGGCCGATGTACCGGGATACTGCGGCGGCTGATAGTATGAATCGCTGGCGGACATGATGATATTGGTCAGGGTGCCGGTACCTTTTGGCAGCGTTTCTTCCCAGATACGGTGACAACGGTCTGTTATGTTGGTGATTCCGAACAGACAAATCGGAATCAGAACGACAGCGGCAAGACGATACGGCGTTTTCCTCGTTACGGGGTGACAACGCCAGGACAGAACCGCATTCAACAGCAGCCAGAGTAATAGCGCTATCATCGCCACGCCAGCCAACCAGTAATGCGCCAGCGTTTCGGCATTGGCCGAATCAAATATCAGATAAAAGTCGGGGAATAGTAGCTTTTCTTTATAGTAATGTATTTTTATCTGGTCGATGAGTTTTAGTGTTATAAATAAACTAGACGACAAAACAAGAGAAAATAGCCAGCGCCTGGACGTTGTAAATACGGCAGAGACAATAAAAATATAAGATAATACAGAAATAATAACCGGATAAATGTGTTTGCTGTTATTCGCTACAATGATAAATGAAGCGATAATAACAATAAAAAAATAACAAAATAAAACCCTTGTTCTACTCATGAGTAAACTCGCTGAAAAATTACGGCCATAGCGTTCCTTCGCGTCAGATAAAGACACGAAAAATATAAAAATGACGAGCGATTACGCGACGCTATTCCTTTATGAAAGAAGGTAATTGATTAAAACCATGCAATCTATCCGTCGCCGAGCTCAGTTTTAGCGCGTCGGCATTGCCTTAACCGCACACTGTGTTGATCGTTCAGTTTTATTCTTTTATCGCTGGCGGTAATTTATCGAAATCCCGTAGCCTGTCTTTAGTGTATGGATCGCCGATCCAGCGTTCAGCCGCCTTGAAATCAGGATTGACAAGGCTTTTTTCCGGTTCGTAAAAGTCATGGCTCAAGCCTGCCAGATCCGCCCAGGTATGAATCAGATCGGTGATGCTGTATTTCCGGTCGGTATAGCGCACATATTGGCGGGGATGGTTTTTTTGCCACTCCGGCGACTGCCACAAAATAAACGGGATGGTATACATGGCGCGGGTGGGGGCGCCTTCATTGCGGCCCAGCACATTATGCGGCGGGGTTTCATACACATCCTCGCCGTGGTCGGAAAAATAGAGCAGAAAACCGTTGGGTTGATGACGGGCAAAGGTTTCAATCAGACTGCTGACAACAAAATCGTTATACAGCACGGCATTGTCATAACTGTTATAGACTTCCGCCTCTGGATCGCTTAATGAGGCGGGAACGCCATTCCGGTCGTGAAAATCACCAAAATTTTCAGGGTAGCGGTACAGGTATTTCATGTGCGTTCCCAGCAGGTGAACCACAATAAATTTTCTCTCTGCCGGATCACGCAGAACCTCATCAAACGGTGCTAACACCACATCGTCATACTGCCGGGAACTTTGTGTCCGCTGGTTATTCAGATAAAACTGCCGGTCGGTTTGCTGCGAGAACACCGTCAGCATGGTGTTACGTTTGGTGATGGTTTGCTGATTGGTGATCCAGAACGTCTTGTATCCGGCCTGTTTCATCATGTTCATCAGCGAGGGTTGGGTAAGGTAACGATCCGGCTGTTGCTGATCGGCAAAGGTCAGCGCCTGCTGTAACAGTTCGATGGTATAGGGGCGCGGCGCGATGACGTCATTAAATACAATCAGGTTGGGATCGGTTTTGTGTAATGCATCAAGGCGGGGCGTGGTGGTTCGGGGATAGCCGTACAGGCTCATGCGGGTTCGGGTGGTGGATTCGCCGATGACCAGCACCAGCGTGCGGGGAATATCGCCGTTGGCGTCTTTCAGATTCGGCAGCGGCGGCAACGCGGCGTTCTGTTGCAGTATGGATTCCATACTGGCGAGCTGGTGCCGGTATTCCAGATAGCTGCCGACAAATTGCCACGGCGCGGTGGTGCCCATGCGTCCGGCCAGGTAGGCAATGGCTTCTTCTCCCGACTGATGGTGTTTTATCATCTTGTTGCAGACAGGAACGCCAAACAGCACCGTGAGGATCAGCAGGGAGACAGAAAAGCGGTAACGCAGCGGCAGATAGACCGGGCGTATACGCGTCCACAGATAAACGGCGATGACAGTATAGAGCAGGATAGCCGCAATCAGCTTGAAGCTGACATACTGGCTGGCATATTCTCCCGCCTCTTTCGTGTTGGACTCGAATATAACGAACAATACGCTTTGGGAGAATTCCTGCCCGTATATCAGATAATAGCCCAGCGCGATGCTGGCTGTGGCCCAAAGCAGTATACCCAGAACAGCGGTAATCAAGCGTATTCGGGAAGGAAATGTGAATGCGGGAATTAGCCATAGCAGGCTGTATAGCAGTGCATCGCGCAGTCCGTTGAATCCGCTATGTCCGCTAAATGAAATAATCAGTTGCAGCGTGCATGAGAAATACCAGAAAAAAAGCAAAAGCCATAGCATGGAAGGCCATGAAAATTGTTTCTGAATAAAAGACGAACTCATTTTTTATTATTCCTGTCGGAAATTAATCAATGTTTCCATTAATAGCTGTAAAAACGGCTATTGCTTTATCGCGTAACATGAATGTTTATTAAGATGACAGCGTTATGCCATATTGGTTATTCAGCATCTTTTCAAAATTAAAGAATCGTCTCGATAGCTGTTGTCTGGCGAAAAAATCCGAGTAATACACCAGAGGAAATAAATTCGCACATCCCAGATTATCAATAATAACCAGGTCGCCTTCATTCTCATTTTTCAATCGGTACATGATGTTATACGGTTTCAGCGTCATGGTGACGATGGCATATTTTTTTGTCCACAGCACCATGCGGTGATAGGCCAATTTGATATCTGCTTTATGTTTTTTATAAAGTGCATTGTCGGTGATATAGTGCTCCAGCGTTTTGGACACGTCGCCGGTATAATCTCTGACAAGATCAAAAACATAGCCTGTTCCAAGATTGGTTTTAACCATTCCGTGATAGTGCGATATGACAGGAACGGTAAATACCTTATTGGCTATCCGCTGGTAATATTTAATTTCCCTGATGGTTTCGCAGTTATATTCACCGTTCAAATGCACTTTTATACATTTGTCCTGCATTAATGGATGGCGATAACATGCCCGGTGCCGCCCCTGCGATATTAACAGCGGGCGATTCAAGTCAATGATGGTCATTAGATATAATGAATCCCGTAGTGCAAAAACATGCGTTGTCTGCACTTATTCAACTGGTCCAGCCATGACCAACGGCACTTAATAGCGAGAAGACCGAGACTCATCTGGGTGAAATCAGGCTATACCCACCCCTTCTCGCCAAAGAGAATAATTAACTAAAAACATTCGGTTACATCAGAATTCGGAAAGATCTTACCCATGATTCTGATCAAAAGATAATCGTTTTGATAGATCGATTCGATCCTATCGATCGGCGTTACCGATCGAACGCGCTCTGAGTAAGCGTTCACGTAACGGCATGAAAATCAAGTAGGTCGGTAGTCCGGCCAGTAATCAAAGCAGACGAAGAAGATATATTTGTCAATCACAGCCTGAAGTTTCGGCTGAGTAGTCAGGCGTATACCTGTAAGTATCCCTGCCAATCGGCCGCCACGGTCTACGACGCCAATATCCGGCCAACGTATTGCAGCAACTGGCCCTTATTGCGCTAGGGAAACGGGCGGGATTTTCATTGACGGAAATAGCCGGTATGTTTGATCTGGAAGGGAAACCGATACCTGACCGGGACAGACTGGCAGCGAAGGCCAGAGAAATTGACAAAACGATCCAACGTTTGACGGCAGTGCGTGACGGGCTGCAACATGCAGCAGACTGTCCGCATGCTAATCATCTGGAATGTCCTTCCCTCCAAAAGATGCTCAAAGCCGCTACTCACCAGCCATCCGACACGTGTTCTGACGGATAGACGCGGCGTGCTCCATTGTTACTAATTCCAGCCTTTGACTTCAATTATGCATAGATCGGTTCTCTACCCGGGCTATTGCGTTTGCAGGCCCTGATATTTGAGAACGATAAAATTTAGATGTGTTGTCGTTGCGCAAATGGAGAATCTGGATTTCTTGCTGGGGTACGCTGAAATCCAAATCCGAAAGAGTATTTCTGCCAGCTACCCGACAGTGATTTGAGCGATTACAGGGCAATCGTTTGTTGATGAATGGGTATCATTGTCGACTGATAGTCAGCTGATTTTGCGACATAAGAATTTGTTTTTTATTACCCCATCGAAGAAACGCCCCTTCGATACTACTGCTTCAGAAATAAATTTCCCATAAGTGCGCTCAGAAACGTTAATATATTGATAGATCTCTTTATTATGAAATTCTATTTCAAGAATGCGTTTCTTTGGGTCATAGCCAATTGAACGAATCCTTGATGATGATACGGGTTGCCGCTGCAATGTTATCCCTCCTTTGAGTTAAAATGCCGAAATAAGACTATAAAGGATTTTAAGCATGCTGTGTTGTTGATGATCATGCTTATCAGTTGAATGTTTATCAGAGTTTTGGCTTGTAGGTTAGTAAAATTAATAACGGCAGGGTGTTTCTGGTGTGAATTTGAACAATTCTGAGCAGGGCCGCGCGAGCGGCTGCCTGACTGGCGTTTCAGTTTTTCTGCAAGTCATCTTCTGATGCATATTCAACGCGGTTTCGGCCATTGGCTTTGGCTTTATAAAGCGCGTCATCGGCAGACTTAATCAGGTATTCATAATCAGGATGTCCATTATAGACTGCGATACCTGCGCTGATCGTGGTTGTTATGGTTTTACCATTTTGAAGATGGATTTGGTGATCCTGAATTTTTTTTCTGAGCCTATCGATCAAGGCGTAAGCCGCTAATTTTGGCGTTTCGATTAACACTACCATGAACTCTTCACCACCATAGCGGAAAATATAATCACTGTTTCTGGTATTTTCGTACAGAATTTCTGCGATTTTTTTCAATACGATATCGCCTGTCGCATGACCATAGGTGTCGTTGATTGACTTAAAATGGTCAATATCGATCATTGTCACGGTAAGAGCCGAATTAGCGTGCATCGCCAGGGCGGTTTCATGTCGCAGAATTGTCGGTAGAAAACGGCGATTCAGTAACAGGGTCAACGTGTCTTTGCCACTTTCCAGCTTCTGGACATCGTCAAATAACGATCCTAGCAGCATATTGATTTTATAAATTTTACCTCTCACCGATTTAAGGAAAGGAGAATAGTTGCTCGGCGATAACGGACTTACTTTGCTGTAGTGATTAATATAGTTGTCGGTTTCAACAATTAAGTCACTAATGACTTTGATCCCCTGAGCATTGTTGAAACTGGATTTTCCTTTATGATTGAACCATAAACCGAACTCCGAACCGCTGAGTTCAGGAATACTGGCCAATGGCGCTCCGGTGGCTACGCTGAAAATGAATGCATTTTCCCAATTTAACAATGCCGCATTTTGACGTTCTCTCTCCATTCCCGCGTTCTCCAGAATAGAGAACAGTCTGTAGGACTCTTCGTTTTTAGCTGCTCGATCGTGTGACTGAGAATAGGCTCTGCTCATAATTTCGATGGCAATATCTATCGATATTGAAGCAAAACGCATGGCTTCAAAGCATAATGGATCATTGCCCGTTTCTGGTAATATGTCTTCGTAAAGCGTCCATTTTAAACGTCGGGCTCCTCGCTCTACCAACTCGACAGGAATGCCAATCCGTGCATGGATTTGCCCAATTTTTTTCTGATGTTCAATAAGCGCAGGCAGATCTTCTCCCACGTTAGACAGAATGCTGGTGACCCAATTACACATTGAACCGTGGAGTCGATCATGAACTTGCTGGTGTGAGAGAAAGAAAGCCGCTTCTTTGTCTTGCAGCATGTAAGAATAGAACGCTTCCGCGAGGTCGGCAGACTTTTCGTCAGCCAGTCTTTGTAGCAGGTTAAAAGCCTCAGGCGATGTTATCGCCAACAGCTCTTTCCACTCTGACGTTATCACCTGATTGTAGATTACTTCATTGTTTTCTATTCGTTTATTGGAATCCAGGAGCTCGTTCAACGTTCAATCTCTTCTGCGGGTACGGTACGCGTTACGCGCTTGTATTAAAGTAAAAAACGATTAGTTTAACGTAATTGGGCACTTTTAGTTGGGAGAGTTTGCCAATATCTTATCGTTAAGGTTAGCAAGGCTAACTGTTTTCTTCGTCAGAAACGATGACGATTTTCATGGATGATGGTGGGTTTTGTTCTTTTGTGAATTTTTTATTTGAGAAAAAGCAATGAAAGTCAATGATTTGGTGACGGTAAAAACAGACGGTGACGCTAGGCGAGAAGGCGTGATCCTGGAAATTGAAGTGTTTCAGGAAGGGACGATGTATTTAGTGTCGCTTAAGGATTATCCCGCGGGTATTTGGTTTTTTAATGAAGTTGAGAGTAAAGACGGGACATTTGTCGAACCTATCAATCCTGCTGAAAAATAAGCGCTCACAGGTATTGGCTTCACCAATGCGTGGCCAATACCTGTGGCGGTGAGGAAGTTATCTTGCAGGATTAAAACGTTTCCCAGTTATCGCTATGTTGTCTGGCGCCCTGGCCCGGTAGTGCCAGGGATGCATTTGATCTGGAGGTTAACGCTGTCCGCTCCTTTGGCGCCGAGGCATACAGCTGCGATTGATGGTTGGACAACTTGAATGTTGCTACTGCCCGAGTCAACACGGCAGCTTGTTCTTCCAACGACGCTGCGGCGGCGCTGGCTTCTTGTACTAACGCCGCATTCTGTTGTGTCACGCTGTCCATTTCAGCGATCGCTTGACCAACCTGAGAGATCCCCCGACTTTGCTCGTCGGACGCTGAAGCAATTTCACCCATAATGTCGGTGACATTGGTAACGGCATTCACAATTTCCCGCATGGTCTGACCCGCATTATCAACTAATACTGAGCCGCTATTGACCAAATTGACAGACTCGGAGATAAGCGTTTCTATCTCTTTCGCTGCCTGGGCGCTACGTTGTGCAAGACTGCGTACTTCACCGGCAACGACGGCGAAACCTCTTCCTTGTTCACCCGCTCTGGCTGCTTCTACGGCAGCGTTCAAGGCCAGAATGTTGGTCTGGAACGCAATGCTGTTAATCACGCTGGTGATTTCAGATATCTTTTTGGAGCTACCTGAAATGTTACTCATGGTGTTGACGACATTGGCAACAATTTCGCCGCCTTGTTTCGCTTTGCCTGATGCATTCGCGGCAAGCTGGCTGGCGTGGTGGGCGTTCTCCGAGTTTTGTTTCACGGTTGCTGTCAGTTGCTCCATGCTCGCCGCTGTTTGTTCCAGCGCCGCGGCTTGTTGTTCTGTACGTGAAGACAAGTCGGTATTGCCAGAAGTAATTTCTGTCGAGCCTTGATAGATGGAGTCAGCGCTTTCCCTGACGGTTGTTACGGTGGTGACCAGCGAAGAGTGCATCTGTTGAACATTATGGCCCAATGTGCCAATTTCATTTCTGCCATAGTTATCGGGAACCTGAGTGAGGTCACCTTGGGCGATCCGTTGAACCCGGCTGACTAAATTATTTATCGGTTTAATGAGTGCTCGTCTGAGAAGTATGAAAGTCAGGAAGGTCAAAACAAGCGCAATAGCAAAACTGACGCCCATCAATGTGTACCCTAATATGGCGTTGGCGTGAGCCGTATCATTCAGGTCTTTTGCGCGCTGTGTCCGATAAGCTACCGCCTCGAGCAAAGGCTTGTTGTAGGCCAGGTCCAGTACGCGTGTTTCTTCCGATTCCAGCGTAATAACTTCTTCAAACAGGCCTTCTTTTGCGGAGGTCAGCATTGGCATGATGCCGTGATTGACATATTCATCGTAAGCTTTACGTAGGTCTGCATCTAGCGCTGAGTCCTGGGCGCTTTTGACCGGGCGTTGTTCATAAACGAGAAAAGCCTGTTTGGATTGCTCTACACGTTGTAACGCTTGCTTCAGGTTATCATTAAAAACGTCAGAATCGCCAATACGTGCGGCAGCGGCAGCCTGAATCAATAATAAGCGAGCCGTTCGGAGATGATTGGAACTGTTCGATATCCCCATTCTGATATCAATCTCTTGTGTCACATCGGACAGTGACTGATTGCTACGCTGTAAAAAATAGCTGGATGTCCCTACGGATAAGGCAAACAGCAGCATAATCCCGCCTAGAATAATGACGAATAAAGGAACCAGCCGTAAGTTACTCAACAAGCCTGTTTTACCCTGCTGCTCAGACCTTGAAGTTATTTTCATATCCATTCGCTCATTTTCAGGAGAAGTAATAACGATTTACCATACCGCCGGCAGGCGGTATGGGCGTTGTGGAATCAAAATTTGCACGGAGGGCGAGTATGCCCAAAACAGCAATGTAAAATATAATCGGCACATCGTGATAAACCTTAATGCGATTCAGCGAGATCCAGATCACGCTTTGGGTGTTTCAAAAAAAACAAAATAAAACTGCTGTTAAATTATACAACCAGATGACTATTTGATGATAAAAAATGAAATTTCACTGGCAGTTGGTGTGTGTTTTTATTTTCTCCGCGGGGAATGATCTCGGGAAAACGACTTATTGTTATTACCAATAAAAAAGTCTTTTTAATTGCAACATCATGCTGTCCGCATTGGGAATGTTCATCCCGCGATTAAAATTGATGATGGATTATTTTATCTCGCAGATAGCAGATATTTCGGGGGGCTATAAAAATAACAGATTGAATTCCTATGAATCTATCAGGTAGTTAATAGGGTTTTCTAACGTAATGGTTTTAAATATAAATTACGATATTCAAGGGGGTTGATTTCTTCCTGTTGAAGGGCTTTTTTTGTTATTGTCGCATCTGTTTTTCTTTTGCGACAATTTAGGGAGAACAAACGTCATAATAACAGTCTCTGGATTTCATTCAGAGACTGTTACGTGTAACGTTATATTAATAACTCAATCTCAAAATCTCTCTGGCAACCGATTCATCAATGTCTTTATGCTCGCCCTGAGGAAGAATGTTGAAGGTGTTCAGACTGGTTATGATTTCTTCAACTGCACTTTCAGGTAGATCATAATCCCGCATACGCGTTCTTAACCCCATGGATTCAAAAAACTCTCGCGTTTTATTGATTGCCTGCTGAATTCGCTGTTCAGTATTGCCATCGGTTAATTGCCAGACCCGCTCTGCATACTGGAGTAATTTTTGCTGTTTTTTCGTCCGCTGGACATGAAGTAATGCGGGTAGCAAGACTGCCAATGTTTGTGCATGATCCAGACCATATAATGCGGTTAATTGATGTCCAATACGATGTGTGGCCCAGTCCTGAGGAACACCAGCGCCAATTAATCCATTTAAAGCCAGAGTTGCACTCCAGGTTATTGTTGCTCGAACATCATAATTCTCTGGTTCACTCAAGGCTTTTGGTCCTTCTTCTATCAGTGTTAATAAAAGCCCTTCAGCAAACCTGTCTTGCACTTTCCCATAAACGGGGTAGGTCAGGTATTGTTCAATCACATGAACAAATGCATCCACAATACCATTGGCCACTTGCCGTTCAGGCAGTGTGTACGATTTTTGAGGATCGAGAACAGCGAATTTGGGAAACAATAATGGATGGTTATAACCTGTTTTTACCCCGAGAGCCGTGTTAGAAACAACCGCGGTGGCATTCATCTCAGAGCCCGTTGCCGGCAGAGTCATAACACACCCTAAAGGCAACGCTTTGCTCAGGGGCCGTTTTTTGACCCAGATATCCCAAATATCGTCCTGGTAAACGGCGGCGGCGATAAATTTTGTTCCATCTACAACAGAACCGCCACCGACGGCGAGCAAGAAGTCAATGTTGTTTTCTTTAACGAGCGCTACGGCTTTCATCAGCGTGTCAAAATGGGGATTAGGTTCAATCCCGCCAAACTCAATGTAGTCGCGTTCTCCAAGCGCGGCTCGAACTTCATTCAGCGTACCGTATTTTTCCGCGCTGCTTCCGCCATAGGTAATCAGAACTTTTGCATGGATTGGGATGTATTGGGTGATGCTCGACACTTTCTGGCGTCCGAAAAGGATTCGTGTCGGATTGTAGTACTCAAAGTCGTTCATGAATGTATCCCCATGTTGTCCCTGATTGTTAAAAAATCGCTGGAACTGCTTCAGAGTGTGAGATAAGAACTGTTTTGGTTAGCCACATAAATTTTAAGTAAAGAATATATGCCTGTATATCATGTGGATATGCAGGATGAATTGAAAATATATTTACCTATCATTTAGATAGCAATCAAATTGTTCTTATAACATATTATTTTCAACGGTTTTTGTAACGTTTTATGCAATTTTCTGAACCAAAAATGCACATTAAAGAGCTCTTACCAGTTAGAAAATTACACGCAATGCTTCCAAAAATGTGATCTAGGTCACATAATCATTAAAATCATTATCCGCTCGCGTTGTATGTGCTACGGATTAGGCGGTACAGTTGCTCTGTTTTAGGATTAATCCTATGCTCTGGTTGGAAACGATTTCTATGTCGGATCCCGATGGGTAAAGGATGAATGGATTCGAAAGCAATGGATAAAGTTGGCAGCAGCAAGCAGCATTACTGTCCTAATAAGAAATGTAAATATAGTAAGGTATCTGGCACTGATAGTTTTTTATGCCATCAATGGAGAGTGATTTTTGAACTGGGCGATATGGTCTATCACCTAACTTATGTTTTAAACATAGCCTGTCGGGATGGGAAATATGGGTACCTCTGAATTACTCAAACACATTTATGACATTAATCTGTCTTATTTGTTATTGGCACAACGTTTAATTAATGATGAAAAAGCGTCAGCGATGTTTCGGTTGGGCATTGATGAAGCCATGGCCGATATGCTGATGCAGCTGACTTTGCCGCAGATGGTTAAATTAGCAGAAACTAATCAGCTGATATGTCATTTCCGTTTTAATGATCACAATACAATCAAGCTCTTGACTCAAGAGTCGCGTGTGGACGATTTACAACAGATTCATACGGGAATTTTGCTGTCGAGTCACTTATTACAACAGTTAACTTCGAAAGAAGAAAACTTGCCTAAGAAAAGGGCATAGTAATGGCGGAGAAAAGTATTATTCAGGAAGCGAAAGACATTCAGTTAGCGATGGAGCTTATTTCGCTCGGTGCTCGTTTGCAGATGTTGGAAAGTGAAACACAGTTAAGCCGCGGACGTTTGATTAAACTGTATAAAGAACTTAGAGGTAGTCCGCCGCCAAAGGGAATGTTGCCATTTTCAACGGATTGGTTTATGACCTGGGAACAGAATATTCATTCATCAATGTTCTATAACGCATACAGCTTCTTAATGAAAAGTGGGCAATGTAACGGAGTTGAAGCGGTAATCAAATCTTATCGTCTTTATTTGGAGCAATGTTCACCACAAAGTGACTCCCCGTTGTTGGCGTTGACTCGCGCATGGACATTGGTCCGATTTGTCGACAGTGGCATGTTGCAGCTTTCCGCGTGTAGTTGCTGTAGCGGTATGTTTATCACCCATGCGCATCAGCCTAAAAACAGTTTTGTTTGTAGCTTGTGCCAACCCCCCTCCAGAGCAGTAAAAAGGCGTAAACTTTCGCAAAATCTTGCCGATATAATACCTCAACTGCTGGATGAACAGGTAAAACACGCAGTCTGAGCCTGGTAGCGATTTGTGAATCTATCACTGTTTGTTATTAAGGGCAGTGATAGATTTTTCCTCAAGTAATTCCTGGCTACGTACACTGCGCTTTTACTCACCTTCCGCCCACCTTTTTTATTATAAGGAATTCTTGTGCTGGTTATATTGGGTTATCTTGTGACAGTGGGCTCGATACTTGGCGGTTATCTCATGGTCGGTGGGGCCTTGGGTGCGCTTTATCAACCTGCGGAAGTGTTGATTATCGCGGGAGCAGCCTTGGGAGCCTTTATCGTTGGTAATAATGGTAAAGCGATAAAAGCAACGATGAAAGCCTTGCCGGTTCTGATAAGGGGCTCCAAATACAATAAAGCGCTGTACATGGATCTGATGGCGTTGCTTTTTCGTTTGATGGCCAAGTCCCGTCAACAGGGGATGCTCTCTTTGGAGTTTGATATCGATAATCCCCGTGAAAGTGAAATTTTCTCAGGCTATCCGCGCATTCTGGCCGACAATAATATCATTGAATTCATTACAGATTACCTGCGCCTGATGGTGAGTGGTAATATGAATGCATTCGAAATCGAAACGCTGATGGATGAAGAGATTGAAACCGTGGAGCATGAAAGTGACGTGCCGGCCAATAGTCTCGCTATGGTGGGTGATGCGCTTCCCGCTTTCGGTATCGTTGCTGCGGTTATGGGGGTTGTGCACTCACTGGCGTATGTCGATCGACCAGCTGCGGAATTGGGGATGATGATTGCCCATGCAATGGTTGGGACATTCCTTGGGATCTTATTGGCATACGGGTTTGTTTCACCTTTGGCGACGTTGTTGCGTCAGAAAAACGCAGAAAAAATAAAAGTTTTGCAATGTGTGAAAGTCACGCTGCTTTCCAGCCTGAACGGTTATGCGCCGCAAATTGCGGTCGAGTTTGGTCGCAAAACTTTATATTCCACGGAACGTCCTTCCTTTATCGAACTGGAAGAGCATATTCGCCGAGTGAAATCACCGGCTCAACAGGCGTCGGACAGTGACGCATGAAACATCAGCATCCGATTATTCGCAAAAAGCGTAAGTCCGGGCATGGCGCCCACCACGGCGGCTCCTGGAAGATCGCATATGCTGACTTCATGACCGCCATGATGGCCTTGTTTTTGGTAATGTGGCTGATTGCCATTTCTTCACCGATGCAATTAGCGCAGATTGCCGAATATTTTCGTACGCCATTAAAAGTTGCGCTGACTTCGGGGTCTAAAGTGAGTGAAAGCTCAAGCCCGATTCCCGGCGGGGGAAATGATCCAACCCAGCAGGAAGGTGAAGTTAAAAAGACAATTAAGATGGATACGCTAGAGGGAAGATTAGACGAGATCCGTTTGAACAGGCTGCGGGAAAGATTAGACCAGCTTATTGAGGCTGATCCGAGATTACGTGCCCTGCGCCCACATCTGTTGATCGAAATGGTTGATGAAGGGTTGCGTATACAGATTATTGATAGCCAGAATCGCCCGATGTTTAAGACCGGGAGTGCGCAGGTAGAACCTTACATGAGAGATATCTTGCGTGCTATCGCACCTATTTTGAATGATATTCCCAACAAGCTGAGTATTTCAGGTCATACCGATGATGTTCAATATGCAAGCGGTGAGCGTGGTTACAGCAACTGGGAATTGTCAGCCGATCGCGCTAACGCTTCGCGCAGAGAGTTAATTACTGGCGGTCTGTCTGAAGGTAAAGTGCTTCGGGTTGTCGGTATGGCCGCGACGATGGGTCTGAAGCAGGCGAGCGGTGGTAATGATGCCATTAATCGTCGTATCAGTTTGTTAGTGCTGAACAGGCAGGCGCAGCGGGATATTGAACATGAAAACGCTGAAAGTGATGCAATAAATGTAGACAAAGCTGACAATTTACAAAATATGGAGTTGGAAAATCCTAAACCTACCACTCAGCCTGCCGACAATAGTAGTAATAATATGGATGGAAGTGGTGAAACTTCTCCGCAACCTGGTAACGGAGTTCCTGCTCCAGAGCGTCAACAGCCGACTACCGCGTTGCCTGCTGCGCCGGACAGTCAGGCGACGCCTTCTCAATAAGCCGCGATTCACAGTAGAGGTGACCACGTGAGCATGGATATGAGCGCTTTCTATCAAACATTCTTTGATGAAGCAGATGAATTACTGGCGGATATGGAACAGCACCTATTGCTGTTGGACCCCCAGGCACCAGATACGGAACAAATGAATGCTATCTTCCGGGCTGCTCACTCAATAAAAGGGGGCGCAGGGACGTTTGGCTTTACCGTATTACAGGAAACCACGCATCTTTTAGAAAACCTACTAGATGGTGCCCGGCGCGGTGAAATGCGCCTTAGCACTGATATCATTAACCTGTTTCTGGAAACAAAAGACATTATGCAGGATCAGTTGGACGCTTATAAAACCGCACAGGAACCCAATGCCGAGAGCTTTGAGTACATCTGTCAGGCTCTGCGCCAACTGGCATTAGAGTCCCAGGCTGAAAGCAATGCGGCTCAAGGCCAGTCTGCAACAGCACATGAGCAGGACGCCGCGTTGTCCAGTATGCCAGTGGCGCCCGCAGAAAAAGGTGAGTTACGAATTGAACTTACCGGACTGAAGCCTCAGGAAA
The DNA here is from genome assembly GCF_003115815.1 of Brenneria roseae subsp. americana. Classification (NCBI taxonomy): domain Bacteria; kingdom Pseudomonadati; phylum Pseudomonadota; class Gammaproteobacteria; order Enterobacterales; family Pectobacteriaceae; genus Brenneria; species Brenneria roseae. Next base: position 261,357 of record NZ_QDKJ01000003.1, on the reverse strand, counting down.
TTCCTCAGATGCTGGAAGAGCTCGGTAACCTGGGAACGGTGAAAGATCCCCATCAGACGGATACCAGCATCGAAGTTACCTTGGTAACCTCTGAAAGCGAGGATGATATCAGCGCGGTGCTGTGCTTTGTGCTGGAACCAGAGCAGATCAATTTTCATCCCGTTCCTGCAGATAAACCTGCTGCCCTCGCTGCTGACGTTTCACCTAAGCCTGAAGTCCCCGTGGCGGAGGAGGTTGCTGCGCCCGCGGCAACGCTGAGTGCTGTTCCCACCGCTGCGCCTAAGGCTCATCCAGAGGCTGCCAAAAATAGAACTAAAGCGGGTGATACCAGTATTCGCGTCGCGGTAGAAAAGGTTGATCAGTTAATCAACCTGGTTGGCGAACTGGTTATTACCCAGTCTATGTTGGCGCAGCGTTCAAGTGAACTTGATCCTGTTGCGCATGGCGACTTGCTGAATAGCATGGGACAGCTGGAACGTAATGCCCGTGACCTGCAAGAGTCGGTGATGTCTATTCGTATGATGCCAATGGAATATGTGTTCAGCCGATTCCCGCGTCTGGTTCGAGATCTTGCCGCCAAGTTAGACAAGCAGGTGGAATTGACGCTGTCAGGAAGCTCAACTGAGCTGGATAAGAGTCTGATCGAGCGTATTATTGATCCCCTTACTCATTTGGTTCGTAATAGTCTGGATCACGGTATCGAATCGCCTGAAAAACGAATTGCAGCAGGGAAGTCAGCGGTAGGTAATTTGATATTGTCAGCTGAACATCAGGGCGGAAATATCTGTATCGAAGTTGTGGATGACGGTGCAGGCCTTAATCGCGAAAAGATTTTAGCCAAGGCGCTCTCTCAAGGGCTTGCAGTAAGTGATAACATATCTGACGAAGAAGTTGGCATGTTGATTTTTGCACCAGGCTTCTCAACGGCAGAAAAAGTGACGGATGTTTCCGGTCGTGGCGTTGGTATGGATGTGGTGAAACGTAATATCCAGGAAATGGGGGGGCACGTTGAGATTCATTTCCAGGCTGGTAAAGGAACAACCATTCGGATTCTGTTACCACTGACGCTGGCTATCCTTGATGGTATGTCTGTCAAGGTGAATAACGAAGTGTTTATTCTGCCACTCAATGCTGTCATGGAATCATTACAGCCGCAGGCAGAAGACTTGTATCCATTGGCTGGCGGTGAGCGTGTATTGCAGGTGCGTGGTGAGTATTTACCATTGGTTGAGTTGTATCACATTTTTGATGTGGACGGCGCTAAAACCGATGCAACTCAGGGTATCGTTGTTATTTTACAAAGTGCTGGCCGCCGTTACGCCCTATTGGTGGATCAATTGATTGGACAGCATCAGGTTGTTGTCAAAAATTTAGAAAGTAATTATCGCAAGGTGCCAGGTGTTTCAGCCGCTACCATTTTGGGTGACGGTAGTGTTGCGCTGATTGTGGATGTTTCAGCGTTGCAGGCGCTTAATCGAGAAAAGCGTGTGGTTGAAACTGCTGCTTAACAACAAAAACAGATCGTTGATTGATTAAAGGGTGAAAAACATGACTGGACTTGCAAACGTCACGAAACTAGCCGGTGAAACTGTAGGACAGGAGTTCTTAATTTTTACACTGGGTGACGAAGAATACGGTGTCGATATTTTAAAAGTACAGGAAATCCGTGGCTACGACCAGGTAACTCGTATTGCTAATACACCTACTTTTATCAAAGGCGTAACGAACCTGCGCGGTGTAATTGTCCCCATCGTTGATTTGCGCATTAAATTTGCTCAACAGGAAGTTGATTATGATGACAATACGGTTGTCATCGTACTGAATCTTGGACAGCGTGTTGTTGGTATCGTTGTGGATGGCGTATCCGACGTTCTTTCACTGACTGCCGACCAGATTCGTCCGGCACCTGAGTTTGCGGTTACCTTGTCAACCGAGTACCTGACAGGATTAGGCTCCCTGGGTGAAAGAATGTTGATTCTGGTTGATATTGAAAAACTGCTCAGCAGTGAAGAAATGGCATTAGTCGATAGTGTCATGAAAGTCTGATTGTTGTTTGCAGGTTTCGTTGGGCCACTGATGTGGCTCAACGCCTATCTCTAGTATCTGCATTGTTCTTCAATTCATAAAGATATCCAAAATTAATGCCGATATTTTCGGTGGTTAGTCTGCACAAAAGGCGCGATATGTTTAATCGTATAAAAGTTGTTACAGGTTTGATGCTTGTATTAGTGTTATTTGGTTCTCTCCAACTTATTTCAGGTGGTTTATTTTTTAATGCGTTAAAGAATGATAAAGATGTTTTTAGCTCAATTCGGGTTATTAACCAGAAGAAATCTGAATTGGATTCTACGTGGTCATATTTGCTACAAACACGTAATACCCTTAACCGGGCTGGTAGTCGTTTCGCATTGGATTCAAGTGGCGCGGGCACCGGGGTCTCTGGAATGGAGCTCTTGTCTTCAGCGACAAAGCAGCTTGCGGTTGCAAATGAATATTTTTCCAAATACGAAGGAATACCACTTCACAGCCAGCAGGATGCCAATGTGGCTAATGCGGTAAAAGAAAATTACGCCGCTTTGAACGCCGCGTTAGCGGAATTGATATCGTTCTTAAATGCTGGAGAACTAAAGAAATTTATCGATCAACCTACTCAGGGTTTTCAGGATAACTTTGAAAAGGCGTATTACGCTTATAAAGCGGATAGCGATAATCTGTATAAAACTGAAGTTGCTAAAAATGATGCCGCCTATGACTCGGCGCTGTGGGTTCTGGGAACGATAATCGTTATTGTTTTTGCACTGGTCCTGGCTGCCTGGTTTGGTATTCAACAAATATTAATTAGCCCGCTAAATAATATTGTGAATCACATTCGTCATATTGCTAAGGGTGACCTCACGAAAACGATCCATTTTCGCAGCAGTAATGAAATGGGCATCCTGGCGGATAGTATTCGGCATATGCAAACTGAATTTATCACTACGGTAAGCGCTGTTCGGCAAGGGTCGGACGCTATCTATACTGGAGCAACGGAAATCAGTGCCGGAAATAACGATCTTTCTTCCCGTACAGAGCAACAGGCGGCAGCATTGGAAGAAACCGCTGCCAGTATGGAACAGCTGACCGCCACAGTGAAACAGAATGCGGAAAATGCTCGTCAGGCCAGCCAGTTAGCGTTAAGTGCCTCTGAAACAGCACAGCGAGGCGGTAAGGTTGTCGATAATGTTGTGAAAACCATGCACAATATTGCTGGAAGTTCACAAAAAATTGCCGATATCACTAGTGTGATTGATGGCATTGCTTTTCAGACCAATATCCTGGCGCTGAACGCTGCGGTTGAAGCGGCGAGAGCAGGGGAGCAAGGTCGTGGTTTTGCGGTTGTTGCTGGCGAAGTTCGTAATTTGGCACAACGTAGTGCTCAGGCTGCAAAAGAAATTAAAAGTTTAATTGAAGATTCTGTCAGCCGGGTCGATGAAGGATCTGTACTGGTTGAAAGCGCCGGGGAGACGATGGGCGAAATCGTCAGTGCTGTAACCCGCGTCACCGACATCATGGGAGAGATTGCGTCAGCTTCCGATGAGCAAAGTAAGGGAATTGATCAGGTTGGCCAGGCTATAACTGAAATGGATCGGGTGACCCAACAGAACTCTGCGTTGGTTGAAGAGTCCGCATCAGCAGCAGTCGCTCTGGAAGAGCAGGTGCGTATCCTGAATCAAGCAGTGGCTGTATTCCGTCTCTCTGATGATTCTGGTACATATAATAGAGGCGCAGCGGCATCGACAGCGAATACGCAGAAACCTGTCCTGTTAGCGTCCTCTGCTCCGGCGGGTAAAAAATCGAAAGAAAGTTCCTCTACTGAAAATTGGGAAACATTCTAATTAGATAGCGCCAGGGCAAGTACGTAACGCTTTGGATTAAAAGAACGCGTGGTCATACTGCTCATCAGAAACGGAGATTTATTCTGATGGGCAGTACCAAAATGTCTTTGGTATGTGTTGAATCTGCAGATAGAACGACAAATGAGATTTCTGTTTGCAGCACAGATTACAGATATTATGGGTGAAATTTATACAACCCTCACTGAGGTAGTCCGGCGTTCAGTGTTGAGGGCTGTCTGAACATGTTGTCACTCACTTTGAGTGCCTCACCCGGCAATGCGGTTTTGGTAAACGGATATTTTCTGTTTTTTAACTTCAGCATTTTGATAAATTAAGAGAAATGTTTACCAATACAATGTTGGATGCTTAATCTTGAACCAGCAAGAGAGGGTTGTCTGACAAATGACAATTAAAGAAAACCTGCAACAGCTGTAAGGGAATGTTCAGATTGGAAAAAAACATAGCAAAAATCGATATTCGAGCGGTTTGATATGAAAAGTACACCATCGCAAAATCGCCCTGAATCTGCCTCTATCCTGACGCAGATGGTTGATCGGTTGCCGCTGTCGGATGCTCATTTCCGACGGATCAGCCAATTAATATATCAACGAGCCGGTATTGTACTGGCCGATCATAAAAGAGAAATGGTTTACAATCGCTTGGTCAGGCGTTTGCGTTTGCTCGGAATAAACGATTTCGGTCAATATCTGGCATTACTTGAATCCGATCCAAACAGTGCTGAGTGGCAGGCATTTATCAATGCGTTAACCACCAACCTGACCGCTTTTTTTCGGGAAGCCCACCATTTTCCCATTTTGGCCGAACATGCCCGTAAACGTCCTAATGGTTACACCATCTGGAGTACTGCGGCATCGACAGGGGAAGAGCCCTATTCTCTGGCGATGACGCTTGCGGAAGTCCTTGGGAATAGAGTCAGTGGGTGTCAGGTTTGGGCGAGCGATATTGATACTCAGGTATTGGAGAAAGCGACTGCTGGCATATACCGTCAGGAAGAACTGCGCTCTCTTTCTCCCCAGCAATTACAACGGTTTTTTTTACGTGGTACAGGCCCGCATAGTGGGCTTGTCCGCGTTCGTCCGGAACTGGCGTCAATGGTACATTTTCAGCAATTAAATCTGCTGGCGCCGGAATGGTCGATACCAGGACCGTTTGATGCAATTTTTTGTCGTAATGTGATGATTTATTTCGATAAAGAGACGCAGGAGCGCATTTTACGCCGATTTGTTCCGATGCTTAAACCGGGCGGGTTGTTATTTGCCGGGCATTCAGAGAATTTCAGCCAGATCAGTCGGGAGTTTTATTTGCGTGGGCAAACGGTTTATGGGCTGGCGAAGGAAAGATAATGAGTAAGATTAAAGTATTATGTGTCGATGATTCTGCCCTTATGCGTCAGATCATGACTGAAATAATTAATAGCCATCCAGATATGGAAGTGGTTGCAACTGCGCCAGATCCATTAGTTGCCCGCGATTTGATTAAAAAATTTAATCCTCAGGTCTTGACGTTAGATGTCGAAATGCCACGTATGGACGGGTTGGATTTTTTAGAGAAATTAATGCGTTTACGCCCAATGCCGGTTGTGATGGTGTCTTCTCTGACGGGGAAAGGCTCTGAAATTACACTGCGTGCTTTGGAGTTGGGAGCCATCGATTTCGTTACAAAACCGCAATTAGGTATTCGTGAAGGCATGCTGGCTTACAGTGAACTGATTGCTGAAAAGATACGTATGGCTGCAAAAGCCCGTTTGCCTCAGCGTAGTTCGATGACAGAAGAACCAACAAAAATCATCCAGCATATGCCGTTGCTGAGTAGTGAAAAATTGATTGCAATTGGCGCCTCGACGGGCGGAACGGAGGCGATACGTCATGTTCTGCAACCTTTGCCACCGACAAGCCCGGCTTTACTGATTACTCAGCATATGCCACCAGGATTTACCAAATCTTTTGCTGAGCGACTGAATAAGTTGTGTCAGATTACAGTGAAAGAAGCTGAAGATGGGGAGCGTGTATTACCGGGTCATGCCTATATTGCTCCCGGCGCACGTCATCTTGAGTTGGCGCGCAGTGGTGCAAACTATCAAGTGCGTTTGAATGATGGTCCGCCAGTTAACCGCCACCGTCCCTCGGTTGATGTGTTATTTCGTTCGGTTGCGCAATTTGCCGGACGCAATGCTGTAGGCGTTATCCTTACAGGTATGGGAAATGACGGAGCAGCCGGTATGTTGGAGCTTCATCAGGCCGGCGCTTATACCATGGCGCAAAACGAAGCGAGCTGTGTGGTGTTTGGTATGCCGCGCGAGGCTATCGCGATGGGGGGCGTCGACGAAGTGGTGGATTTGCACCAGGTCAGTCAGCGAATGCTGGCACAAATCTCTGCCGGACAGGCATTACGTATATAAGCAGCTCTCGGTGAGCAATTAATATTTTAGGAGTAGGTATGGCCGACAAAGAACTCAGATTTTTAGTAGTGGATGATTTTTCGACAATGCGTCGAATTGTTCGTAACCTACTGAAGGAACTGGGCTTTAATAACGTAGAAGAGGCAGAAGATGGAGCTGATGCGCTGAATAAACTTCGCGCTGGTGCTTTCGATTTCGTCATTTCTGACTGGAATATGCCCAATATGGATGGTTTGGAATTGCTGCAGACTATCCGTGCAGACGGCTCGCTCTCAAAGCTCCCTGTATTGATGGTAACCGCTGAAGCGAAGAAAGAAAACATTATTGCTGCAGCACAGGCTGGTGCTAGTGGCTACGTAGTTAAACCATTTACTGCTGCTACCCTGGAAGAGAAGCTGAGTAAGATTTTCGAAAAACTGGGTATGTAAGGGGATCTTATGCCACATTCGCACCCGATGCCGTCTGTCAGCGACACAGCTTCGGCAACTGAGATTATTTCTCGTATTGGTCAGTTAACCCGCATGCTGCGTGACAGCCTGCGCGAGTTAGGGCTGGATAATGCGATTGCAGAGGCCGCAGAAGCTATTCCTGATGCTCGCGATCGCCTTGACTATGTCGTGCAAATGACTGCCCAGGCCGCAGAAAGAGCGCTAAGTTGTGTTGAAGCGGCGCAACCTCGTCAGAATCAGTTGGAAGCTGACGCTAAATCGTTGAAAGTACGCTGGGACCAATGGTTTGAAAACCCTATTGAACTGGCGGACGCCCGTGAACTGGTGACAGATACGCGCAGTTACCTCGAAAATGTGCCACAGCATACTTCGTTTACCAACGCGCAGCTGCTGGAAATTATGATGGCCCAAGATTTCCAGGATCTTACTGGTCAGGTCATCAAGCGCATGATGGATGTTATTCAGGAAATTGAAAAACAGTTGCTGATGGTACTGTTGGAAAATATGCCTGAAAAACCTGATACGCCTAAACGTGCCAACGAGGGATTGTTAAATGGCCCTCAGGTTGATAAAACTGCGGCAGGTGTTGTGTCCAGTCAGGATCAGGTGGATGACTTGCTAGATAGCCTGGGATTCTGACAACGCTATATGTATCGCGATAATGACGATGTCGTTGGCGATTCATCAAATGGTCATTCTTTAGCTATTTATGGCTGTTGTATCAGGCTGTAGATAGCTAAACCGTTTTTTTCTTCTGCTTGCCGATCGACTATCCTTCAAAGAAACGTAAGTTTCCCCCGTTGTTCCTGCCATAAAGTTTTTCCATATTTGTCATGCTAGGCAGCAAATCCCTATCCCAACAAGCAGTAACGACAGGAACGCCGCGGTGGCTGAAGATAGCGATCTGGAAAAAACAGAATCCCCCACTCCCCATAAAGAGGAGAAGGCGCGTGAAGAAGGCCAGATCCCCCGTTCTCGTGAATTAACTTCTATTCTGATGTTGGTCATAGGGTTGACAATATTATGGATGGGCGGAGAGGCGATGGCCAGGAAACTGGCGGCGATGATTGCAGATGGTTTGTATTTTAATCACTCTATCATCAATGATGATAAACAGATGCTGCGACAGATTGGCCGATTGCTCAAACATGCGGTGATTGCATTGTTGCCGATTATGTGTGGAGCTGTATTGGTCGCGTTGACTGCCCCCACGCTGCTTGGCGGGCTTTTGTTCAGTACCAAATCGTTTAAGTTTGATTTGACGAAACTGAACCCGCTAACAGGGCTGAAGCGGATTTTTTCCAGTCAGGCGCTGGCGGAATTGTTCAAAGGGATATTGAAATCATCCATGGTGGGGGGGATAACCGGTTGGTTTCTCTGGCATAACTGGCCGCAACTGTTGCACTTGATTAGCGAACCACCGGTGACGGCACTGGGGGATGCGCTTAATCTGATTAGCGTGTGCGGATTGTTTATCCTGATGGGGCTCATCCCCATGGTGACATTTGATGTGTTCTGGCAAATCTGGAGTCATATCAAGAAATTACGTATGACAAAGCAGGAAATACGTGATGAGCATAAAGAACATGAGGGTGATCCGCATGTAAAAGGGCGAATTCGTCAGCAACAGCGGGCTATGGCTCAGCGTCGCATGATGTCCGATGTGCCTAAAGCTGATGTCATTGTCACCAACCCGACGCATTATGCAGTGGCGCTGAAATACGATGAAAAGAAAATGAATGCGCCCAAAGTGTTGGCAAAAGGCGCGGGCGAAATTGCTTTGCGTATCCGTGAAATCGCGGCGGAACACCGGGTTCCCGTGCTTGAGGCTCCGCCATTGGCGCGGGCGCTATATCGATATTCCGAAGTAGGCAAGCATATTCCTGCCGACTTATATGCTGCTGTTGCTGAGGTGCTGGCGTGGGTCTACCAGCTTCGTCGCTGGCGGCGCGAGGGTGGCTTAATACCGCGAAAACCTGAACATTTACCTGTGCCAGACGCCCTGGACTTTGCAAGAGAGAACGATACTGATGGCTAATCTGGCCGCATTGCTGCGTTTACCCAGTAATTTCAAAAGTACACAGTGGCAAATCTTGGCGGGACCTATATTAATCCTGCTCATTTTGTCGATGATGGTATTGCCACTTCCACCCTTTATTCTGGATCTGTTGTTTACTTTCAATATTGCCCTATCGATTATGGTATTGCTGGTGGCGATGTTTACCCAGCGTACGTTGGAATTTGCCGCGTTCCCAACCATCCTGCTATTTTCCACTTTGTTGCGTCTATCGCTGAATGTGGCCTCTACGCGTATTATTTTGCTGGAAGGGCACACCGGGACGGCTGCTGCCGGTAAAGTGGTCGAGTCATTTGGGCACTTTCTGGTAGGCGGTAATTTTGCCATTGGTATTGTGGTATTCATCATCCTGGTTCTGATCAACTTTATGGTTATTACCAAAGGTGCAGGTCGTATTGCAGAAGTGGGGGCGCGATTTGTACTGGACGGGATGCCGGGTAAACAGATGGCGATTGACGCCGATCTGAATGCCGGGCTAATCGGTGAGGCTGAAGCGAAAAAACGCCGGTCAGAGGTTACCCAGGAAGCGGATTTTTACGGCTCAATGGACGGCGCCAGTAAATTTGTGCGCGGTGATGCTATTGCCGGACTGGTAATTATGGTCATCAACATTGTTGGCGGATTGATGGTCGGGATGCTCCAGCATGATATGCCACTGTCCCAGGCGGCTGAGAGCTATACGCTGTTGACCATTGGTGACGGTTTGGTCGCGCAGATCCCTGCTCTGGTGATCTCGACGGCGGCTGGTGTCATTGTGACGCGGGTCAGTACCGATCAAGATGTTGGCCAGCAGATGGTTACCCAACTGTTTAATAATCCCCGAGTGATGATCTTGAGTGCTGCGGTGTTGGGCTTGATTGGTCTGGTACCGGGTATGCCCAATTTTGTATTTCTGTTGTTTACCACCGCACTGTTGGCGCTGGCCTGGTGGATGAGAGGAGAAGTCGCTGCGGACACGTCTTCTGGCGGCGCCGCAGAACCTATGGTCAAAGAAAACCAGCCGATCGTTGAGGCCAGTTGGGCAGATGTTCAGTTGGAAGACCCTTTGGGGATGGAAGTAGGATATCGGTTGATTCCCATGGTTGATTCTCAGCAAAACGGTGAACTGTTGGGCAGGATCCGAAGTATTCGTAAGAAGTTCGCTCAGGAAATGGGGTACTTACCACCCGTTATACATATCCGAGATAATTTGGAGTTACAGCCGGCAGCATATCGTATTCTGATGAACGGTGTTGAAATCGGGCAAGGAGAATCGCACCCAGGTCGGTGGATGGCAATTAATCCAGGTAATGCAATTGGAAAACTACCTGGGGATGTGACTCAGGATCCGGCTTTTGGTCTGCCCGCCGTGTGGATCGAAAGTGCATTGAAAGAGCAGGCTCAGGCTCAGGGATTCACCGTGGTTGAGGCAAGCACCGTGGTGGCCACACATCTTAATCACTTGATTACAGTACATGCCAGTGACTTGTTTGGTCGGCAGGAAGCCATGCTGTTGATGGAGCGGGTTAGCAAAGAGATGCCAAAGCTGACAGAGGATTTCATTCCTGGTGTCGTCACGCTTACTGTATTGCATAAGGTATTGCAGAATTTGCTGGCTGAACGGGTGTCGATTAAAGACATGCGAACAATTATCGAAACCATATCAGAACATGCGGTGATACAAAAAGATCCAAATGAGCTGACGGTGGTTGTTCGTGTTGCCTTAGGGCGGGCGATTACCCAGCAATGGTTCCCGGGGCAGGATGAAATACAGGTGATAGGCCTGGATTTTGGTCTGGAAAAAATATTGCTGCAAGCGTTGCAAAATGGTGGTGGACTGGAGCCCGGTTTGGCTGACCGGGTACTGGAACAGGCAAAGCAGGCGGTGCAACAACAGGAAGCACTCAATGCTCCGCCTGTTTTATTGGTTAATCACGCCCTGCGCCCGTTGTTAGCGCGCTTTTTACGTCGTAATGTGCCGCAACTGGCCGTTTTGTCGAATCAGGAAATTAATGACAATCGCCAGATACACATGACGTCGGTGATTGGTGCCGCAAAATGACGAAGAAACTATATGTACTCATGTTGATGTTGTTTGTACAGACCGGTATGGCCGCTGATGGAAGCTGGGATGGCGGCGGTTCAAATGTAGTGATAAGTCAGCGAGGGATATCCACGTCATCTCCAGTTATGCGTCCACATGGCGTTATTCCCCCTGGGCGGATCATGACGTCTATTCATTGGAATTATAAATTGCAGGCGTTTCCTCCACCGGGACTGAGAGTTGCCTTATGTACACCAGGTCTTTGTGTTCCTTTGGATGGGGGCAGCGGAAGTACTCAGGCTTTACAAGGGATCGATGCTAATAATCCGCTTTATTTTTTATATATGTTGCCGGGGAAAGGTGCGATTAAACCGCCGGTACGCGTGCTTACCTACCAGGTATTGGTGAATTATCGAGAACAGCATTAAGGGTGAGGGAGCTAATCTGTTTTACTCATTTATCACGCAGTCTCAAACGCCAAATTTTCGGCCAAGCTTATTTCCCTGACGGTGAGACTGACCATCCGGTCCATAGAGGTTTGTTGGCTGGCTTTTCTTTTCCAGAAAATTGAGAGCCTCTTGCGTATGTTTCAAATGCTGCTCAAGAAGAAGGCCATTTTGGTGATTATTTTGGCTCAGATAGCGGGTCTGACTTTGAATAGCCAGCCAGGCATCGTTTAGTTTGGCGTCCTGATCGTAAGGAGCGTTAATGGAGAGGGTTTGCTCCATTTGAATTCGCAACTTGTCAAAATGACTGAGAGTAGATAGCTGTTCATTTTTATTTTCAGTTAAACGATGCAAAAAAGCGGCATTAACACGACCTGCGCTTAACTCTTGCTGTTCTTGCGTCAGGATATCATCCAACTGGCGCAGAGAATCTTGCATATGATTCAAAATATCGAACATGTCCATTGCCGGCTTGCTCATAATCCGTCTATTCCTGATTGCGCTTCTGCAATCAGTGCATCTGCTATTTTGCCCGCATCAATTTTCAGCTCGCCATTACGGATCGCCTGTTTCAAGTTTTCAACTTTTTCTATATCAATATCATGCTCGCTTGCTTGAGTGAGTTGCGTCTGAGCATTACTGATATTTACCTGTGTTTCTGTGGTAACGGTACTTTGTGCAGAGGTATTACTGGTCTTGCCTTTGGCATGAAGGTGTAACTCTGTATCCTGACTTTGAACAGATTTTACCCCTGATATCGGGCGTGTACTATCGATACTCATGATGTCCTCTCAGGTCATTTTGGCAAACAGGCAACGAACGCTATGACTAACTATCGGCTAACTGAGCAGAATCTTTAATTATTTATAACGCAACCTTAACGGTACCGTCAGCTTCCACTGAACCATTTACTATCTGACCAGAATTCATTCTGACTCTGACTTTATCATTCAACACGGCATTATTCATTACTTTACCTTCACTGCTGATACTAAAACCAGCTCCGCTGGCGATGACCTGTACCGTTTGCCCGGATTTGACCGCCCATGGTTGACGAAACATTCTTACCTGAAGTGGCTGTCCGGCACCAATCATCCGCTGGCTAACGGAACCCAGAACCTGGTCGATAGAGGTTACTGGCATAGTGGTGAAGGTATCGAGCCTTCCTCGCTGCCATGTAATATCATCCGCACTGATTTTATGTTTAGGGGCAATCGGACGCGAGGTGACAAGATAGTTTCCCGTCACCTGTACGCTGGTCTGCACGAAATACTTGTCAGCGCCACAGGTGACTCTAATACTCAGATTACCCCAGATTTTATTTCGTGACGGGAGGGCAAACTGTGGAGCCGGGCAGTCTGAAAGACCGGATTCGGGCGTTTTTATCCTTACATCAATATGCTCCACAGGAATAGTAATCTGCTGGCGGATAAATGCTTCTATTTGTGAGGATAACGCCGTTGATGATGGCTCACTGGAAAAGGCCGACATGCTAGTCAGTAGAGCTAAAGCGCCGTTAACATAAACCAGTCGATTGCCCCCCATCATCTGTCCTCATCATTGATCTAACTTTTTAATCTGCTGCACATTGTCGCCGGGAATATATTCTATTGCTGCTAGTGTACCTTTTCACTCACCAGGCCAATCGAAAAATTAGCTATTCATTTCCCGCTTATTCTAACGATAGGGCTATCTCTATCCCGTTTATGCTATCTGCACTGGATAGTGTCTGCTGATATATATTCCTGGGGAGAAATTAGAAAGATGCTGGACAAACTTGATGCAGCCTTGCGCTTTCAACAGGAAGCTCTGAATTTACGTGCGCAGCGGCAGGAGATCCTGGCTGCCAACATCGCCAATGCTGACACGCCAGGTTATCAGGCGCGCGATATTGACTTTTCCACGGAGTTAACCAAAGCCATTGAACAAGGCAGGGCGTCTGGGTCAGGGCTTTCTCTCTCAATAACATCATCCCGACATATCCCCGCACAGACATCGTCTCCACCATCATTGGACCTGTTGTATCGGGTTCCCGATCAGCCTGCATTGGATGGTAATACGGTCGATATGGATCGGGAACGAACTAATTTCGCGGATAATAGCCTGCGTTATCAAACCGACCTGACCGTTTTGGGCGGGCAGATTAAAGGTATGACGGCAGTTTTACAGGATAAATAACGCCTTATGTCATTAATTAATATTTTTGAAATTTCAGGTTCGGCACTGACGGCGCAGTCCCAGCGTATGAACGTGAGCGCCAGTAACCTGGCCAATGCTGACAGTATCACCAGCCCTGATGGTACGCCATACCGAGCCAAACAGGTGGTGTTTAAAGTGGCTGCGCCTGCTGGTCAGGACATCGGTGGCGTTCAGGTAGAGAGTGTTGTTGAAGATCCGTCACCCGACAAACTGGTCTATCAACCTGGTAATCCACTTGCTGATGAACGGGGTTATGTTCGTATGCCGAATGTTGATGTTACTGCCGAAATGGTTAACTCCATTTCAGCCTCTAGAAGCTATCAGGCTAACGTGGAAGTCTTGAACACGGCAAAAACACTCATGCAAAAAACGCTGACATTAGGGCAGTAACCGGAGGGAATATGAGCATTGCTATTTCAGTTAATGAGTCAACTGATTCCAGTACGATTACCACAACATCGTCATCAACATCCAGTAGCAAGGATCTCCAAAGTGAGTTTCTGACGTTACTGGTGGCGCAATTGAAAAATCAGGATCCTACCGATCCTATGGATAATACCGAACTCACCAGCCAGTTAGCGCAAATCAGTACGCTCAGCGGTATTGAAAAACTGAATACCACGCTGGGATCTATTTCCGGGCAACTGGACACGAGCCAGGCATTACAGGCCTCAACGCTGATTGGCCATGGCGTGCTTATCTCGGGCAATAACATTGTGGTTGGGGAAAGTAGTTCGGTTACGCCTTTTGGCATCGAACTGGACAGTGCAGCCAGCAATGTCACGGTGACCATTAAAAATTCGAGTGGCAGCACGGTACGTACTGTTAATTTAGGCGAGCAAAGTGCGGGTATTCAGACATACAGCTGGGATGGTACGGATGATACCGGCGCCGCCGTTGCTGAAGGCAGCTATACCTATACGGTGACAGCCACATCGTCATCCGGAAGCAGCGTGGTGGCTACACCGCTTAAATATGCACTGGTTTACGGTGTTAATACGAGTTCAGACACAGCCACGCTCAATTTGGGCCTGTCGGGAACCGCAACGCTTAGCGATGTTAAGCAGATTATTTAATTTCTAACTCTCTACGTTGGGTGCAGATATCTATAGCGCTTTGCGTAACTTACTTTATTCAAGAGGTACCCGGCTATGGGTTTTTCACAGGCAATTAGTGGCTTAAATGCAGCGTCCAGCAACCTGGATGTGATCGGTAACAACATCGCTAACTCGGAAACAACGGGTTTTAAATCGGCATCGGTATCTTTTGCCGATATTTTTGCTTCCTCTCAGGTTGGTCTGGGGGTCAAAATCGCATCGGTCAGTCAGGACTTTAGTGATGGTACGGTTGAGTCTACCGATCGTGGTTTGGACGTGGCTATCGCGGGAAACGGATTTTTTCGGATGGTTGACGAAAATGGCTCGGTTTACTATTCGCGAAACGGAGAACTTTCACTGGATAACGAGCGCAATCTTATCAACAGCAGTGGTTATTATCTGACAGGCTATGCGACAACGGGGACGCCGCCGACCATTAACACGGGTGCCGAACCTACGGTTCTTAATATTTCTTCCAGCGATATCGCTGCTCAGGCCACCAGCAGCGCTTCCATGGTGCTGAACTTGAACTCCAGCGCCGATCCGATTACCGCAGCGTTTGATGCAACGGATTCCAGCACCTATAGCTATTCGCGTACGCTGACCACCTATGACAGCCAGGGTAATACCCATAACATTAACCTGTATTTTGTTAAAACGGCAGATAATAATTGGGATGTTTACGGCATTGACAGCAGTGATGCGAGTGCAACAACCCAGGATTTAGGTACGCTGGAATTTGACTCCAGCGGTCGGTTAATCGCGGGAGCAGATTTGACCGTGGAAACCAATGGAATTAACGGTTCAGCGGATAATGAATTCACTATTTCGTTTACCGGCACCACTCAGCAAAGCGCCAGCGCCAGCAGTATCAGCAGCTCAGATCAGGATGGTTATACGGCTGGCAGCCTCTCTTCTTATACCATTAATAACGATGGCACTATCACTGGCACTTATTCCAACGGGAAAACTCAGCTGCTGGGCCAGATCGTCATGGCTAGCTTTGCCAATCCGCAGGGCCTGAAATCCGAAGGGAATAATGTCTGGTCATCAACCTCATCTTCAGGCGCGGCGATTGTGGGCACGGCGGGGCTCGGGGTATTCGGGACACTCACCAGCGGTGCGCTGGAGTCGTCAAACGTCGACCTGAGCTCAGAACTGGTCAATATGATCGTCGCTCAGCGTAACTACCAGTCGAACGCACAGACGATTAAAACACAGGACGCCATTCTGAACACCTTGGTGAACCTGCGCTAATAAAACGTACAGGATGGCTTTATGGATCACGCAATTTACACGGCTATGGGAGCTGCCAGTCAAACGCTGGAGCAGCATTCTGTCATTGCCAATAATCTGGCTAATTCATCCACGCCAGGCTTTCGGGCGCAGCTAAGCGCCATGCGCGCGGTTCCGGTAGAAGGGCCGTCGTTGCAAACGCGAACGCTGGTAGTGGCATCAACACCGACGGCAGATATGTCTCAGGGGCCGTTGAATTATACGGCGCGTTCTCTGGATGTTGCTCTGCAAGATCAGGGCTGGCTGGCCGTGCAATTGCCCAATGGTGAAGAGGCCTATACACGCAATGGCGCCATACAGCTTGATGCCGAAGGACAATTGCGGATTCAGGGCTATCCCGTCGTTGGTGACGGTGGCCTTCTGGCTGTGCCCACCCAGGCGAGTATTACTATCGCGGCGGATGGTACGGTTTCCGCACTGGGTGATGGTGATAACCCCAACACGATTGCCCAGGTGGGCGCACTTAAGTTAGTGGCCTCAGAGCCGGGGCAGTTGGTCCGTGGTGACGATGGCCTTTTCCATCTGACTGATGCGGCTCGCCAGCAAGTAGGTAACGAATTGCCGAACGATGACGCGGTCAGGGTCATGCCTGGGGTACTGGAAGGAAGCAATGTGAATACGGTTGATTCCCTGGTGGACATGATTGGCAATTCCCGTCGTTTTGAAATGCAAATGAAGATTATCAGCAGCGTTGATCAAAATGCCGAACGCGCTAACCAGTTGCTATCCGTCAGCTAATTTTTTATTAAGGAAATACTATGATCCGCTCTCTCTGGATTGCCAAAACCGGGCTTGATGCTCAGCAAACCAATATGGATGTTATTTCTAACAACCTGGCGAACGTGAGCACTAATGGGTTTAAAAGGCAGCGGGCGGTATTTGAGGATCTGCTCTATCAGACCGTTCGTCAGCCGGGGGCTCAGTCATCGGAACAAACCACGCTACCTTCCGGTTTACAATTGGGTACAGGGGTTCGTCCTGTGACGACTGAACGTTTACACAGTCAGGGCAACCTGGAGCAAACCGAAAATAGCAAGGACGTTGCTATTAACGGTCAGGGTTTTTTTCAGATTCAGTTACCGGACGGCACCACGGCTTACACGCGCGATGGTTCTTTTCAACTTGACGCCAACGGTCAATTGGTAACATCCAGCGGCTATGCGGTACAGCCAGCAATTACCATACCGGACACCGCCTTAACCATGACGGTGGCCCGTGATGGTATTGTCAGCGTAACACTACAGGGACAAACGGCGGCCAGCCAGGTTGGGCAACTGACGCTCAGTACATTTATTAACCCTACCGGGCTGCAAAGTCTGGGCGAGAATCTGTATCAGGAAACGGAAAGTTCCGGTGCGCCAACCGAATCTACGCCAGGGCAAAATGGCGCAGGGCTTCTGTATCAAGGCTACGTTGAAACCTCAAACGTCAATGTTGCTGAGGAATTGGTTGATATGATTCAGGTTCAGCGGGCGTATGAAATTAACAGTAAAGCCGTGTCGACCTCCGATGCTATGTTGCAACGCTTAACACAGCTCTGAATTAATCCCTGGCATAAAGAGAACATAAGGTTAAGCATGTTGTGTTGTTGGACTTCAAAGCCTTTATTGTGGAAAAGGCGACTAAGCTGGCCGTTACTGGCGATGATGATTTTGACCGGGTGTGCATACATCCCGCATAAGTCTCTGGTGGATGGCGAAACCAGCGCATCGCCTGCGCCAGCTCAGTTGTATGCCACCAACGGTTCTATTTTCCAGTCCGTGCAGCCCATGAATTATGGTTATCAGCCATTATTTGAAGATCGTCGGCCCCGGAACGTTGGGGATATCCTGACCATTACCTTGCAGGAAAATGTCAGCGCAAGTAAAAGCTCATCGGCGAATGCCAGCCGTGATGGTTCTTCATCCGTTGGGTTGACGACGGTTCCGCGTTCATTAAACGGGCTGCTTGGCAATGGCAAAGCTGACCTGACAGCATCGGGCACGAGTGATTTTGAAGGAGCCGGCGGGGCCAGTGCGCAGAATACGTTCTCAGGAACGATCACCGTGACAGTCAGTGATGTTCTGACCAACGGTAATCTGAAAGTGATAGGAGAAAAGCAGATAGCTATTAACCAGGGTGCTGAATATATTCGGTTTTCCGGCATAGTAAATCCAAGGACAATCACCGGAAGTAATTCTGTTGTATCAACCCAGGTAGCCGATGCCCGAATTGAATATGTTGGTAAAGGCTATATTAACGAAGCGCAGAACATGGGATGGCTGCAACGATTCTTCCTTAACATTGCACCGTTCTAAGAGGTTAATTATGTCAATGTATCGTCAACTGGTGATGTGCGCGCTTTTTACTCTGACGTTGATTTCATCCGCAACGGCAGAGCGGTTGCGTGATTTGGTTGACATTCAAGGCGTGCGAGATAATCCGCTTATTGGTTATGGTCTGGTGGTAGGTCTGGATGGAACGGGCGATCAGACAACCCAAACCCCTTTTACCACGCAAAGTCTGATCAATATGCTCTCTCAGCTAGGTATTACCGTTCCCAGTGGAACAAATATGCAGCTGAAGAATGTTGCCGCAGTAATGGTAACCGCTAACTACCCGCCTTTTGCCCGTGCCGGACAAAAAATTGACGTAGTCGTTTCTTCCCTCGGATCGGCTAAAAGTCTGCGGGGCGGAACGCTGTTGATGACGCCACTGAAGGGAGTAGACAACCAGGTTTATGCTCTGGCCCAGGGTAACTTGCTGGTGGGCGGGGCCGGGGCTTCATCTGGTGGAAGCCAGGTTAAGGTTAACCAACTTTCCGGTGCCAGAATAAATAACGGGGCGATTATTGAAAGAGAGCTTCCCAGCACATTTGGTAATTCGAACCGGATTAGCCTGCAACTGAAACAGGAAAATTTTAGTCTCGCGCAACGTATCAGTGACGCTATCAACCGTCAGAATAGCGTTGGTAGCGCTCAGGCGCTGGATGGTCGTACGGTAGAAGTCGTATTGCCGCAAAATAATGCCCAGCAGGTTCGATTCCTGGCACAAATACAGGATATCCATGTAGACGTGGGGGAAATTGATGCCAAAGTTATTATCAATTCCCGTACCGGATCTGTTGTCATGAACCGGAATGTTATGCTGGATTCCTGTGCTGTGGCTCAGGGTAACCTGTCTGTTGTCGTCGATAATCAACAGGCGGTTAGCCAGCCCAATACGCCTTTGGCGGGGGGGCAGACAGTTGTAACGCAGCAGACGGAAATATCTGTTCGGCAGGAGGGAGGATCCCTGCAACGTATTAATGCCAGCGCTAATTTAAATAATGTGGTGCGGGCAATGAACGCACTGGGAGCAACGCCAATGGACTTGATGTCGATTCTACAGGCAATGCATAGTGCGGGCTGTTTGAAAGCGGAAGTGGAGATTATCTGATGTTACCGTCTGGCAACCTGATGGATCAGGCCTCTGCGGCCTACGATGTGCAATCCTTGAATGGATTGCGCCGTGAGGCGGTACAGAATACGCCGGGATCATTGCACAAAGTGGCTCAGCAGGTTGAGGGACTATTCGTCAATATGATGTTGAAGAGTATGCGTAATACGCTACCTCAGGATGGTCTCCTGAGCAGTGATCAAACGCGTATGTATACTAGTTTGTATGATCAACAAATAGCTCAAAATTTGTCGGCAAAAGGTTTGGGGCTGGCAGATATGATGGTCAAACAATTGAGCCAACACGCAGCGACGGAGCCAGACGAACAGGTTGGCAAAACCCCCATGCCGCTGGGGCAGGAACGATTGGCGAGTGCCGCCATGCCGCCGGCCCTTATTGGTGAATTCCTGCGTCGTACACAGTCGGAAACTGCCGCGAAGCAAAATGCAGTCGCCGGTTATTCGGCGACCAATGGGTCTTTTGCTGATCGTCTGTCTGTCCCGGCCATGATAGCCAGCTTGCAAAGTGGTATACCGCATCAACTTATTATGGCTCAGGCGATGCTGGAGTCAGGATGGGGAAAACGAGAAATCATGACCAATGACGGCAAAACCAGCCACAATATTTTTGGGGTGAAAGCCGGCGGTAACTGGGACGGCGAGATTACGTCTGTCATGACCACCGAATATAAGAATGGTCAATCTTATAAGCTAATGCAAGATTTCAGAGTGTACGATTCCTATCTGCACGCATTGAATGACTATATCACTCTACTGACAAAAAACGCTCGCTACAAAGACGTGTTGGATGCAAATAGCGCGGAGCAGGCGGCCTATGCTTTACAGAAAGCAGGCTATGCGACAGATCCGAAATATGGCGAGAAACTGGTTCAAATTATTGAACAAATTCGTAGTTCTGCCCAGAAAGCGGCGCGGGTTTATACGCACGATTTAAACACCTTATTTTAATTTTTTATCACAATCTTTACCTGAGCTTCCCCTCAAGTTTCATTCCTGGACGCCGATAAATAGAGTAGACGAAACGTTATCGGGTCTCCCCGATGGCAGAAGAAGGAAATATAATGGCCAGTTCTTTGATTAATATTGCATCTTCAGGACTGAAGGCGGCAAATCTTGCGTTGAGTACCACATCAAATAATATCGCTAATGCTAATACCGATGGCTATAACCGGCAGAGTGTCAAACTGGCGGAAAGCGCGGGAACGATGACCAGCTATGGCTCGGTAGGTACTGGTGTGACGATTTTGACGGTTGATCGTGCATACGACGCTCTGGTTGTTGCACAATTGCGTTCAGCGACGGCCAGCTACGAGTCGATTAATGCCTATTATGAGCAAATTTCTCAGGTGGATAACCTGCTTTCCGATAGTGAAAGCAGCCTTTCTACTATGATGTCTTCTTTCTTCTCCGGTTTACAGTCATTGACGGAAAATGCCAGTGATACTTCAGCTCGTCAGACAATAATCAGCAGTGCGCAAAGTCTGGTAAACCAGTATGTCAGCGCGGATACCTACCTTCGCGATATGGATAGCGCGATTAACCAGCAACTGTCGACAAATAGTGATTTGGTTAACAACTACGCCACCCAAATTGCCAATATCAACCAGCAAATAACCCGTCTGGGCAGCAGCGGGACTTCGGCAAATGACCTGCTGGATCAACGCGATCTATTAATTGATAACTTGAATAAACTGGTTGGCGTAACGGTCAGCACTCAGGACAGTAATGTCATTAATGTCAGTCTTTCAAATGGTCAAACTCTGGTTCAGGGTAATACGGCTTATCAGTTAGTTGCGGTGAGTTCCAGTGCCGATACATCTCGAATCACGATTGCCTATGATAACGGTATTGGCGATCCGATTGAGATAAATGAAGATACGCTGACTGGCGGCAGTATTAGTGGATTATTATCATTTCGTAGTGACGTATTGGACAGTGCACGCAATCAACTAGGGTTGATTGCGCTAACTCTGGCGGATAGTTTTAATGCTCAGCACAGTGCTGGGGTGGATTTAAAGGGTGGAGCAGGAACCGATTTCTTCAGTTTTTCTTCACCTGATGTAGTAAGCAACACGAAGAACGACGGCACTGCCATCTTGTCTGCTGCCTATACCGATACCAGCGCGGTGAAGGCCAGTGATTATTCATTGAGCTATGATGGCTCTGCGTGGAAGGTGATTCGTGTGTCCGATAATGCCAGTGTAACGGCGGCTGTCGACACCGACGGTGACGGCAATACAACATTAAGTTTTGATGGGCTGATTATTACTGTGGATGGCGATGCGTCGGCAAATGACAGTTTTCTCGTCAATACAGTGAGCAATGTTATTAACAGTTTATCTGTCAGAATAACGGATGTCGCTCTGATTGCTGCGGGTAGCGGCGGCGGTGAAAGCGATAATAGCAACGCATTGAAATTATTGGATTTGCAAAACCAAAACCTGATCGCCGGCAATGCCACCTTTAATGATGCCTACGCGTCTTTAGTCAGTGATATTGGCGTCAAGGCACAAAGCGCGAAAACCAATAGTACGGTTCAATCCAATATTGTTGATCAGCTTACCACGAAGCAGCAGTCTATTTCAGGCATTGAACTGAATGAAGAATACATTGATTTGACACGTTATCAACAGTATTACCTTGCCAATGCGAAGGTATTGTCTACAGCAAACACTATTTTTGATTCATTACTGTCGGCAGTGAACTGATTAATCCGCCCATGTATGGCATAAATTTAGCAAGAGGACGATCCCATGCGTCTTAGCACCATAAACAGTTACCAAACGTTGATTAAAAATATCAATGAGGTAAATAGTAAATTCCAGAATACGGCTCTACAGATGGCATCGGAGAAGCGCGTTAATGCACCATCGGACGATCCGATTGCCGCTTCCCAGGCAGTTATTTTAGCGCAGGCCCAGGCTGCCAGCAGTCAATATACTGCGGCTCGTTCGAGTGCAACAAATAGTTTGAATCTGGAAGGCACGGTGCTGGATCAGGTTGTGGACGTGATACAAAGCATTCAGACCCTGGTGGTGAAAGCGGGTAATACCACCTACAGTGATGCGGATCGCCAGTCAATGGCGACGGAATTACAGGGATTAAAAGATCAGCTGGTGTCTTTGGCCAACACGACGGACAGCAATGGTAATTACATTTTCGCCGGTTATGCAACGGATAGTGCGCCTTTTTCCGTCGATGACGATGGTAAAGTTAGCTATGTTGGTGGCGATACGGCGATAAGCTTGAAAGTGGATTCAAGCCGTACGCTGACCACCGGTAATACAGGCAGTAGCGTATTTATGACGCTGGCGGCAGGTTTTACCACTGAGCCTGATGGTTCAACCAGCGAAAGCAATATATTTAATACCATTGATTATGCGTTGGAAGCCCTGAATATGCCTTTGAATGAAAGCACGGATGCCGATACCGAGGCCTATACCGCGCTGATAGACAAAGCTAATCGCGGGCTCAGTAATTCGCTGGATAATGTACTCACCGTGCAGGCCGAGGTGGGGAGTAAAGTTAACGAATTGACTACGCTGAGTACCATTGGTAGTTCGCGGGATATTTTATATTCGGACCGGATGTATTCATTAGTTGGCGCTGATCTGATCTCAACCTATTCTGACTATATTTTGCAACAGGCAACATTACAGGCTGCGCTGCAAGCCTTCTCTGGCATGAAAGATTTATCACTATTCCAGATTAATGGATAGAGCCTCTATGTGATTTAAATGTGTTAAAACCGGACACATTTTTTATGTGTGCCATCGTTAATGATGACACACATTTTTTTTACGCTAATGACTATCAAGACGACAAGTCTGACAATATATTTGCCAATAAATCGAAGACTTCACCAAATATATGTTCGGCGAAAGGGGCAATCAAGGGCATCAATAACCCGATGGTAAATATCCCTATAGTCAGCGTGACGGGAAAACCAATAACAAAGACGGATAGCTGTGGAGTCATACGGTTTAGTATACCGAGCGCCAGACTAATCATCAGTAATAACGTTATGATGGGCAGGGCCAGCATTAATCCATTAATAAAGATGATGCTCCCGGCTCTGGCTATTGACAGAAAAACATTGGTATCTAACAGCCCGCTGCTAATGGGCAGGGTATGAAAACTATCGGATAGTAAGGAAATAAGCCACAGGTGCCCATCAAAGGTAAGAAACAACAACATCGCCAGTAGATTCAGAAATCTGGCTAACACCGGCATATTCGGGCCGCCTGACGGATCGAAAAAAGTAGCGAAAGATAATCCCATTTGTAGACCAATGACTTCACCGGCGATCCGAAAAACAGCAAAAGCCAGCTGCATGGTTAGCCCTAAGGTAATACCAATGATCAATTGCTGAAGGAGTAACCAGATTCCTGCCGCGGAAAAAATGGGTGTTGAATTCAGCTCGATATGAGGGGCGATTAGAAAAGTTATCAGCAGAGACAAACCAATTTTTACCCGAAAGTTAATTTCCCGCTCGCTAAGTATGGGCGCTGTTGCCACTAGTGCCAGCAGCCTGACAAAAGGCCAGAAATATTGCACCATCCATTCACTATAAGACTGGCTGTCAAATTCGATCATGGCTAACCGATAAGGGTTGGCAGGTTACTGAAAAGTGTTCTCATATAGTCAAGGATCACGCTAAGCATCCAGGGGCCGGCGATGAGAATGGTAACAAATACGGACAATATTTTGGGAATAAAAGAGAGTGTCATTTCATTAATTTGCGTTGCGGCCTGTAGCAGGCTAACCACCAATCCGCTAAACAGCGCCGAAAGCAAAAGTGGCGCAGCCAGTAACAACGCGATTTTCATTGCTTCGTAACCGAGAGCCATTACTGATTCAGGTGTCATGGTTTTTCCCCAAACTGTTTTTTACATCAACTATAAAAACTCTGTGCCAGGGAACCTAAGAGGAGCTGCCAACCGTCAATAAGAACAAATAGCATCAGTTTAAACGGAAGCGATACCGTAGCCGGTGGCACCATCATCATCCCCAGTGCCATCAGAACACTGGCAACTACTAAATCAATAATAAGAAAAGGAATAAATACGGTAAAGCCGATCTGAAAAGCGGTTTTCAATTCACTGGTTACAAAAGAGGGTAATAATACCCGCATAGGAACGGCTTCCGGACCTTCCGGAGCCGGGATATTGGCCAGCCGCGTAAAAAGGGCCAAATCGGCTTCGCGCGTTTGGCGTAGCATAAATTCGCGCAAAGGTTGGGAGCCACGTTCAAGAGCCACTTCCATACTGATTTCATCCTGACTGAAAGGAAGGTAGGCATCCTGGTAAACCTTGGTCAGTACCGGTGACATGATAAAAAATGTCAGGAAAAGGCTAAGCCCCAGTAATATCTGATTAGGAGGGGCTGAGGGGGTACCCATCGCATTACGTAATAGGCTGAGTACAATAATAATTCGGGTGAAACTGGTCATCATCAGCAGCGCTGCCGGAATAAATGTCAGCGATGTCAGTAGAACCAGTGTCTGAACGGGTAACGTCCAGCTCTGTCCGCCATTTGGCAGTGGCTGACTGACTAACCCTGGTAACTGCGCAAAAACAGAAGGGGTCAGAAACAGTAGACTACCCACGATCGGATACATCAACAAGCGGGACGTTTTTAATAAACAGGATGATACGCGTTGGAGCCTATTCATTCCGGCTTTCCCGGACGTTTTAATACTTTTTGTAACAAACGGGCAAACTCCGTTGGCTTTGTCTGTCCGGATTCGGGCATATCATGTGGCTGAGCAGGCAGCGTGTGCAGCAGAGTAACGTTTTGAGTGGTTACTCCTAGTACTAGCCAACTATCATCAACTTCAACAATGACAACTCTTTCCCGCTGACCAACCTGGCATGCAGAAATCACCTTGAGTAATTTGTTTGATTTTGCTTGCGGGGCAAAACCAAGTTTACGCATAAACCAGGCAATCAAAAGAATAAACAGCAGGATCCCGCCAAGCACGCTGCTGACTTGTGTCAGCAGCATACCGCCAGTCAGAGGCGGTTCAGTCGTTACACTCGACAGCGTGGTCTGAGAAGATGATGAAAGCGAGGTTAACATTTAACGGCTCAGGCGACGCATACGTTCAGTAGGAGTAATAATATCCGTGATGCGGACACCATATTTATCAGCCACGACGACGACTTCTCCCTGAGCAATTAAATACCCGTTAATGAGAATGTCCAGAGGCTCGCCAGCCAGTCCATCCAGGGCTACAACAGAACCCTGTGACAAATGCAGCAGCTCCTTAATGGTCATCTTGGTGCGACCCAGTTCAACAGTTAATTTAACTGGGATATCCAGGATAAGATCGATGTCATGCAACGAACCGATACCTTCTTGTACATCCAGCGCATTGAAAACACCATCGGTACTACTGGATACGCTTTTCTCTGCCGCCTGTTGCTCGTTAAATGCATCAGCCCACAGATCGTCCACTGATTCTTTTTCTTCGGACGGGTTCTTGTTGTCACTCATGGGGCTGTTCCTCATCATTCAGAGAATTCAATATGGGGTTAATTAAATGTTCAATACGCAAAGCATATTGCCCGTTCAGGGTTCCGTACTGACCAGTCAGAACAGGAACACCATCCACATGGGCAATTAATCTTTCTGGTTTATCAATTGGCAATACATCGCCGGGCTGCAATTTAAGTATGCGCGACAGGCGTAAAGGAATATCAACAAAATTAGCTATCAACTCCAGCTCTGAATGCTGTACCTGTTTGGTCAGCGTCTCACGCCAGCTTCTATCTTCCTGCTGTGAGTTTTCCAGCGGGGGATTAACCAGCAGTTCGCGTAGAGGTTCAATCATCGCGAAAGGAATGCAGATATTAAATTCCCCAGTCAGAGAACCAATTTCAACATGAAAAGGTGTTGTCACTACAATATCGTTAGGTGAGGTGGTGATATTGGTGAACTTTACCTGCATTTCGGAGCGGACGTATTCGACATCAAGTTTGTAGATTGCATTCCAGGCATCACCATAAGCCTCCAGCGCCAGACGCAACATACGCTTTACGACCCGCTGTTCCGTGTGGGTAAATTCACGCCCTTCAACTTTGGTTGGAAAACGTCCGTCACCGCCAAACAGGTTGTCGACCGCAATAAATACCAGACTTGGCGAAAATACGAACAGAGCCGTGCCGCGAAGCGGTTTTAAATGAATTAAATTCAGATTGGTCGGTACCGGCAAATTGCGGGCAAACTCATGATACGGGAGTATTTTTATCGCACCAACAGTAATATCCGGGCTTCGCCTTAACAGGTTAAACAACCCCATGCGAAACTGGCGGGCAAAGCGTTCGTTAATAATTTCCAACGCCTGTAAACGTTCCCGAACGACGCGGCGTTGTGTATTGGGATCGTAGGGTTTGACCTCACCGTCGACGCCAACCGCTACGTCGGGTTTTTCACTTCCGTCGCTGTCACCATTCAGTAGTGCGTCAATTTCTGCCTGAGAAAGAATGCTATCGCCCATAATATTTATCGCAGTATAAAAGCAGTGAACAGAACATCAGTGACGATCAGGTTCGGTTGACCAGGAACCAGTGGTGTACTCAGAACCTGTTTAATGTCCTCCACCAGTTTCTGTTTTCCCTGCTGTTGAGCCAACTCGATCGCACTCTGGCGGGAAAGCAGCAACAGCAGCCTGCTGCGCACCTCTGGCAAATAGTTATTTAACTGTTTGCGCGTCTCCTCATCCGGCAAGCGCAAAGTAAAGCCGACATACAACACCCGGTCAGGATCGTTATCGGGGTTGACCAGATTAACGGTAAAAGTATCCAACGGCATGAAAACCGGTTCTGGTGGAGGCGGCGCTTCCTGCACGGCAGAGGCTGCTTTTTGCTGATGAAGAAACCACCAACTCACGCCTGCTGCTGTGCCGCCAGCGAATATGATAGTAAGCACAACTATAAGCCAGACAGTGCGCTTGCGTCCTGACGGGAGTGCATTTTCAGACATAGCTAAAGATGATTCCTGTTACTATTGATATCCAGTGCAGAATATATTGCCCTGAATTAATGCGTAATATCATTGATTATCCCGTCAATTCCAGCTATCAATAGGATGAATAGACGAAGAAAATCACGTTAACTTGTGCGTTTACTCACACAGATCAGGCAAAAATATCCACTCTACCAGAAAGAGGCCCCGCGCTGGCTATTACCGAAGCGGGAGCGATCGGACTTGACTGCGTCCCATTGGCATCATTAAGTATATTTTGCTCAGCGGTATGACTATTCTGGGATTGCTGCTGTGCCTGTTGCTGCCATCCAGGGGAGGTATCGCTACCCACACTGGCTTGGCCCAAGTTTATGCCATTTTCCGCCATCGAAGTTCGCAAATGAGGAAGCGCCGCTTCCATCGCCGCTCTCACCTGGCTGTTTGCCGAGACCAGATGCAGATGGGCCTGATTGTCATCCAGCTTAAGACTGATTTGCAGCGCTCCCAGTTCCTGCGGGTGAAGACGGAGTTCCGCATTTTGCTGACCGTTACGAGTGAACATAATCACCTGCTGGCTGATAGCCTGCTGCCATTCGCCACTGCCCAATTGAGCGTTGATTTGTGCGGTTACCATTGGGGCAATTGATGCGCTGGTTTGAATTACCGGTGTCTGCGCACTAACGGATACGGGCTGTTGTACTGCAACGTTTATCGCCGATAATGACTGAGTGCTGGCAGATAACCCATCGCGCTGATTAGCCGGTGTGAATGACGAAGCGCCGGATTCGTCCCGGCGTGAAGTCTCTTGGTGAATGGCCTGTGCACGAGTTTTTAAATCAGCGACGGTTTCATTCTGTTCAGATAGACTGCGGCTTGAGAACGAAGATTTAGACTGGGATGTCGTGGCAGCCGATGATAGCGTATTTTGCGTATTATCATCTGATAGAAGATCGCTCTCATCTGTTGACGCGGTCGATGCGGTTGTTGCCTGCGTCAGCGCTGTCAGGATTGGTGACGGTGTAGCCAACTCATTTTTCACGCTGGTTTCGTTGGCGACTGTACCACTGGCAGTAGACACTGGCGTATTCCCAGTAGACTGACTGGCCTGAATCAACGAGACTAACAGTCGGGTCGCTTCATCCGCTGCTGATAGATTCTGGTCGTCCGCTGATACTGTTGGGTTGATATCAGGGGGTAAAATTATCTGTTGTTCAGTCGGCAGATCGGCGGCGACAAAAGAAATCACGCCGTCTGCATTGCTAAAATCAGACGTCTCATCCGATGATGATTTTTTCGTTTTATGGAAGGATATATTTTCCGACGCGACCTCCTGTAATGTCTGATCGGCGTCGTCGATGGCCTGAGTCGTATCCAGATTCTGCGGCGTTGCGTTGTCCGACTGGTTTTTCTCCGGGGTTGTTTCTTCTTTCAATGCTGTTTTCTGACTATTGGTCAGCGTAGAGGCAAGAACCTGATCGAAATTTTGCTCTTGTACAGGAAGATCGGGAATACCACCATTCACAACGCTTTTTTCGATACGCTGATTGTCATTTGTAGTAATCATTGTGACAGTAGACAGATTCATAGCATTATTTCCTCAACGAAGTACGTTGTGCAAACTCATCCATTAGTTTTTGTTCGAGACGGTTTTCCTGTCGCAAAAGTTTCTGTGTGGCTCGTTCCTGCAATGTGACAAAAGCATTCAGACGTTGCTGTTTGGCTTGCCAGGCCTGGATTGCCTGCTGTAAGCGCTGATTCCACAATGCCAGTTGTTGTCGATGTTGTTCAATCGCTTTTTCAAGCGTTTGTATAAATTGTTGATAATTATGCCAGTTGCCAGAGTTAATGCCTTTTCCCAGATTATTCTGCAACTGTTGCCTATAATCGTCCTCATATTGTAGCAACATGTCGAGCTGTTTTTGCGCCTGAATATGCGACTGACGAACTTTTCCCAGTAAAACAGCTGCTTCATCCGCATCTTTTTGTGCCAGATCTCGTAATGTTTCCATTGGCGATTCATTTTTCATTGCGCGCCCTTATCTGTCTGGAAAAGTATGGCCAGATGCTGCCGGGCCGTTTCATAATCGCAACGCTCAAACATACCTTGTTGCAGAAAGGCTTCCATTTGCGGGTACAGTTGAATTGCCCGGTCCAGCATGGGATCGCTGCCGCTGGCATAAGCCCCCACGCTAATGAGATCGCGATTACGCTGATAGCTGGATAACAATTGTTTAAACTGACGAACCATTGCGTAGTGGGGTTCATCGATCAGGGCTGTCATGGCGCGACTGATCGATGCTTCAATGTCAATGGCTGGATAATGTCCGGATTCGGCCAGATGACGCGACAGAACAATATGTCCGTCGAGGATAGCGCGCGCTGAATCGGCTATGGGATCCTGCTGATCGTCCCCTTCGGTCAGCACGGTATAAAATGCCGTGATAGAACCGCCGCCATGTATACCATTACCTGCACGCTCTACCAGCGCGGGGAGCTTGGCAAAAACGGAAGGGGGATAGCCTTTGGTTGCCGGAGGTTCTCCAATTGCCAAAGCAATTTCACGCTGGGCCATGGCATAGCGGGTTAGGGAGTCCATAATCAGCAATACATGCTGTCCCCGATCGCGGAAATCTTCAGCAATGCGTGTTGCATAGGCTGCGCCTTGCATCCTCAGCAAAGGAGAAACATCCGCCGGCGCGGCAATGACCACCGAACGAGCCAGTCCTTCAGCGCCGAGGATATTTTCGATAAAATCTTTAACTTCCCGTCCACGTTCACCGATCAGACCAACGACGATCACATCGGCCTGAGTGTAACGAGCCATCATCCCCAACAGTACGCTTTTACCCACGCCGGATCCGGCAAATAGTCCCATGCGCTGGCCGCGGCCAACGGTCAGCAGCGCGTTGATGGCGCGTACGCCAACGTCCAGCACATGTTCAATCGGTGTGCGCTGTAATGGGTTGAAGGGGGCGGTGAGCAACGGGGCGCGATAGCCTGTTTCCGGAGCAGGGAAACCGTCCAGGGGTTTGGCGCCGCCGTCCAGCACTCTCCCGAGCAGTTCTGGCCCTAACGGAAGTTGTTTTCCCTGCGGGCTACCTTCTGGCGTTTGCCGGGCATAAACACGCGCGCCCGGGGTAATACCTTCGACTTCTTCCAGTGGCATCAAAAACAGTTTCTGACCATTAAAGCCAACCACTTCGCTTTCAACTTCTTCAGTCTGATGACCATTTTGTCTCTCAATCAAACAGGTTGTACCTAATGGCAGATGCAGACCTGTTGCTTCGAGAACTAACCCGGTTGCACGCGTTAACCGGCCATAGCGGCGTATCGTCGGGGTACTGGCTATGCGTTTTTCAAACACATCCAGTGAAGAGAGCCAGCGAGAGAGGCGCAGCGTCATCATAATTCTCCCGGAGCCGCCAGACGGCATAGTTCATGCCATCTGGTCGCCAGACTGGCATCGAGATCGCCCTCTTCAGCACTGACTTTACATCCGCCGGGGTGAAGCTGGCTATCCGCCAGCAGTCGCCAGCCATGCAGACTCAGTGTTGGGCCAAGAACCTGCTCGACACGTTCGAGATCGGCCGGATTAACGCGTAACTGAGGCTTACCGTTAAACATCGGTTCCTGTTGAATTAATTGCTGAATCTGATTGAGCAGGGCGGTGCCGTCACAGACCGGCGGCTGTCCTATAATTTGTTTGGCTGCCGTCAATGCCAACTGCATCAGCCGGGCTGCGATAACACTGTCCAGCGCATCCAGCGTTTGCTGAAACTCCGTAACCATCTGTTGCAACTGATTGGTCAGCGGCTGCTGTTGCTGTTGGGCATCTATCACCCCCTGCTGCTGGCCGGCTTCTAACCCGGCTTGATAGCCAGCATCGTATCCTTGTTTTTGTCCTTGCTTAAACCCCGCCTGATGCGCCTCCTGCTGAACCCGTTCGCGCAATAGTTGTAACTCATCAACCGGTTGGGCAACAACATCTGCGGCATCAGTTTGCTCGTCCGATTCGCTGGATGGCGGTTCTGGCGCCAACGAGGCTGGCGACACGGCGAAGTCGTCCAGTGTCCAGCGTTGCCATGGCTGATCGTTCAGGGCGTCAGACATAGGTATCCTCACCGCCGCCAATAATTATCTCGCCACTGTCGGCCAGGCGACGAACGATAAGCAGAATGGCTTTCTGTTCGGTTTCAACCTGCGACATACGCACCGGTCCGCGAGTGGCCAGATCGTCGCGTAAAATTTCGGCGGCACGTTGAGACATATTGCGCAGGAATTTTTCGCGCAGTGGTTCTTCGGCACCTTTCAGAGCCAACAGCAACGATTCGGACTCCACTTCCTGCAGCAAACGCTGAATACTGCGATCGTCCACATCGACCAGGTTCTCGAACAGGAACATTTCATCGATAATTTTCTGTGCCAACTCGTTGTCGAATTCTCGCACGGCTTCAATAACCGCTTCTTCTTGCTGCGCTTTCATCAGGTTGATAATTTCCGCGGCGGTGCGAATACCCCCCATCTTGCTGCGTTTGAGATTTTGTCCGTCAAGCAAACCGTTAAGCACTTCGGTCAGTTCGGCCAATGCGGCAGGCTGCACCCCGCCAAAGGTGGCAATACGCAACATGACATCGTTGCGCAGACGCTCATCAAACAAAGCCAGAATATCGGCTGCCTGAGCGCGTTTTAGATGCACCAGAATGGTGGCAATAATCTGCGGGTGTTCATCACGGATAAGATCGGCTGCGCTTTGTGGCTCCATAAAGTTAAGGGTTTCCATACCCGATGTGGTTTCGCGGCTTTCCAGAATGTCTTCCAGTAGGCTGGAGGCGCGTTCTTCACCTAAGGCTTTAACCAGCACGGAGCGCAGATAATCGCCCGCATTTACGCTCAGTGCGGCATATTGTTCGGCATCCGTTTCGAACTCTTTCAGCACTTCTGTCAACTGTTGATGAGAAACCTGACGCATACTTGCCATGGATGCGCTGAGATGCTGAACTTCACGCGTAGAGAGGTGAGTAAACACTTCCGCAGCGCGATCTTCGCCAATCGTCATCAATAAGATGGCGCTTTTTTCTGTTCCGGTCAGACTCATAGTTCACTACCCATCCATTGACGGATTACCAAAGCGACAACGCGAGGGTCGTTTTCGGCCAGCTCTCGGATGCGCTGACTTTGCAATTCAGCACTAACACGTTGTTGCGATTTCTTCTGTTGTTCCAGTTCATCTCTGCCCAGTTTAACAACCACGTCATCATTAATTCCTGCCGCAGTCGCTGCTGCCGCCATCTCTGCTGATACGGTTCTTTTCTGCAATTGAGGACGAACCAGTTTGCGCCATAATATCCAGGCGACAATCAATACCAGTAGCCAGCGGCCGGCGTTAATCAGCAGATCGAAGAAAGCCTGCTGCTGCCAGAACGGAAGTTCGCTGCCGCCTTCGGTTGACTGAGTGAAGGGGGTATTGACCACGTTAATGGAGTCGCCGCGTTCACTGCTGTACCCCATGGCTTCACGAGTCAGATCCTCGATTTGTTTCAACTGAGCTTCGGTTAAGGCTACCGGCTGGCCATCTTCGCCCGCTGGCAGATAGTTGACGACGACAGCTACCGACAGGCGTTGTACGGTTCCCGCACTCTGTTTCGTATGCCGGATAGTACGATCCACTTCATAGTTGGTGGTTTCGTCTCGACGGGTATTGCCAGGCAAGATGTTGGTGCCGGTT
Source organism: Brenneria roseae subsp. americana (assembly GCF_003115815.1). NCBI lineage: Bacteria > Pseudomonadati > Pseudomonadota > Gammaproteobacteria > Enterobacterales > Pectobacteriaceae > Brenneria > Brenneria roseae. Next base: position 228,346 of record NZ_QDKJ01000003.1, on the reverse strand, counting down.
TGTGCGGTTGCTGCGTTATTTTGCCCTGCCTGATTCTGCCCGGCTTGATTGCCAGCATTATTGTTTGCATTGGCGGCGGGCGCAGTAATCGGCGCGACAGGGGTAGGGGCCGGCTGGTTGGACAATGCTCCAGGCACGCCTCCTGAGTTCGGTCCGCCGCGTTGTTCACTCTGACTGAGTTGCTGTGAGCGGATTGCGGCCTTTTCCGGCGTCTGATTAGGCTGATACTGCTCGTCAGTTTGTTCACGACTGGCAAAATCAAGCTGAGCGGTTACCTGCGCGTGAACATTTCCTGCTCCGACCATCGGAGACAGAATGGCTTCGATACGGCGCTGATAACGACCCTCCACTTCATTGGTGTATTTCAACTGGGCAGCGTTCAGGTCGCGACCGGTTCCATCGGATTGCGTCAGCAAACGGCCATTCTGGTCCACCACGGTGACATTATCAGGCGGCAGACCGGCAACACTACCGGATACCATATAGGCGATGGCATTAATTTGCCCTTCGTCCAGCGCTCGTCCCGGATGCAGACTCAATGTGACGGATGCTGAAGGCGCTTTTTGTTCACGCACGAACAGCGATGGCTTCGGCATGGCCAGATGGACTCTGGCGTTTTGTACCGGCCCCAGTGTTTCAATCGTTCGGGATAGCTCGCCTTCCAGCGCACGCTGGTAGTTAATCTGTTCACTGAATTGGCTGATGCCAAACTTTTCCTGATCGAGCAGTTCAAATCCAACCGCTCCCCCTTTGGGTAACCCGGCTTGTGCCAGACGCAGGCGGGTTTCATGCACTTTGTCGGCTGGGATTAATAACGCGCCGCCGCCGTCAGCAAATTGATAAGGGATATTCATCTGCGTCAGTTGCTGCACAATGGCGCCACCGTCGCGATCGTTCAGATTGCTGTACAATACCCGATAGTCTGGACTCTTTGCCCATAAGGCCAGCGCGGTAATAATGGCGATAGCAGCAGCGGATGCTATCAATAACGGTATTTTGGGGTTAGCCCGTAAACGGCTGAGCAGCGCTGTCAATCCATCACTACCTTTTGAGAGTGGGTTGCTTTTCACGGTGCTCATGCAATATTCCTGATGGTAAACATCTTGATAATTATTAGTAACAACAAAACAGACTCCCTGATGAGCAATGACGTTACTCGCATCAACAATGGCTGCCTCCAATAGGGAGGAATGACATTATTTCCTTGGAAGTACACATTCGATGGCTGAATTAGCTGTGTTTTTTATAGCTATTTAGCGCGTTAGAAGAAGCGGGAATCTGATATGGTTCCATCATCATTTATTCTGTCGTGGTAATAACATGTCAATTCAGGGTATAGAGTCCGTTTTGCAGCAGTTGCAGGCAACAGCAGTACAGGCACAGGCGGGGGGCAGCGTATCATCCGATGTAAGCAGTGGCGGATTCGCCGCCGAGCTGAAATCCGCTCTTGATAAAATCAGTACACAGCAACAGACGGCCCGCACTCAGGCGCAGGATTTTGAACTGGGCAAGCCAGGTATCGCGCTCAACGATGTGATGGTTGATTTGCAAAAATCCTCTCTTTCGTTACAAATGGGCATTCAGGTAAGAAATAAACTGGTTTCGGCTTATCAGGAAATCATGAATATGACGGTGTAATACCAGCATCTGTATTATCCGACTACACCGTGTTACCAAAATATAGCAATCAATGTTTCAGGCTGTCGCAACTTTACGATTAGCCCGGCGCTGTCGTTCTTACGTGAACCATCTTAGCTGCCAACTTCGCTGTTCTTGCACACAAAAACATGTGGAGTGTTTTTTGAACACAACCTGGGGGCAAGCCCCATGGATTGGATGATTAACCGAGGATCCTTTTACCATTAACGTATTGGTTTTCTTAGCTAACATCCCCCGGCAACATGGACTCATCATCGGCAAATTTATGATAAGCCTGATTCACGGATTTTTGCCGCGATGAAGTCCCAATCAACGTTTTTAACTCTTCCATTCGTGCTTTAAGTAACCGACTGATTTCACTCTCATTATGTAGTATTTGTTGCAGACAGTCCTGAATCTGCTGTTGTTCGGATAACGTCAAAGAATAGGGCTGTTCTTTGGTGTCGATGGGCAGTTCATTGATTGTACTAACGTACTGCTGTTCTAGTTCGATCAACTTCTCCCAGTCAGCCTGCTGCGCCAGTTGAAGCATGTCGGTGCTAAGATTTAGTATACGTTGATAGCCGCTCAGCATGGATTGACTGACGTGCATTACATTTTCCTTGTGCAAAACGCAATAAAGTTACAGGAACGAATAAGATGACTGATGGATCAATTTTGGCAGCGGCAAGGGGGATTATTAAACCCCGCCAGAGATTAGCCTGCCTTTGCCTGACCCGGCGCATCCTCGCCAATTTGTTTCCATGAGTCGGCGATGCCGCGTAGTAACTCGGTAATCTGAGCGAGTGTCTCACGGTCATTATATAAATTAACGTGCAGCAGCTTTCTGACCATATAATCGTATAATTGAGCCAGATTCTGGCTGACTTCCCCGCCTTTTTGCATATCCAGAGAAGCCTGCAGTCCGCTGTTGATAATTCTGATTGCTTTGGTAATGGCATTGCCTTTGGCAACGGTATCGCCTTGCTGGATAAAAATATCAGCGCGCATCAACGCACTCAGCGCGCCATCAAACAGCAGCGTAATCAGTTTATGCGGGCTGGCGCTCATTACGTTGCTTTCCAACCCGACTTTGGCATAAGCCTGAGAACCGTACATTGTCGACATGGTGGACTCCGAAATTAACTGTTGCTGGATGTCAGCGCTTCAAACTGGTTGGTCAGATAGGTACTGAGCGTACTCATCTCCGACATCAGTACGTCCAGCTTGACAAATTGGGTTTTGTAACGTGCCATGGTGGCCTCGATACTGGTCTGCACCTTGGTGTACTGTTTACTCAGGCTGCTGAGCATATCAGTCACGTCTTCTTTAGCCAGTGCGATCGTTCCCTTGGTATCGGTAAAGGTGCTCACTTTAGCCACCATCTGGGTTGCGAGCCCGGTGGTTTTGCCGTCGCCGACGAAGAAGTCACTCACCGCAGACGCATTCTCTGTCAGCGCATTGATCAGGTCAGTATCGTTAACGGAAAGCGTACCGTCACTTTTCAGTGTAATGCCCAGCTCATTGACCACTTTATAAGTATCGCTGCTCTGTGCGGTGCTTAATAACGATTTAAGCTGGTTTTTCACCGAACGCAGTACCGAATCCGACGAAAGTACGCCGGTGTCCTGCTCGGGATCGGACAGGGTGGTAAAGGCGGTCTGCAGGGTATTGTAGGCCGTCGCCCAGGCTTTAATCGCGCTGGTGGCGTCGGTAATACTTTTACTGATGGTCAGCGTTTCCGCCGATGTGGATACGGAGGTCAGCGTCAGCGTCACGCCTTCCGCCGGCACATCCGTCACAGTATTGCTGCTGCGCTCAATCGCTACGCCATTAACGGTCAGCTTGGCGTTTTGTGCAGCAACAGACTCGATGCGAGTGGAACTGGTATCGCCGAGAATACTTTCCAACGCGCTGTCGTTGCTGCTGATGGCGATGGTATTGGCTTCGCCGGTTTCGTTCGAGGTGATGGTCAACTGGTAGCTGCTGTCGCCGGACTGCACAATGCTGGCGGTCACGCCGGCGTTGGAAGCATTAATCGCGCTGGCGATACCGGACAATGTGGTTTGCTCATCGGTCAGACTGATGTTTACCGCGCTGCCGCTGCCGACAGTAATGCTCAACGTGCGATCGCTCAGCCCGCTGGTGCCCAGTTGGGTAGTTTTGCTGTCTTGCGTTTCTGTAACCAGCGTTTGCGCGGTAGCCAGTTGTGTTACGTTAACGCTATAGCTGCCGGTGGCGGCGGAAGAGCTGACTTCGGTAGTAAATGCAGTATTGGTGGAGGTTTTTTTGGCATTAAACAGATCGCTGTCGGTCAGCTTTGCCGTGGCAGTGGAATAGGTTTCCAGCGCGGTTTGCAGCGCATCATACGCATCGGATTTATCCTGATAGGCGGTCTGTTTATTGCTGATGACCGTCAACTTTTGCTCTTCCACGGCTTGTAACGACTCCAGAACCGTAGACAGATCCAGACTGGAGCCCGTACCCAGCCCCAGCGTTGAGGTCAGCGCGCCGACAGTAGATGTAGCGGATGAGATGGTGGTTGCCATAAATCCTTACTCCTGATGAGTGATGTTTAAATCCAGTTTTCTGATTATCGGCAGCATAGAATAAAAATTTACCTGAAAGAAAAAATATCGTTGCCGTTAATAAGCAAACTGATTCCGGCTTTATCTTGCTATTAATGGTTATGCGCAACTCAAACGTGAAGTGAATGGTATGAGAAAGCACTTATCCGCGCCAGATTAATACCGCATCTGTGGCGCAATCCGCCATCCCGAATAGCGTTGTCATCTCTAACATATACCGTCATTCCTGCGCAGATCGGGATGATAGAGTATAAGAGTACGAAAGTGACGGAGTAGGCACGGCGTAAAAATTTTTTAAATTAAATGCTAAAGGTTAGAAAGGGTACGCCGATATCAGAGAGGACGGTGGTAGACGCCGTAGGCAGTTAAGCCTGAACCTTTATTGCTAAAACATCCACTGGATGCGTTAAAAGGAACTCCTTATATGGCACAAGTAATCAACACCAACAGCATTTCGCTGATTGCGCAAAACAACCTGAACAAGTCTCAGTCTGCACTGAGTACGGCGATCGAACGTCTGTCTTCCGGTCTGAAAATCAACAGCGCGGCCGACAACGCCGCCGGTCAGGCCATTTCCAACCGTTTCACCTCTGCTATCAATGGTCTGACTCAGGCTTCCAGCAACGCCAGCGACGGTATCTCTCTGGCGCAGACCACTGAAGGCGCGTTGAACGAAATCAACGATAACCTGCAGGCGATCCGTACTCTGACCGTACAGGCGCAGAACGGCACCAACAGTTCCACCGACTTACAATCTATCCAGGACGAAATCAATCAGCGTCTGGATGAAATCGACCGTATTTCCACCCAAACCGACTTTAACGGCGTTAAAGTGCTGGACGGCAGCAAGACTTCCGTTTCCATCCAGGTTGGTTCGCAGGATGGTCAGACTATTTCTATTAGCCTGTCCAAGATTAACAGAGAAACTCTGGGTCTGAGTGGTTTCTCCGTATCGGGCGCCACGCCTCAGCTGAGCAGTGCTGTCACTACACTTAATGGTGATGGTTCTACTGCTCCTATCTCAATTAATCTGGCTGCGGCAGCTGCTAGTCTGAGCACAACTGATACAACAGTTACCGCTTCCGATATTTCTTTACATAACGTGTTGGATGCTGATGGCAACGCGACTGCTCAGTATGCAGTTAAATATGGCGATAAAGTTTACGCTGCTGATGTTGCTGATGATGGTGCGGTAACGCTGGTAACTAATGATTTAAGTATTACTGATGGCGATCTGGAAGGTACAGCAGCGGCAGCATTGGTTCAGTTAGCTACTGATAGTAGCGGTGCCGCAGCTGCTTATGTAAGCTATAACGGTACTAATTATGCAGCATCTGCAACTACTGGTGATACCACTACGATTGAGGTAGGGGTTACTGCCGCATTTACCGCTGCGGCAACCAGCGATCCGCTGGCTAAGCTGGATGCAGCGCTGGCGACGGTTGATACGCTGCGTTCCAACCTGGGTGCGGTACAGAACCGTTTTGATTCCACCATCAATAACCTGGCTAGCACCACCACCAACCTGAGCGAAGCCCAGTCACGTATTCAGGACGCCGACTACGCGACGGAAGTGTCTAATATGAGCAAGGCGCAAATCCTGCAACAGGCGGGTACTTCTGTGTTGGCGCAGGCCAACCAGGTTCCGCAGACGGTATTGTCTCTGCTGCAATAAGTTAGCGTCAATAGCAATAAATAGATGTGAAAATGGCGGATTTTATATCCGCCATTTTTATTTCGGCGCGTTATACTGCTTTTCGTTTTGATTTATGAAGTTATAGTTTGCAATTGCGTCAGTAGTGATACTCCATCATTGTTAATCATAGTGAAGCGCCAAATATGAAAAATTTACCCACGATCCCGAAAGGCGTAAACAGGAAATCGCATGGACTGCATGTGAGTCCGAAAGTGCAGCAGGCGATTGAACTACTCCCTGTCCAGCCCGGAAAAGCACTCGAAATAGCGGTTGGTTTGCTGCGCAACGATGAGAAGAATCTATCTTTACTGATGATCGCTGTGCGGTCGTTGTTGCAGCTTGGTAAATTTACTGAAGCGGAAAAATATATTGATAAGGTGGTGGAATACCATCCTAAGCATGTGGACGCCTTGTATGCCAGAGCAAGTCTATTTGAGGCTACCGGACGGTTGCAAGAAGCGGAAAGCGTTCTGGACGAAGCGCTGAAAATGGGGCCATATAATCAGGTGTTGCAGTTGCAGTTCCAGGTGTTGAAAAAATTGCACAAGCTTGATCAGGCCGAGACGCTATTGGAAAAACTGACTAAGTCCGAACCGAGTAACTATGCATATTGGAATAATCTGGGGACATTAAAACTGGATTTCGGTTTGTTTGAGGAAGCGGAGTTCTGCCTGAAAAAAGGGTCTCAGGTTGCTAAAAATCATTCTCCTCCCTTCTTTAACCGGATTACCGCCTGGCACTATTGGCCCGATAAGACCGCTGAGCAGATTCTGGCGCTGTGTAAAGCCTGGCAATCGAAGTTTTTACCCGCTGGTAACGTTGTCCGAGCCGAGTCCAACAGTAAAATTGCTAATAAGCGTATTCGCATTGGTATGATTTCCGGGGGATTTTATCGTCATCCAGTCGGTAATATGATTACGCTCGGGTTATCGCATATTCCGGTGACACAGATAGAGTTTTATGCCTATAGCGATAATGATAATGAAGATGATGTTACTCGGAGGATAAAGGCTTTCTGTTCCCAGTGGAAAGTGGTTAAAAATATAACCGACGACGAGCTGGCACAACAAATTCGTCAGGATGATATCGATATCCTGTTTGATTTATGCGGTTACAACAAAAACAGCCGTATGCTGACCATGATGAGGGAACCTGCACCCATCCAGATAAAATGGGTAGGGGGATTGATCAGTAGTACCGGTCTGGCGGCGATGGATTATCTGCTGAGCGACAGCGTGGAAACGCTACCGGGCGTAGACGGCCTCTACACTGAAAAGCTGATTCGTTTGCCGGATGACTATATTTGTTACGATCCGCCATCCTATTTGCCGGAGGTAACCTCGTTGCCGGTGGCACAGCGTGGATACATTACTTTCGGCTGTTTTAACAATGCCTCTAAAATCAATGATATCTTGCTGGAACAGTGGGCAAAAATTTTGCATGCGGTGCCGGACTCACGTTTGTTCCTGAAGAGCCGCCAGTACAGCAGTCAGAAACTGTGCGAAAAAATTTATGCCACGCTGCAAGCGTACGGCATTGCACGAGAGCGGATAAAAATCGAATCTTATTCGCCGCACCAGATATTACTTTCCCGATATAATGAAGTCGATATTGCGCTGGATCCCTGGCCCTATTCCGGCGGGTTAACCACCTGTGAGGCGATGGCGATGGGAGTGCCGGTGGTAACGTTTCCCGGTCCGACGTTTGCCGGCCGTCATTCAGCTACCCATCTGGTGAACGCGGGCATGCCGGAACTGGTGGCCAATAGCTGGGAACAGTACATTGACATTACCGCGGGGCTGACGCGGGATTTGGCCAGCCTGAGCGTCATTCGCCAGCATTTGCGCGATATTCTGCTGGCTTCCCCCGTTTGTGACGGCAAGCGGTTCGCCAGACACTTTTCCGATGCCATGCGGGCTATTTGGCAGCGCTATTGTGAAGGCAAAAAACCGGAGGCATTAACGTTAAGCAACGATTTCCTGCCCTATTTCCATGATGATAAACAACCCATAACGTTGCAGCATCCAGTGGCAGAGGATACTGACAAAAATGACACAGATGTGCCGTTCGGTTTTAAACTTGCGGGGAAAATTATTGCGCTTGATGATGGTGGTAGTATTGCTGTAAGCCCCTCGTTTACTCCGTTGGTGGCGACCGAAGCGTTTCATTTTGTTATTACGGATCTCGTTGGAAGAATTCAAAATAGTCATTTCCCGTTGCGAAAAAATGGCATTCAGCATATCAAGTTCCATGGCTTGGGCGATGGGCAGCCAACGCCTGTCAATATGTGCCTTGCCGAAGAATACAGCAGTAACCTGAAACCGCTGGCAACGCAGGAACAGCGAGTAATCGCTGAAGTAATGGCGCAAACGGTGAAACTCGATCATATCGACGGGTTGGAGCGACTTGACTGGCTTATCCTGGATAATCGTTATGATATTGGTAAAGTGATCGCCAATGGTGAACGGATACTTTCGAATTGCCTTGCCGTTGAAGTTCGTATCAGTTTTACAGCAACGCATCTGAATCAGCAGTTATTCAGTGATATTACCGCATTGCTGGTACAGTACGGTTTTGCCTTCCATACGTTGACGAAAATCGAGTATGCATCACCAACTCATATCGATGAACGGAATACGCTGCCATCTTCCAGAATGCTAGCCGCCGCCGCTATCTATGTGCCGAATGATGCCCGATTGAATACAATGACAGTAGAACGGCGTGAAAAATTGGCGTTTATTATGCATACGGTTTATCGGGCGCATGACTTTGTCTATTCAGTATTGAAAATAGATTCTGAAGAGAGAGCCAAACGTTATTTTAACGACAACCGTTCCACCAAAGCCGATCCATCTCCGACTACGTCGGAGATGAGGGGTATACCCCTCATTCCTGACAAACCAAGGATGTCGGAGAAGGAAATACAACTGTTTGAGCGTTATTTGAAGCAGTCCGCATCGTACTTTGAATTCGGTAGCGGCGGTTCGACCAAACTCGCAGCTAAAAATGATGTGGAAATATTTGGTGTTGAAAGTGATAAGCAATGGGTAGACACGCTGAAAAAAGAGGTCGGCCCGCTCTGTAAAGTTGAATATATAGACATCGGTCCGACACAGGCGTGGGGATATCCGGTCAATAATACGCATCGGGAAAAATATCCGGATTATAGCGAAGCAATTTTGCAGCATGATAGCGCTTTTGATTTTATTCTTGTTGATGGTCGTTTTCGCATCGCTTGTACGCTTAATGCAATAAAGCACACGTTAGAAAAGCAAAAGAATATTGCAGATACGCTAATCTTTATCCATGACTTCTGGAGCCGACCTAATTATCATGCTGTATTGATGTTTTTGGACATGGAAGAGAAAGTAGATAGTGCAGGGGTTTTTAAGCTAAAAAATCATATAGATATTGCATTGCTTAATAAAATGCTGGAAGAATATAAATATATTCCTCAGTAAAATAATATAAAGGCACCTGACTAGGGTGCCTTTTATCCAGTATACGGCATTAATTCTCTTTATGTGTGTAAAATGGGACTGTTATGAAAATAGCCATTGCAGGAACAGGATATGTCGGGTTGTCAAATGCGATACTTCTGGCACAGCATAATGAAGTCGTTGCTGTCGATATTGTCGCCGAAAAAGTAGCAATGCTAAATGAGGGTAAATCCCCCATTGTCGATAAAGAAATTGAAGACTTTCTTCTGCATAAGCCGTTGAATTTCAACGCAACGCTGAATGCAGTTACTGCATATCAAAACGCGGATTTTATTATTATCGCCACACCTACTGATTATGATCCTGAAACAAATAATTTCAATACGGACTCTGTTGAATCAGTAATAAGGCAGGTACTGTCTTTCAATCCCGATGCGGTTATTGTAATTAAATCAACTATACCGGTTGGTTATACGCAGAATATTAGAAGAAAATTCAATACGGATAATATTATTTTTTCGCCAGAGTTTTTACGAGAAGGAAAAGCCCTTTACGATAATCTTTATCCTTCCCGTATTATTGTCGGCGAACGTTCCGAGCGTGCTGAGCAATTTGCTCATTTACTACTACAAGGGGCGATTAAAAAAGATGTCCCTGTCTTATTCACCGAGTCAACCGAAGCGGAAGCGATTAAGTTATTTTCAAACACATATCTGGCAATGCGGATCGCTTATTTTAATGAACTGGATACTTATGCCCAGTCTTTAGGCTTGCAAAGCAGGCAGATCATTGAAGGAGTCGGGTTGGATCCAAGGATTGGAAATCACTATAATAATCCTTCATTCGGTTATGGTGGCTATTGTCTTCCTAAAGATACGAAACAACTTCTGGCGAACTACGCCAGTGTCCCTAACAATATTATTCAGGCTATTGTTGCTGCAAACAGTACGCGTAAAGATTTTATTGCAGAATCAGTAATAAAGATGAATCCGAAAGTCGTCGGAGTTTATAGACTGGTGATGAAAGCTGAATCCGATAATTTCAGAGCATCAGCTATACAAGGCATAATGAAACGGATAAAGGCTAAAGGTATTGAGGTTATTGTTTACGAACCCAAACTGCATGCTAAAGAATTTTTTCGATCTCGGGTTATTAATGATCTAAACTCATTTAAATCATTATCGGATGTCATTTTAGTTAATAGAATGTCGTCAGATCTACTAGATGTTGCAGATAAGATTTATACTCGTGATATCTTTGGTGTAGATTAACGTTGGATTCATAAATAACCACACTGATGAGAAAACTGTTGCAGTGACCATAGTGAGGGGGCCATGCCATCTTCAAAAATTCCTCAGTGATCTTAATACACACGGGATTTTCCTTCTGTGCATCTGCCGCTGGACATTCAGGCGTTTTGTGCTGTTACAACTCTGCTTCGCACGCGTGATATGCTGGCGCTGGCACGGGCGGGATCTCGCGCTGTGGATGGTGTGCTGGAAACCATATGAGGAAGCGGCGGGGCAAATAGGATAAGATGACCGCGCTGTCTTTTACAATCTGGCATGTTTCTCGTATCCTAAATAACCCCTCTTTTACGTCCCTATTCATGCAATTGGCTACTCTACGCAAAAGCATAATAGTGTCGATAACATTATTATCGTAGGTATTTGTCACTGTGAGCGATCTGTATACCGCCGAAGGCACAATGGATAAGAATTCCCTGTGGAAGCGCTATGTTCCGTTAGTGCGCCATGAGGCGCTACGTTTACAGGTCCGTCTCCCCGCGAGCGTTGAGCTGGATGATTTACTCCAGGCTGGAGGTATCGGTTTGCTCAGCGCGGTTGAGCGTTATGATTCGTTGCAGGGTACGGCATTTACAACTTATGCCGTACAACGAATCCGGGGCTCAATGCTGGATGAACTACGCAGCCGCGACTGGGCTCCCCGGAGCGTGCGGCGTAATGCGCGGGAAGTGGCACAAGCGATGCAACAGGCTGAACAGCAGCTGGGTCGAGCGCCAACAGAGCAGGAAGTCGCGCATGCCTTGGATATTTCGCTGGAAGATTATCGTCAGATTTTGCTGGATACCAATAACAGCCAGCTTTTCTCTTACGATGAATGGCGTGAAGAACATGGCGATAGCGCAGAAGCGTTGTTGGAAGGAAATGAAGATGCTAATCCATTGCATCAATTGATGGAAGGTAATTTACGCCATCGGGTAATGGAGGCAATAGAGAATTTACCTGAACGCGAGAAGCTGGTGCTGACGCTTTACTATCAGGAAGAGCTGAATTTAAAAGAGATCGGCGCTGTTCTGGAAGTAGGGGAGTCTCGGGTCAGTCAGTTGCATAGCCAGGCGATAAAGCGTCTGCGCGTAAAATTAATGAATGACGTTTAATTTAGCTGCGTAGGAATAATGTTATTTCAGTCTATTGTCATGGAATGGATTCATGCCTCAATCAACGCGGAAGAAACAGCTTCTCAGCCGTTATCTGAAAGATTTCAAACATAAACAAACACATTGCTCTCATTGCAGTAAAGAACTTGATCGGGTTTCATTGGCGTTTCGTCATCAGCTGATTAATAAAAAATCTATCGATAGTATTGATCGGTTAATTGATGACGAAGTATGGGCTGATTTGCAACAGGAGCTAATTCCCCTCTGTCGTTTCTGTGGCGAAATATTATGCAATACCCGTGCTAACTATTTCGATATTCAAGCGTTTTCCCAATACCTGATTGAGCAGACAGACATAAGGCATAGCACGATGCGTGAATACGTTATTCGTCTGCGCCGTTTGGATGAGTTGCTTGTGGCGAAAAATTACCCAATGGAAACGTTTGTCAGAGATAACGTACAGCAGCGTATTTGTGATTACCTCCCCGATCTTGAACAAAATGTTTATCGAAGCGCATTGAGAAAGTACGATCAGTATTTGGCCTGGCAGAAACATTACTGACTGTATTTATGCGCTTTTCGAAAGCGAACATTGTAAAATCGGCATGTTCTGACTATACGTAAATGTTATGGCAGTGTAAAAAAAGCTTGCAAAGCAGAGGCAAACTATTGCACTGTCATACTACTGCAATCATTTGGCCCTAATTTCTGGTTTAATGATTAACGGTGGTTCTTAATACGGTCAATCATTATTCATTGGAATAGTTGTTGTCACAGTGAGGAACGCGAATGGTAATGTCCTTTTTGGGACTAAGTAGTCGAAACCAACATTCTGGTCTTCTGACTCGCCGATGCGAGGGGCTTCTTTCCCACTTATTTCCTGCACTGTGTTTCTTGTCGTTCTCTCCCTTTTTTAACCTTTCTTTTCTGTCTAAATGTTTCTCATTAATTATGCCGCTCGGCCCGTTTTCTTTTGGCGGGAGAGGGAGTCTATTAAATTTTGTCCGGTTTTATCAAACCACATGGTTCTTTATCGGCTTAATAAGGAAGCCAACCTCGTTTGTGAGTGAAACGTCACGCGCTGCCAGGCAGTGCGGTAAGTGAAACAAACTGTAAGGTGCCACTATGGGAAGACAAAAAGCAGTGATCAAAGCACGTCGTGAAGCGAAACGCGTCATCCGTCGTGAATCGCGTAGTCATCGTCAACGTGAGGAAGAATCGGTCACTTCTCTGGTTCATATGAGTGGGATTGAATCAATAGGTATGGCGCGGGAGAATCGCGACACATCTATTATTGAAGCCCGTACAGAAGCCCAAGAGTATTACTTGTCTGCAATAGAGAATAAACAGTTAATTTTCGCCACAGGGGAAGCAGGATGTGGCAAAACGTTTCTGAGTGCGGCCAAGGCGGCGGAAGCACTTATTCATAAAGAGGTTGAACGCATTATTGTTACGCGGCCGGTATTACAGGCTGATGAGGATCTCGGTTTTTTACCGGGTGATATTGCCGAAAAATTCGCCCCTTATTTCCGACCCGTATATGACATATTGCTGCGGAGATTGGGGGCGTCGTTTATGCAGTATTGTTTACGACCAGAAATAGCCAAAGTTGAAATTGCGCCGTTTGCTTATATGCGTGGACGGACTTTTGAGAATGCGGTGGTTATTCTGGATGAAGCGCAAAACGTGACGGTGAACCAGATGAAAATGTTCCTGACGCGTTTGGGTGAGAATGTGACGGTAATCGTGAATGGTGATGTTACACAATGTGATTTGCCTTCGGGGGTTAAATCCGGGTTGCGTGATGCGCTTGAGCGTTTTACCGAAGATGAACTGATTGGTATCGTCTCTTTTGGTAAACAGGACTGTGTTCGCTCTGAATTGTGTCAGAGGACGCTTAATGCCTATGATTAGGGGTTAAGTTAGATACGGAAATCATAATAAATAAGTAATCGAGACAGTAATTAGCCCCTACGATTTATTGGTGGGGCTTTTTTTTATCCTTCCCGTACGGATAAAAGAAAATGCCCCTGACTTGCGTCAAGGGCGTGAAAGTATGTGTATGTGGGAGGATTGACTCGCGTCGTCCTGACGCTCGCCCTTCGGGCCGCCGTTGGCGGTCCAAAACGCCATTCCTGTCGTTTTGTCGAACCCTGTGGAGGCTTCTCATCCTTCCCGTACGGATAAAAGAAAATGCCCCTGACTTGCGTCAAGGGCATTTTCTTTTATATGGCGGTGAGGGAGGGATTCGAACCCTCGATACGTTTTCACGTATACACACTTTCCAGGCGTGCTCCTTCAGCCTCTCGGACACCTCACCGGATTGTTGCCATATAGGCGGCAACGGGGCGCTACTATAGGGAGTCGCTCCACTTCGGTCAAGCAGTATTTATCTGTTTTGGAACATCTGGTTAAGCATTGAACGTCGGAGCGTTTCATCAGCATCAAATAGAGAAAATCATGAGGACTGAAATGATAAAAACGTTGTGGAGAAAGCAATAAAAAAATCACAGGCGTTGCGGCCCGTGATTTTTTATATGCTAAGTGAAAGCATTAAGCCAGCAGGCTTTTAATGTAGCTGGTCAGTGCTTCGTCTTTGCTGTTGGCGAAGAAGTATTCCTGGAATTTAGGACCCGCGATAGCGCCTTTTACCAGATCCTGATCCAACCCCTTCAGGATAGTTATCAGATCGTTATAGGTGACGGCTTTCACGGCATCCAGAATCTTCTTGTTACGCTGTTGCGGCGCAACGCGATCGCTTGGGTAGCCTTTGCCGCCTTCTTCTTTGAACAACTGGGTGAACAGGTTTTCCAGATTCAGTTCTGCACCCCAGCCGAAGCCTTTGGCATACGGCAGCGATACCGCGTTACCGTTGTTGATCTGAGAGAACAGGTAAGCATCAGACGGGTCAACAACCAGACCGCAAAGTACGCCAGGGAAAGAGTTACAAGCCAGCATTGCGCCCTGCCCGGTACCACAACCGGTTACCACAAAATCAGCCGCGCCGGAGTTCAGCAGGATAGCGGTCAGAATGCCGTTCTGAATATAGGTCAACTGTGCGGCATCTTCTACAGCATATTGACCGTAGTTGTATACGGTGTGTCCCATAGGCTCTACAGCTTTGCTCAGTGCTGCGGCAATAATCGCGTTTTTAGCGGCTTGGCTGTTCTCGTTAATCAATGCAATTTTCATGTTCGTTCCTTTTTTGTGACGGACAAATACATTTTTTAAAACTGTATTTCAATTTAATGAGTGCAGTATACCGTTTCAAAAATAAAGCGCAAATCGCCACGTCAAAGAATGAGGCATGACACGTAGAATACGATGAAATCTCTACAGGAAAGTAGAAGAAAGGGAACCATGTTTGTTAAGTTAATTGGTTGATAATCATAAATTTGTGGCGCTGTAATACAGCGCCGGTAGAAGAAGCGCTATGCATCCGGAAAAGTCAACGTGTTGCCGGGTGATTCGCGATTTAAATGCAGGAAGTTCAGGTGGCGTTCGTACTGATCCAGAATATCATTGATGACCTGTTCTTTGCTGTAGTCCATCAAATCATTTCCCTGGCTTCCTTCCAGCAAGAAGGTTTCAAGGCGATAGTAATGTGATTTTCCCGAACGGGCCCGATAGGTAAACGCCGGGATGCTATAGCGTTGAGGCCAGATTTGATACAGAAAGTTCTGCTCATCTCCCAAATTGACCAGAAGCTCAAAATGATTCAGACGTTCGTCTTCCACTGGAAGAAGTTCGTTAACCTGCACGCTGGCGCCTCGTAACGTTAATTCACGAGCAACATCCTGCATGGCTGGCGCACAGACGTTATCCAGCATTTTCTGGGTATAGGTTGTACCGGGAAAATTCATCACGCGTGAAATTCTCTGTTTCCAGTTCAGGCGATCATCGCCCGATATGGGCATTGGTGCGGAGGACTGTAGAGAGCTCGCTTTGCGATAATCTTCAACCCGTAGCGATTTATACAAACCAGCCATGATGAAGAACATAACGAAGCTAAAGGGTAATCCCATAATCACGGTCGTGTTCTGTAAAGCGGATACGCCATTGGTCATCAGCATGCCCAGTGTCAGCAGGCCGATGGCTACTGACCAGAAAATACGCAGCCAGTTCGGGGCATCGTTATTAATATCACCCAGACGAGATGTAAAGTTGCCCAGAACCAGGGAACCTGAATCTGCTGACGTGACATAAAACAATAAGCCCGTGATGGTTGCGACAGAGGCGCTCAGGCTAAAGCCGGGATACTGCGCCAGCAGGCTGTAAAAACCGCGTTCAGGATATTGCATCACCTCATTGGCAAAATCGAGATTGCCGTGGATGACCTGATACAGCGCACTGTTACCAAAAATGGATAGCCACAGTAAGGTAAAAACAAAGGGGATGATCAGTGTGCCGACGACGAACTGCCGAATGGTTCGACCACGTGAAATTCGTGCCAGGAACAGTCCGACAAAAGGGGCCCAGGCAACCCACCACGCCCAGAAGAATAGCGTCCAGCTATTCATCCACTCTGTTGGGCGATCAAACGCAAAGCTATTCAGCGTCATACCGGTGAAGCGGTTGATGTAGTCACCCACATTCAATACCAGCGCATTTAGCAAGAACTCGGTATCCCCCCAGAACAGCAGGAAGAGTATTAACCCCAGCGCAAGCAGCACATTTAATTCCGATAAAAAGCGGATGCCGCGATTAACCCCGGAGGTAACCGATATCGTTGCCATAATGACTGAAAGCAGGATCAACGAAGCCTGAACAGTCAGATTTTCCGGGATCTGGAATAGTACCTTCAAACCATAATTGAGCTGTACTACGCCAATGCCGAGTGTGGTGGCGATACCGAAGATCGTTCCGAGCACGGCGGCAATATCCACGCTGTGACCAATCGGGCCATTAATTCGCTTGCCGAAAATGGGGTAGAGCGCAGACCGGATCGTCAGCGGCAAACTATAGCGATAGCTGAAGTAACCCAACGCGATCCCCATCAGAGCATACATTGACCAGCCTGTCAGGCCGTAGTGAAACAACGTCCATACCATTGCCTGACGTGCCGCCTCCAGCGTTTGTCCCTCGCCTTCAGGCGGCATCATGTACTGGGTAATGGGTTCGGCGACGGAAAAGAACATCAGATCAATACCGATCCCCGCAGCAAACAGCATCGCGGCCCAACTTAACAGGCTGAACTCGGGCTTGGATTGTTCCGGCCCGAGTTTGATAGAGCCAAAACGGGATGAGGCAATAAAAATGACAAAGACGATATAGAGCGTTGCTGCCAGTAGATAGTACCAACCGAAGGTGGTGGAAACCCAGTTCAGCGTTCGGGTAATCCATATATTGGCGATGTCGTTGAACAAAATGGTCAGCAATGAAAAGGTGAGAATCAGAGCTGCTGAAGTATAAAACACGACAGGATTAAGACGGTCCTGTGCAGGCTTGGTCGTGATATCTGGTGCTGGCATGGTTATCCCCTGCGTTGCGCTTTCGAACACTCTGGTCAATTTCGTATGCGAAGCGCGCTTAGCGCATATCAAGAAAGCCTGCGCAGGACATCCGCTGAGTACGCTTGCAGTGAAAATGACGACAGAATAAAAACATAAATGTCTACTTTAGATTGGATTTATCCTCTGCAATTCAAAGACTTTAAGCCATAAAGCATACAAATATTTAACGTTTTGACAATAAAATATATTCATTTTTGATTGAACGTTCAATTAAAAATAAGTTTAATAGTTGACGTTGGATCATCAGAAAATCGCCGGGAGCGATTTTTAACGTCACAAAGTGACGGTCCGCAGGGTAACAGGCAAGGATGGCTCGCCCGTCATCAAAAACCGTCTCTGACTGTGATTTATGACACAAAAATCCAAGATTTAGAGAGGAGTCATGTCATGCCCAAAATTGGAATGCAACCAATCAGACGGCAGCAACTTATTGAGGCAACGCTGGCGACGATCAATGAGGTGGGAATGCATGATGCGTCGATAGCGCAGATTGCTCGTCGGGCAGGGGTGTCGAACGGCATCATCAGTCATTACTTCCGTGATAAGAATGGGTTGCTTGAAGCGACCATGCGCTATCTGATTCGCCATCTGGGGCTGGCGGTCAAGCTGAGAATGCAGGCGCTGGAGCAGAGCACGCCTCGCGCACGTTTACGGGCCATTGCCGCCGGTAATTTTGATGACAGCCAAACCAACAGTGCGGCGATGAAAACCTGGCTGGCTTTCTGGGCATGCAGTATGCATTCCCCCATGCTTTATCGTTTGCAACAGGTCAACAGCCGGCGGCTCTATTCTAATTTGTGCGCCGAATTTGGTCGTTGTATGGCGCGAGATAAGGCGCGCATGGCGGCCAAGGGGACGGCTGGATTGATTGATGGGCTTTGGTTACGCAGCGCACTCGGCGGAGAGACATTCAATCGTGAGGAAGCATTGCACATTACCTATCAATATATTGAACAGCAACTGGCGGACGTTTGAACCTGAACGCTAGCAGTAATCAGGCAGGAGTATGTATGTCATCACGTTATGGTTTACAGAGGCTTTATATCAATGGTGCTTATGCCGACAGCACCGGTAACGATACTTTTGATGCGGTTAACCCGGCAAATGGCGAAATCATCGCCCGGATTCAGGCGGCAACGCATGCTGATGTGGATAACGCAGTCGCTGCGGCCATCGCAGGACAAAAAATCTGGGCGGCAATGACGGCGATGGAACGTTCACGCATTTTAAGGCGCGCCGTTGATATTTTACGCGAGCGTAATGATGAACTGGCGCTGATTGAAACCCATGATACGGGCAAACCGCTGTCAGAAACTCGTCACGTTGATATTGTGACCGGAGCGGATGTGCTGGAGTACTACGCCGGTCTGATCCCGATGCTGGAAGGTCAGCAAATTCCACTGCGTGAAAATGCATTTATTTATACCCGGCGCGAGCCGTTAGGCGTGATTGCGGGTATTGGCGCATGGAACTACCCCATCCAGATCGCACTGTGGAAATCGGCGCCCGCGCTTGCGGCAGGCAATGCCATGATATTCAAACCCAGCGAGGTCACATCGCTGACGGCGTTAAAACTGGCGGAAATATACACGCAGGCCGGATTGCCGGATGGGGTTTTCAATGTGTTGACGGGGCCGGGGAAATCCGTCGGTCAGGCGCTGACAACGCATCCGGGCATTGCCAAAGTATCCTTTACTGGCGGTGTCGCCAGCGGGAAAAAAGTCATGGCTGATGCGGCAGGCTCCACATTAAAAGACGTGACGATGGAGCTGGGAGGGAAATCGCCCCTGATTATTTTTGATGACGCCGATCTGGATAAAGCGGCCGATATCGCCATGATGGCGAATTTTTTCAGCTCGGGTCAGGTGTGTACCAATGGTACCCGGGTATTTATTCCCGCCACCTTAAAAGCCGGATTTGAACAAAAAATCCTTGAACGCATACAGCGCATTCGCGTTGGTGATCCGACCGATGCGGCGGTAAATTTTGGGCCGCTGGTCAGCTTCGCACATATGGAGTCTGTGCTGCGCTATATCGACGCCGGTAAGCGTGAAGGAGCGAAACTGCTGGCGGGAGGACGGCGCCTGACTGATTCGCCTTATGCTCAGGGGGCCTATGTCGCACCGACGGTCTTTACCGATTGTCATGACGACATGCTGATTGTTCGGGAGGAAATCTTCGGTCCGGTGATGAGTATTCTGAGCTATGACAGTGAAGCAGAGGTGATTCATCGGGCCAATGCATCCGAATATGGTTTGGCGGCGGGGGTGGTTACCCGCGATCTGAATCGCGCTCATCGAGTCATCCATCAGCTGCAAGCCGGCATCTGCTGGATTAATACGTGGGGTGAGTCACCGGCTGAAATGCCTGTGGGCGGCTACAAGCATTCTGGTGTCGGACGTGAAAACGGCATCACTACGTTGGAACACTATACGCAAATCAAATCAGTACAGGTTGAGCTGGGTGAATTCAGCTCGGTATTTTAAACGCCGCAGGGGAGAGCCTATGGAATATGACTACATCATTATCGGGGCGGGATCTGCAGGTAACGTACTGGCAACCCGGTTAACCGAAGATCGCGATGTCACCGTGTTGTTACTTGAAGCGGGTGGAGCTGATTATCGGTTGGATTTTCGCACACAGATGCCGGCTGCACTGGCCTATCCGTTACAAGGGCGTCGCTATAACTGGGCTTATGAAACCGATCCGGAACCTCATATGAACAATCGTCGTATGGAGTGCGGTCGCGGGAAAGGATTGGGCGGGTCGTCGCTGATTAACGGTATGTGTTATATCCGGGGAAATGCAATGGATTTCGATAACTGGGCGACAATGCCCGGTTTGGGGGACTGGAGCTATCTGGATTGCCTGCCTTATTTCCGTAAAGCGGAAACCCGGGATATTGGTCCCAACGATTACCATGGTGGAGACGGGCCGGTTTGTGTCACCACGCCAAAAGCGGGTAACAACGAACTGTTTCACGCGATGGTGGAAGCAGGTGTGCAGGCGGGTTACCCTAAAACTGACGATCTCAATGGTTACCAGCAGGAAGGGTTTGGCCCGATGGACCGTACTGTAACGCCTGAAGGGCGTCGCGCCAGTACCGCCAGAGGCTATCTCGATCAGGCGCGTGAGCGTCAGAATTTGACCATCGTGACACACGCGCTAACCGATATCATTATCTTTGACGGCAAACGTGCTGTTGGGGTGAATTACTTTAAAGGTAAGGATAGCGATCTTCAAACTGCGAGAGCACGCCGTGAAATTCTGTTGTGCGCCGGGGCTATTGCGTCGCCACAGATTCTGCAACGATCGGGGGTTGGGCCGGCGGACTGGCTGGAACATCTCAATATTCCTGTGGTGCATGATTTACCCGGCGTTGGCGAAAATTTGCAGGATCATCTGGAGATGTATCTGCAATATTCCTGTAAAGAGCCGGTATCGCTTTATCCTGCGCTCCAGTGGTTTAATCAACCGCGGATAGGCGCTGAGTGGTTGTTCAGGGGAACGGGGATTGGCGCCAGCAACCAGTTCGAAGCCGGTGGTTTTATCCGCAGTAGCGAAGAATTCTCCTGGCCGAACATTCAGTATCATTTTCTGCCGGTCGCCATTAATTACAACGGCAGTAATGCAGTGAGAGAACATGGTTTTCAGGCGCATGTTGGCTCGATGCGTTCTCCGAGTCGTGGCCGCGTTCGAGTGAAATCAAGGGACGCAAATGAGCACCCGAGCATTTTATTCAATTACATGTCGACCGAACAGGACTGGCGTGAGTTCCGGGATGCGATTCGAATTACGCGAGAAATTATGTCGCAACCCGCACTGGATAAGTACCGTGGACGTGAAATCAGCCCAGGCGCTGATGTTCGGACGGATGAAGAGCTTGATGCGTTTATTCGTGCTCATGCCGAAACCGCATTCCATCCATCCTGTTCGTGCAAAATGGGTGAAGATGAGATGGCGGTGGTGGATGGACAGGGACGCGTCCATGGAATGGAAGCATTGCGGGTTATCGATGCGTCTATTATGCCGCAAATCATCACCGGCAATTTGAATGCAACTACGATCATGATGGCGGAAAAAATCGCCGACCGTATTCGCGGCCGTCAGCCTTTACCCCGTAGTCAGGCCTCTTATTATGTTGCGGGAGAGGCGCCAGCAAAGCGTGTTTAATGTTGCAGTGTCATGCAAGTTGCGAATGCGCTCCTATACTTTTCATTGATATACACAACCTGACAAAAAACGTCCTCCAGGATATTACTATGAGGGAACGTACAATACTGACGACATCATTTCCTTGAGGTAGAAAAATGAATAACTGGATGCAACAGATTCAAGGTCTATTAAATTCCGGTAGCAGGCAGGGCAGCCAACATCAAGGTGGCAGTAATGGTAATCTGGGCGATATGCTGAAACCAGCAGCGTTAGGTGGTCTGGCAGGGGTATTGCTGTCGAATAAATCAGCCAGAAAACTAATGGGTTCGCTGGGAAAAAACGCGCTAATTATCGGTGGCAGCGCCGCAGCAGGTGTTGTTTTGTGGGATCAGTATAAGAAGCGCGTTCGCGACACCCATCAGGATGATCCGCAATTTGGTGTGCAGTCATCGCCTGATAACGCGCGTGCGCGTCGTTTGGTTCAGGCGTTAGTCTTTGCAGCCAAGAGCGATGGTCATATTGATGATTCAGAGAAACAGCG
Organism: Brenneria roseae subsp. americana; assembly: GCF_003115815.1. Classification (NCBI taxonomy): domain Bacteria; kingdom Pseudomonadati; phylum Pseudomonadota; class Gammaproteobacteria; order Enterobacterales; family Pectobacteriaceae; genus Brenneria; species Brenneria roseae. The sequence goes on along the minus strand of NZ_QDKJ01000003.1, from coordinate 206,374 downwards.
CATTGATGAAAATATCCAGCAACTACAATTGGGTAGTGAGACTCAGCGCTGGGTGCAGGACGCTATTGCACAGCCGTTGGATCCCGAATTGTTAGCCAAAGACATCAAGAATGAGGAAGAGGCGCTTGAGGTGTATTTTCTGAGCTGTGCCGTGATCGATATTGATCATTTCATGGAGAAAAGCTATCTGGATGCGCTGGCAACGTCGCTGAAGATCCCTCAGGATGTTCGTCAGTCCATCGCAAACGAAATTAACAACCAGAAATAAACGAATATCACCACAAATTGGCAAGCATGAGACAACGGGCGAAGCAATTGATGTTTCGCCCGTTGTGATGATTAGAAGGCGCTTGTATCTTTGAATAACCCGACTTTAAGTTCATTCGCGGTATAGATTAATTGATCGTCTACCAAAACTTCTCCGTCAGCAATACCCATCACTAAACGGCGATTGATAACGCGTTTGAAGTGGATTCGATAGGTTACTTTTTTCGCGGTCGGCAATACTTGCCCGGTGAACTTCACTTCACCTACCCCCAGCGCGCGGCCTTTACCTTCGCCGCCCAGCCAGCCTAAATAGAAGCCGACCAACTGCCACATGGCATCCAGACCCAGGCAACCCGGCATGACGGGGTCACCGATAAAATGGCAGCCAAAGAACCACAGATCAGGGGTGATATCCAGCTCAGCTTCCACATACCCTTTACCATGATGGCCGCCGTCTTCAGTCATTTTTACGACTCGATCCATCATCAGCATGTTGGGAGCCGGTAACTGTGGTCCCTGTGGGCCAAACAGTTCACCGCGGCTGGAGGCAAGAAGGTCTTCTTTTGTATAGGATTCGCGTTTATCTACCATGTTCTCTGTAAGCCTTATTTTAGTGAAGCACGCAGGTTAGCGTACAGCTGTACGCCGGGCAAGTCTGTTACGTCTGGTTAAACCAGTTCGATTAACGGAAAAACCAAGGGAAACGACGCCGTTCCTGCGGGGTTAATTGGCTGATTCGCTCCCGAATGGCTGCCAGTAAATTTGGCTGCTGTTCATCGTCGTAAGCGATATTCGTCAGTAAGGATATGGCCTCGGGTGCCGTTTCGACCGGAAAAAGGTGGAACTGTCCGTCGCGAACGGCGGCAACCACATCTTCCTGCAAGCATAAATGGCGCAGGTTAGTCGCCGGCAATATCACTCCTTGCTGGCCTGTCAATCCACGGCGTTGGCAAACTTCAAAGAAACCTTCGATTTTCTCGTTTATCCCACCGATGGGCTGAACATGACCAAACTGATCGACCGAACCGGTTACGGCAATCTGTTGATTGATCGGGTGCATAGAGAGCGCGCTGACAAAGGCGCTAAGTTCCGCCAATGAGGCGCTGTCGCCATCGACCTCACCGTAAGATTGCTCGAAAACCATGGATGCCGAGAAAGGAAGCGGCTGATCAAGTTCAAGCTCAGAGATTAGGAATGCCTGCATAACCATCATGCCTTTGGCATGTAGATTACCGCCGAGCTCAGCTTTGCGCTCAACATCGGTAAATTCGCCGTCGCCAGGATGAACGACACAGCTAATACGCGTTGGTTCACCAAACGTAATCGGATAACCGGGATATTCTAGCACCGAAAGGCCATTGACCTGCCCGATAACATATCCTTCGGTTTCGATCCGTATCTGGCCCAGTTCGATATCATCCTGCATACGTTCATAGAGATAGCCTTCACGCCAGCGGCGGGTGGCTACCGCGTCGATCAGCGTCTGAGCGCTGATTTGCCGATCCTGGGCGTAGAGTGCGACATATTTTAGCTGATGAGTCAGCCATAGCGGGCATAATGGCAGGCAGCCCTGGTCGCCGCTGTGGCGTACGGACAGGTTGACGAATTCAGGCCATGCATCGGCAGCCAGCAGCGGCAACTGATTTTCCAGACATAGTGCGTTGATGTAGGCACACCAACGTTCCATATCATCGGTATCAATAAGCTGTAACTGTGCTTCAAACTCGCCATAGACTGATAAGCTGCCTAATTCCGGTTCCATGTCGTGAATATCCCCTAAGCTTTCCCGATCGCCCAGGATAATCAAACGAACATTCAACGGCATCGGAGGGATATCGACAGGCAGAGGTTTGCGCTCATCCGGTGATTGCCAGCGGTATAATCCTTCCGTGATTGTTTGCTTCAGACGTAACCACATCAACGGTTGGGCCAGTAATGTTCTGGCGGACAGTATGAGCGTGCCGCCATTAACCTGATGAATCAATCCAGGGTGGAGCGTGATCTCATCCTGAAAATACCGAACGCAACCGAATAACTGCTCTGGCTCAATCCATTCCTGATAACAGCAAGCGTGCCGTGCGGCGAAGTTGTCATCGGCATGTGTCGCAGGTTCAATACCAATGTGACGGCCTTCTACCACATATCGACTGCCGTACAATGTGTTGATTTCTGGCCTGACGGCATTCACTGCGTTGGCTATCAGAGCCATATACTCGCTATTCTCCTGCGCTTTCAACAGCATGAAACGTGAAGGTGCGCGAGGATGGCAAAAGAGCATCAAACTATCGGCCAGGCGGGGTTGAATAGCAGAGAATTCAGCAGGTTCAAGCTGTGCTGCCTGCGTGAATAATGTTTGATAAGGCGTATGGTTAGGCAGTAAATGCTGCCATGCAAGTCGGTTACTGGTCAAAGTATCAAATGTAGTCGTCTGAAGGAAAAGCGTGATTATACAAGAATAATGCGGGCTGCACAGAAGGAGAGTCGTCCTATAAAAAATGAGTTTCTTGAATATGCTTGAGTTGTACAAAAAACAGGCTTAAAAATGTGCTGAAGAAGGCCAAATTTGTCAAAAAACTGTTATGCTAAGTAAAACGTTACACGGTCACTGAAGAATTTAATATGAAATATCAACAATTAGAAAATCTTGAGTGCGGGTGGAAATGGAAGTATCTGGTGAAAAAACATCGTGAAGGCGAGAATATCACCCGTTTCCTTGAACAAAGCGCCGCTGAGGAAGCCGTGAGCCTGCTGCTGAAAATGGAAAACCAGCCGGTGAAGGTGTTGGCGTGGATTGAACAATGTATGAATCCTGCATTGGAAAACCGCATGAAGCAGACGATCCGTGCGAGGCGCAAACGCCATTTCAATGCCGAGCATCAGCACACGCGTAAGAAATCGATCGATCTGGAATATCTTGTCTGGCAGCGGTTAGCGGGACTGGCGCATCGGCGTGGGAATACGCTATCGGAAACGATAGTTCAACTGATAGAAGACGCAGAGCATAAAGAAAAATATGCCAGTCAGATGTCTTCGTTAAAGCAAGGGCTTGAGGCGATGCTGAATAAAGATAACCTGTAATTCGCATCAGTTTTCAACGCCGCTTGCGACAGTTCGCAGGGAACCGGCAGGCAGGATAGCCAGCCATAAAAAAACCTCGCCGAAGCGAGGTTTTTTTCGTCAATAACTTAAGCCTGAGGCTGAGTTACAACATCTTTGATGCCTCTGACTTCGATCTCTACGCGACGATCCGGTGCCAGGCAGTCGATCAGCGCAGCACGTGGTGTCACGTTGTCACAGGTAGAACCGGTAACCGGGTTGGATTTACCTTCACCGCGAGCAGAGATTTTGTCTGCCGGGATACCTTTGGCGATCAGATAATCAACAACGCTCTGTGCACGTTTTTCAGACAGCGCCTGGTTGTATTGTTCGGAGCCGATACGGTCGGTGAAGCCCAGAACGACAACAGAACCATCTTTCGGATCCAGAGAGCTCAGCTGAGAATACAGTTGATCCAGGGATTGCTGGCCTTCTGCTTTCAGCGTTGATTTGTTGAAGTTGAACAGAACATCAGACTTCAGCGTGAAACGTTTGGTTTCAACAACCGGAGCTGGAGCTGGTGCCGGAGCCGGAGCTGGTGCTACGTAGTCATCCTGACCGAAACGGTAGGAAAGACCGACGCTCATCAGCAGGTTGTCAGGACGAGCGCCGACAGTACCTGCATCACCGATGTTGTTAATCCATTGGTAATCTACGCGAGCCGCCCAGTTTTTATCAAAGGCGTATTCAACACCGATAGCTGCCAAAGGAGAAACGCCGGTGTCATCGTTGTTACGATCGACACCGCCTTGCGCCGCATGGCTGTCAGCACGCCATACGATACCACCCAGACGGGTATAAACGTCCAGATCGTTGTATATCGGATAGCTCAATTTAGCAGCCAGTTGAACGCCCTGAGCTTTGAAGCTCGCGCTATCAGTGTTTGAAGTTGAGGAACCGGCATATTTCAGACGACCCAGCCAATCATAGCCCAGTTCAAAACCCAGGTAAGGATTAGCTTGGTAACCCAAGAAGGCGCCTGCGCCTAATTTGCTTTTGATCGGGTTGTTGTTGATGCCATCATAGCCGTTTCCGTAGAAACCGGTATCATGAAATTGAGATACACCCAGTTTACCACCAACATACCAGGTGTCATCTTTCGGTGCGGCTTGAGCTACGGTAGCGAAGCCAGCCAGTGCCACTGCAATTGCGATAGCTGTTTTTTTCATTTTGTACGCCTCATTTATCATCCAAATCGGTTATTAACTCGGTAAGCTAACAAACCTTTGGTTAAAATCCTTTAATCGGAGACTTTGCCCTTATTTATGACTCACTGCCAGTCAACTGGCGTTATAAAAGAGCAACTCCAGCGAGCTAAAGTCTACAACGTGATGAGAAAGTTACAAGTATGATGTGATTCGTATCATGAAAAAACGGGCAATTCATTCATACTTGCTAACAAATAGTAGATGATTTTGACAGATAATATGGACTTTTATTGCCCCAAATCCCGTGTGAGAGCCCTTGAAATACGGCTCTGCGGGGAAATTCTGTATTTTTCTCTGAAAATGACTGAGAAAATTCTTAATTTACTTAATGATACAATGTTGAGTGAATTTTTAGGCTCGGAAAGAGTCTATAGGACCCACAATGGGGGATCTCTGGACGCATGATGAAGCCGTAAGTGTTTCCTGCTTGTGCCGCCTGACGCAATCTGACCCTTTCTTCTTCTGTCAGATCGTTTGCTAACCAGCATAGTACCGCGCTGTAATTTCCCGTCAGCAATGCTTTTTCCATCGCATCTACCGTCAGCATCGGACTAATATGATGCAAGTGAACTATTTTATCTAGCGGTAATCCCGATTGTTGTAACCAGGGACGGCTAAGTTTTTGCTGGGGAGATAGCCACAACAGCCAGCGAGACTGCGTGCCTAACTGTCGTAAAAGAGGCAGTAACAAATGCGTGACGATTGGTTGGTCGGCGTTATAAACGATTTCACTGATAATTCCCCCACAGGATGCCGAGGAATCGGTAGGACGTGAGTTATTGGAAAACGTTGATTGCTGTGCGTTGTAAACGCTGAGTGGCTGAGTACGCATAATGAGTTCTACCCATAGTGTTACTGTATACACATACAGTATCTTTTGCGTGGGTGAAAATCAACCTGATTTTTTCAAAGCGCTTCGCATATTCCACATGCAACATTCAACAAGCTCATTTTGTGTTTGAAGCCATATGTACCCTGTGATTAATTACTTGTTCCTGTTATTGATATTCCACTTTAACAGGGACAGGTTATTCAATACTAAGGATTACAGTAATGAAACATTTATGCGAAAAAAGGATTTTGCAATCTAAGCGTTATTTTGCATCTTTGGGAGACATAACTTCCCGTTCTCAGTTTGGTGGCTACAGCATAGCAGCAAATAAAATAATCTTTGGGGTAGTGTCGGGAGGTGAACTTTACCTGCGGGCCAGTAAAAAAGATGAAGCCTATTTTCACGATCGTAATATGCCGCCTCTCATCTATACCAAGCGTGGAATGCCGATTCCGCTGAATTACTATCTGGTGGACGAGCCTCTCTGGGAAAACCAGTTGCAACTGTTGCAGTTTGCCAGAATATCGCTGTCAGGCGCCCAGTATGATAAAGCGGCGAAAAGCAGAAGCGGACGTTTAAAGGATTTACCTAATTTGAACCACGATCTTGAACGCCTGCTATGGAAGGTAGGCATCAGGAATATTGATGAACTACAGCAGTGCGGCGCCAAAACCAGCTATCTAAGACTGCGTGCGGTCAGTGCCAATCTCAGTGTGAATACGCTATTGGCACTGGCAGGGGCAATCTGTGGCACCCATCAGGCCGCACTCCCGATCGGGATACGCAATGAACTATTGGAATGGTATGAGCGCAATGCCAAATCCTCTTTCAAAGAGAACAAGCACTGAACAAATAGCATTTGCATGCTGACTATTTTACAACTTAATCATGTCGTTTTTTAACTGAGTAAGTTCAGGTAATAGTTCAATAAGCAACCCGACCTGCTGAAGAACCAATAATTCTTTGCTGTCAGGTTCTGCGGACAGGGATTGAATGCGGCTCACAATGGCATTCAACCCCTGATTTATACGCAGGCTTTCTGTCTCATAATGATGTAATGCGTCATCAACGTAGCAAACGGCATCATCCAGTAATTGCAGCATGTCCGGGGATGTGATTTTCCCCCGATGAGCGCCCAACGTAGAGATATAGCTCAGCAATGTGTGGTTCAGACACATAAAGCGAAAGGCGCTGCCCATTTTGTTTCTGATCGCGTGAGGCTCTGACGACATGTTGGACACAACCGAGGCTAATTCTGCATCACAGTTATGGGCATCACGACGCGCGATACGGTAGGTCAGGCTATTATCTTTTCCCTGATGGTACTGCACCATAATGGCATTGAGATAGCGGCAATTGGCATCCAGCGTTTTATTGATAACCGCAGGCAGTCCGCGAAAACGCCAGTCCGGCCAGATAAAGCTGACCGCCGCCCAGGCAATGGCGCAGCCCAGAAGCGTGTCGATGACGCGAGGCGCTGCAACCTCAAATCCTTCACCCAGCAGATTAAAACACAGCAGCACCAGTAGGGTAATAAACATGGTGGCGTGGGCATATTGTACGTTTCGGAAGGCAAAAAACAGTACGCCGCTAACGACAATCAACGTCAGTTGTCCTTCAAGCGAGGGCACAAAGTACAAAATGGGCAAGCCCAGTAAAATACCGGTCAATGTACCGATGATCCTCAATGCCAGCCTGCGCCGCGTCGCATTATAGTTAGGTTGACAAACAAACAGGCTGGTCAGCAGAATCCAGTAACCATGCTGCATGCCAGTTATCTGGATAAATGCATAGCCGCTACAGAGTAAGACCGACATACGGATAGCATGACGAAACAACGCTGACTGTGGTGTCAGATGTCGGCTGATTCTCAGGCGAATGTCGCTCCACCCGGTAATTTTGTCGTCTGCCAATGTATTCTCAGGGTTATTTTCCTGTTCGATCGTCTGTTCCGATTCAATCGTTGAGAGCTGTGCGTCAATCGCCCGTAAATTGTTCAGCAGGTACTGCAATGCTTTTATTTGCGAGGCATCGGTCTGTTGACTTTCCGCGGCTCGCTTAATCGCGGATTCAAGATGTACGAAAGCTCGTTCGATACGGTTATCGTGTTGATACTTTTGCTGTAACAAAATGGACTGCGCCAACTGCTGGCAGGCGCGGGCCTGCATTGAAAGCAAGCGTTGGAAACGAAACAGGACATCGCTGTAGCGAAATTTTTTACGCAGTTGAGGATAGTGCACATGGGATGAACTCGCGCGCTCATGGATATCCTGAGCAACGAAGTAATAATGTAACGTCCGTCGGGTTCCTCTCTGACCCCGGTCTCCACGCAGTCGCGTTAATAATGAAGACTTGGTCTGGTTCAGCGTGGCAACCAGCTGGCTGTTAACCATTGCAACGTCGATGAGTAATCGATCCGCGTCGTCTTCAATATCCGGGTCGAACAAGTTTGCTTTCGCATCCAGATAGCGCGCCAGCTGCTGATAGCACTGCGCCAGATTGTCCTGCAACGGCCGGATAGGGAAAATCAGATGCCCAAGCAGGGTAAGCAGGTTATACCAGGAAGCGCCGAGCAGAAGCATGATTGGTTGCTGATACCAGGTGCTGTAGAGTGAAATCCCCAGCATGGTATAGATCGCAATCAGTAATGCGCCAAAAGCGATGGTGGCATAACGTTGCCCCAACGCCCCAAGCAGAATAAAGCCACATGTTGATATCGCCAGTCCCAGAGTAAATAACCAGGGGTAGGGGAAGAGCAATTCTATGGAAACGGAAGCAATAAAAAAGCAGGATAGGGTAATAAACAGATTACGCAGCCGCCCTGTCAGGCGATCGTCAAGATCCGTTAACGCCGCCGCCACAACGCCCAGCGTTAATGGGATAGTGGATGTGGGTTGCTCAAGCCACCAGGGAACGATAGTTGTACCGGTAAGGGCAATGAAAATGCGAATGTTATACAGCCAGTTGCTGTTATAGACATAACGGCGGATGCCAGGCGTAAATGTGAGCAACGATCTATCCTCTGGCCCGATTAGCGATAGTGACGGCGTGCGTTTTCTTCACGTGCCGCCTGCGCCAACTCGACAGGTACAACGCGGCGTCCAACGGGCCATAGCGCGATGGCGGCGATTTTAAAATTGGCGATACCCACGGGAATGCCAATGATGGTGATACATTGTGCAATTCCCGTAACGATATGGGACAGACATAGCCACCAGCCAAAGAAAATAAACCAGAATATGTTTAGTAAGGAACCGCCGGCATTCAAAAGATGACTTTTTTCATCGGGGCGCAGTTCATCAACGTGAATGGCCTCATTGCCATAGGGGAACAACGATAATTTGGTAATTTCCCAACATGAGCGGGTCAGCGGGAGCGTAAAGATCAGCAGAATACTCACCACGGTAGCCAACAGCCAGGATAATGTGGTGAAAAAACCTCCCAGTACGAAATTCAGAATGTTCAATACTGTGCGCATAGTCTCTCCTGTATTTCCAGGGTAACCAAACCCCATGATGATAAAAGAATTATCACATCAAGTATCAGAATATCCTAACCTGTTTTTAAGGCTAGAGCGCAAATACCGATAACGGGTAGACTACGACGATGGCGAGCAACATCTCACAATTTCATGGCGCAAATATAATGGAACTTAAATCAACATCTTTAGGTAAACATTTGGCTCAGCACCCTTATAACCGGGTGCGGCTGCTTAATGCCGGCGTCGAGGTGGGTGGCGATAAACATGAATACATTATCCCTTTTAATCAACTGCTTAATATCCACTGTAAGCGAGGATTGGTATGGGGGGAACTTGAGTTTGAGCTGCCCGCAGATAAAGTGGTGCGACTGCATGGAACCGAATGGCAGGAAACACAGGCATTCTATCGTTATTTACTGAAGTCCTGGCAAGACTGGAGCGGAGAAATGAGCCAGGTAAGCGCCGGTGTTCTGCGGCAACAGGTGGATGAAATCCAGGCGTTGGAGCAGCAGGATGCCTGGTTCAGCCGAAAGGCGCTCGCGCAATTGCAGGAAGATATTTGCAGCACATTTGCTTCGTTGCCGCTTCCTGTTGTTCGTCTGGATGAATTTGATAATTGCAGCGATAACTACCGGCTCTGCCAGCAATGGCTCGATCGCGGAAGCAAAGAGCGAACAAGATGTAATCAAGCGTGGATGGCGCGTACGCTGGTGGAGCAGCAAGCGTTTTTTCAGTCTGTAGAAACCATGCCGTTGAATCATGCTCAGTGCATGGCGGTCATTAATGGTGAGGATGCCGTGCTGGTGCTTGCCGGCGCGGGGAGTGGCAAAACATCCGTGCTGGTGGCCCGTGCCGCCTGGTTGATGTATCGGGGAGAAGCAACGCCCGATCAAATTCTGCTGTTGGCATTCGGCCGTAAAGCGGCAGAAGAAATGAATGAGCGCATTCAGTCCCGTTTGCATACGGAAGAAATTCAGGCCAAAACGTTCCATGCGCTGGCGCTGTATATTATTCAGCAGGCTAGCCGTAAAGCGCCCATCATCAGCGAATTGGAAAGCAACAGCAAAAAACGGCGTGAATTGCTGATAAAAAACTGGCAGCAACAGTGTTCCGAGAAAAAAACTCAGTCGAAGGGCTGGCGTCAATGGTTAACGGAAGAACTGGGGTGGCAACTGCCGGAGGGTGATTTCTGGAACGATCGGGCGTTGGCCGAACGTCTTGCCGGACGTCTGGAACGCTGGCTGGGATTGATGCGGATGCAGGGGGGGAGCCAGGCGGAAATGATTGAACAGGCTCCTGAGGAGATTCGCTCATTATTTCAACAGCGAATACGGCTGATGGCGCCGTTGTTAAAAGCCTGGAAAAAAGCTCTGAAAGATGAAAATGCTGTCGATTTTCCCGGTTTGATTCATCAGGCTGTCAATCTGTTGGATAAAGGTCGGTTTATCAGCCCGTGGAAACATATTTTAGTTGATGAGTTTCAGGATATCTCCCCCCAGCGGGCCAGGTTGCTTGCGGCATTACGGCGACAGAACAGCAGAACCAATTTATTTGCGGTGGGCGATGACTGGCAGGCTATCTATCGTTTTAGTGGAGCCGAACTATCGCTGACAACGGCGTTTGAGCAAAACTTTGGCGCCAGTGAACAATGCGCTCTGGATACGACTTATCGCTTCAATGAACGTATTGGTGAAGTGGCTAATCAGTTTATCCAGCAGAATCCTTATCAGCTTAAAAAACCACTGAATAGCCTCACTAAAGGGGATAAAAAGGCGGTGACCATTCTGCCTTTCGAACAACTGGAGCCGCTGCTGGATAAATTAAGCGGCTTTGCGAAACCTGATGAGCGTATTTTGATATTGGCTCGCTATCACCATCTACGTCCGGATATATTGCAGAAAGCGGCGACAAAATGGCCGAATTTGTCTATCGATTTTATGACAGTGCATGCCAGTAAAGGCCAACAGGCTGAGTATGTGATTATTGTGGGCCTGCATGATGGTAAAGATGGTTTTCCCGCGCCTGCGCGTGAATCGATTCTTGAAACGGTATTGCTGCCTGAACCAGAGGATTTTCCTGATGCCGAAGAGCGCCGTTTACTTTACGTCGCGTTGACCAGAGCCAAACATCGGGTATGGTTGCTGCAGGATAGTAAAAATCCGTCGGTATTTATTTCACAGCTTCATCGGTTGGGCGTACCGATACAGCGTAAACCGGGTTAACTCCATAAGCAGAAAAGGCCGACGGGGTTTGTCGGCCTTTTCGATAAAATCATCGTATTATTTCAGGCGATCCTGCAAGTAACGCTGATAATCGGGGATGGTGATTTGTACCGACTGTTTAAACAGTTCTGAGTTAATCAGGAAATCGGCCGTTGAACGATTGGTGGCTACCGGGATATTCCAGACGGTGGCCAATCTCAGCAGAGCCTTAACGTCCGGGTCGTGAGGGACGGCATTGAGCGGATCCCAAAAGAAAATCATCATGTCTATTTTCCCTTCGGAGATCAGCGCACCCACTTGCTGGTCACCGCCCATCGGGCCACTCAGCATACTTTTTACGGGAAGGCCGGTATTCAACTGAATCAAGTTGCCGGTGGTTCCGGTGGCATAAAGCTTATGCTCGGCAAGCTGTGCTTTGTTGGTGGCAACCCAGTCAAGCAGGGCCTGCTTACAGTGATCGTGTGCAACCAAAGCAATATGTTTGTGTGCGGCAATGGTGCGGGTGGTGAACTCCATGGTTACGTCCTTCAATCGGTATGCTAAAGCTATCGAGGTAGTGCAAACAGATTACGGAAACACTGTTTCAGTGCAAAGAGATAAAAAGGAAAAAATACGAACGGGCGTCAAAAATCTGACATGAGTGAACGGAAAATCACCACATTGATACATTTTCTTTTGCCGTCGGTTGTACGATAACGATAAAACGCGATGTAACAAGAGGCAGACCATGATGAAAGACCGCGAGATAGAAGCTGTACTGAAAACGATAAAAACCATTGCGCTTGTTGGTGCCAGCGAGAAAACAACTCGCCCAAGCCATGGGGTTATGGCGTACTTGCTTGAGCAGGGTTATAACGTCATACCGGTAAGTCCAAAGTTGGCTGGTCAGGTTTTATTGGGGCAGCGGGTTTACGCCAGCCTGGCAGACATTCCGCAGCGTATTGATATGGTGGATGTATTCCGGCAACCGGAGGCGGCTTATGATATTGCCCAGGAAGCGATTGCCATTGGCGCTAAGGTGCTGTGGCTGCAGATTGGTGTCGTTAATGAACAGGCGGCCATCCTGGCGAGAGATGCGGGTTTGGATGTGGTAATGGATCGATGCCCTAAAATTGAAATTCCGCGTTTAGGATTAGAAAAATAGTGATAAGCCGTCTACCGGTTTGGTTATCTGAACCGGTAAACGCCGTCGATGGTGGGTTACTTTGGTATCGTCTATCTGCCGCTCGCAACTCAGTGGCGAAGTTGCGGGGCTCTGCGCTGGATCACTTCCGCCAATTCGTCTAACGAAGGGTGTTCATTCTGGTTGGCTTCTTCCTGCATCAACTGAGCCTCTGCCAGATACGTATGAATAGGCTGCCCCTCATCGTCCTCCATCACCACGTGATACCAGGGGGCGGTACGCAGTGCGTCGTGAGCATCAATTTCCTCCCACGCCGGAGACTCCAACGAATATTCAGGATCGATATCAATAACAACGCCTGGATACCCCAGAAGTTTATGACGAATCTGCTGTCCGATACCAAATTTACAGATAATCATATAGCCTCCTGAGAAAATAATGACACTCTCTAAATGGGGGCCTCAGGCTTTTTTTCAAGTAGGCGGCATAGTGCTACTGTGGTTTTTTATAAAGCGCAGACCGGTTGAACACTATACTTATAGTATGGTGTAAATCTGGAGAAAATACAGTCTGGCGAATAAAATGTCTCCTATCAAAGGCGAGAGGAATGATAACGAAAGAGGAACGCGATGATGGCAACGATATCAATTGCAGCCTATGTTTATGGCGCAGTTCAGGGCGTGGGTTTTCGTTACAGTACGCAACGCCGCGCTGTTGAACTCGGCCTCAGCGGCTATGTTCGCAATAACGATGATGGGAGTGTGGAAGTTGTCGTTTGTGGTAGTCAGTGGGAGGTCGAGCAACTGGTTGACTGGCTGAAGAAAGGTGGGCCGCGCAGTGCCAGTGTCGAAAAAGTATTGATCGAACCACGCGGTACAACAGATTATAACGGTTTCAAAATTCGCTATTAGTGGTTAGATACACTTAACTGGTTTTGGCAGACCCGCAATTTTTGTTGCTTGTTTCGCCGGACCTTTGGGGAACAGGCGGTACAGATAACGACTATTGCCTTTCTCTTCACCATACTTTTGCGCCATCGCTTTTACCAGCATGCGAATTGCTGGCGAGGTGTTGAATTCCAGATAAAACGCCCGAACGAAGCGAACCACTTCCCAATGTGCGTCAGTGAGCTGAATATTCTCCTGTTCAGCCAGCAACAACGCCAGAGTTTCACTCCAGTCAGTGCTGTCCATCAGGTATCCCTGTGCGTCGGTTTTGATGATACGACCTTCAAACTCCAAAATGTTTCCCCTGATGTAATACGATTGTGCCGAAGTTTAGCAAAGTTCTCTGAGGCTAAGAACCTTTGCCATAGGCAAAAAAAAAGCCCCAACCGTTGTGGAGCTTTTTTGAATTCGCAAGATTAAGGCGAATTAATCGTTACGCATAATGCCCAGAATGCTTAATAGGCTGACGAAAATGTTGTAGATCGCAACATACAGGCTAACGGTCGCGCGAATGTAGTTGGTTTCACCGCCGTGAATGATATTGCTGGTCTCCCAGAGGATCGCTCCCGCAGAGAACAGGATGAACAGGGCGCTGATTGCCAGGTGCAGGGCTGGGATCTGCAGGAACAGATTGGCAATGACGGCGACAACCAGCACAACAAAACCTGCCATCATCATTCCGGACAGGAAAGACATGTCTTTGCGAGTTGTTAAGACATAGGCTGAACAGCAGAAGAAGACCAATGCTGTGCCGCCCAGTGCCAGCATCACGATGTCACCTGCGCCAGATGAGATCAGTGAACTTAAGATAGGGCCAAGCGTATATCCCATAAAACCAGTCAGCGCAAATGTGGCCAGAATACCTGCCGGGCTATTTGCCAACTTATAGGTCAGGAACATCAAGCCATAAAAGCCAACCAGCATTAACAATAATCCGGGCGCTGGCAGATTAAGTACCGTACTTGCGGTTGCTGTGACGGCGGAGAATCCCAGCGTCAGCGACAGCAAAAAATAGGTATTACGCAACACTTTATGTGTGCTGAGTAATGAGCTTTCACGTGTAGAAGAAACAATAATACGATCCATATTAGCGACTCTCTCTTTCAGGGTGCCATTATCCAATCTCAAAGAGTAAATAGTTACTGAATGTTATTAAAGGTGGTTTACCCTTCTTTACGCTGTAAACCGCTATATTTATGAGCATTATGGCGATTTTACGGGCATTTAAACCTAAGTAGATTATTTTTCAGCCGATTGAACGTAATGATGCTTTACAAGGCCCAGCACTCTGTTTATAGTGCGCGTCATTGCGGAGGAGTGGCCGAGTGGTTGAAGGCACCGGTCTTGAAAACCGGCGACGCGAAAGCGTTCTAGAGTTCGAATCTCTACTCCTCCGCCAAAAAATTCAACGGGTTAGCGAAAGCTGGCCCGTTTTCGTTTTGGTGACTTGGAGTACACACTTGGAGTTACCTCTCATCTAAAATGAATAATTATTCTTTATCAAGCGTTGGCGTGACTTTGATTTCCTGGTCGTAGACCAGCACCTGACTCTCTGTTTTATGCCCGCTGAAGAGTTGCTTATCCCGGCTCGACCCCTCGCAATCTGAGATTCCCTTAGCCTTCAAATCATGGAACGTGCAATTCAGCGCATAACCTAATTTCTCTGCGGCGTTCGCTCTTGCCTGTTCAAAGTGGTGGGAAAATCCGCGCTTCGAAAAATGGCCTCCGCTCTTACTCGCGATGACCGGTGAATCCAGACTGTGCGGTGGGGCGATTGCCTTGGCAAGTTCAAAGGCCCTTTTCAGTCTGGGCGTCCCCACAATTTACTGCTTGAGGCGGTCGCATGAAGATCACCTGTTGAGCGGCCGACTCATACCCAGCTTCCGTTGTGAACCGACAACTGAAATAGCGGTTTTAATGACCTCGTTTATAAACCTTCGTGAGTTCGACCACATATTACAACTATGGTTTTTTTAAAATAAAAACTATATCCTCTTGATGGATGACAACTGAAGTTGTAGATTGAGAGAATGAAAACGACACTCGCAGAAAGACTAAAAAAAGCCAGAACGTTGCAGGGACTTAGCCAAAAAGCCCTTGGCGACATCATTGGCGTATCTCAGGCGGCAATACAGAAAATCGAAGTTGGCAAAGCCTCCCAGACAACAAAGATTTTTGATCTTTCTACCGCCTTAAAAGTTCGCCCTGAATGGCTAGCTAGCGGTGAAGGTCCGATGCATGCAGACGGTTCAACAACACCGCAACCAGAATCCTCCATTCCTCCGCAGTCAGAATGGGGCACTGTAGCATCTTGGGACGACGCAACAGCACTATCAGAGGATGAAGTAGAGGTGCCATTCTTAAAGGACATCGAATTTGCCTGTGGAGATGGGCGTATTCAAAGTGAGGATCACAACGGGTTCAAACTAAGGTTCTCTAAATCTACGCTTCGGAAAGTTGGGGCCAATACTGACGGTTCCGGCGTTCTGTGCTTCCCTGCCACCGGCGACAGCATGGAGCCCATCATTCCGCATGGAACAACGGTTGCCGTTGATACGAATAACAAACGTATTATTGATGGTAAACTATATGCAATTGCTCAGGAAGGCGGTGGCAACGACAAGTTGAAGCGTATTAAGCAGCTATACCGCAAGCCTGGAGGAAGACTGGTGATACATAGCTTTAACCGGGATGCGGATGAAGAAGCCTATGAGTCAGAGGTTGAGATTATTGGGCGGGTGTTCTGGTATTCGGTTCTACTATAATCAATTAAGATATCCTTAACAAAACTATGATATTGAAAATATAAGAACTATGTGGTAACGAGCCAAATGCACCGCCTATATACTTATTGGCCTGAGTTAAATTCTGGATATAAATGAAATGTGCAAGCCAAACAGCTTCATCTTAAAGCTTGATGGGGCAAGCTTCTTATGGCGAGACTAGTCAAATATAGGTCTGCGGGTCAGACCTATATGGCTCGGTCGAGTTAGAGCATCTCGAATCGGTCAGCGAAAGATCTGCATGCAGAGGATGGATTTGACGGCAAGATTCTTGGCAAAAGTGATTCCGTCATAGTTCAGTTTCCAACTATAACGAGGGATTTCTTTATATGTTAGGAAAAAAGCAAGCATACAGGGATGGTTCCGTAATCTCCACGCGATAGCTTCGCCAGTAAATTGTTATTTTTGATATTTTCTTGATCGAACAGGAATTATAATACACCTTATAATTTATTGGCTTTTTCTACAGTGGTGCGGTGTTAGGAGCCTTCTTCTCGGCGGTTGGTTTCAATGAACCCTTTGTATTCATCTGAATGGGATTCAGAAAGGCATTCTTTGTTTTTTTCTGCAACGATAAAATTAGGGAATATCCTCAATGTAGCCAATACTCTTTTTGTCTGATTGGTGGAGTTTCTGACAAGAGGATTGGCATGCGCACAGAGTTCAGAATCGCTCGTAGTATCGCCGTAAACAGCCTTGGTGATCTCGTGTGCTCGACGGAATCGATATTCAAGCTGCGCTTTTGCCGCCCCCGATTTTTCTTTAAAATTTCATCAGCCTCAACCGCCACGTCGAACTTAGGTGAATGAGTTTCATGCCAATAGCTCAACTCCGGCACAGATTTCAATGTATCACTGATTGCTTGTAGTGTTTCTGATTTTTTGGCGACGGTTGTGAAACTGGCTCTTTATCCTGAAGCTGCTAACCATACCCATCATGCAATCACTGGAAATCTGGTTACTTGTTTCGACCGCGTTTATTGCACTCGCATTACTCCACCCTTGTGAAAAACCATTCATAAATGGGTTGTTTGCATAACCTGTTGATAGTGTTTAATAAATTTCTAGAATTGGGCGCGCCTTGAGACATGGCGTTACAGGCTGCTCTATCAGAATAAAAATCCTGAGTAGTCTTGTTGGGATTCACTCCTGCTCTCTTGCACATCCAGATATAACAAGCATAAATATAAAAATTATTATCTTTTCATAATGTTAGCTTACTGTCTAGATCAGGGAATTAAGATAAATCTTGTGTCATCAATCAAAAGGAAAATAAATCATTCATAAAAACAACCATATATGCCATTACAACCAATAAAAACAACTTTGGTGTTGACATTAAAAACAACTATTGTTTTAATGAGTGCATCCCAAGTGGACACGCTCTTTAACAGTCAGGTTAAGTTACACACAACAACGGTCGACATGTACCGGTGTGACGGCTACGGCTAAACCATGCTTATCACCAGTGCGCTCTTGTGAGGGCGTAGCGGTGATAACTTTTAGAGGACTGACCAATGACCAAACCACGTAAAAAACGCTCTGCTATTGTAAAGCAACGCATGGAAAACATTCTGCGCATCGCTCAACGAAAAAATGACCGCGTAACAAAAGCTGTTCTGGTTACTGTTCGCTGTAAACAGATGCCTGATCTCCCAGCTCCTCGCAAAAAATCACGTTCCGGCAAGACCAATGACGGCAGTGATTCCGATCGCTACGTTGGCTATACGGCCAGCGGACGGCAAAAGATGCGAGGAAGCAGCACCATTCCCCGCGGAGTTTATTAAAAAACATCAATCAGGCCTACTTCGGTGGTTTTTTTCGTCTAAAGCGAATTTTACGCCTCACCAGGCAAAACGCAGGTCACCTTCGGGATTGCTCTTAAAAAGGTAAAAAACATGTCCAACATTGCACTAACCGTCTACTAGCTTGTGCTAAGTATGGTGTTAGAGTGCAATCTACCCGCCCAGATTGATCATATCAGTAAGTCGCTGCGCAGATACGGCTCCCTGTCATCACAAGCGCATAAGAATACCGATGCGCTTCAGGCTGAAGTTAAGCAACTGGAAAGGTTGCGTGGTCGGGAGCGTGTCAGCAATAATGAATATCAACGTATCGGCAGCAGATAGAGTAATTATTGGCAAGAGTTGAAGCCGGATGTGCGGTATTACGCACATGGTCTGAGCATCAGGCAGTGCAAAGTAACGTTTGCTCCCGCTCTAGTGGCACAGGGAAAACGTTATGGCCACCGTCGTGCTATGCAATGAACGCGGCGGGCATGGGCAGATTACGGCGACGTTTGGGCATCTGCGAAAATCTATGTCCATCACAGGGGTTGTGATATCGGCGGGCGAGTGGCCGGAGTCTTTGGAGTTAGTGAAACGGTGCATGCGATGGCTGTATATCGAAGAATTCCAAGCGGCTAATGTTCTAAGCAATCAAATTCATAATGAAATAGAGGCGTTATATGGGCGTGTATGGTGAAACGGCGGTAGCGGTCGCAAATAGCTATTCTCCTGGGCAAGATCCAAGGGAATGCTGGGAACATTCAATTACTCATTTCACCAACAGCAGAGAAAGCCGGAAAAAAGGATGCCCCAAATCTGCATTTCTCGGTTTATGCCAGAAAGGGTATGTCAAAGGAATACAAAAGGGTGATTATTTGCCGCCCGAAAGCCCAAATAAAAACTATGCCGTAGCCGCAGCAAAATTGGTTTTGAAAGAACCCGGTAGCAAATACTCAAAAGCTGAATTGTGGAAAAAAGCCACTGAGGATTATCCCATGGCTGCTAAAAATCAAAATGGTCAGATGGATGTCGTTTTGGCTTTAAAAGAGGCAGGGTTATTACAGAAACCCGATTGACCTTAATCCCTATACGCGCTAAATCCCAGAAAGATACCGGAGTATGCCCAAAAAGCTGCTCCGGTTTTTTGTTGGTCAGTCCTCAAGCCGCATGGTCCGCCCAGCGGCTTTTTATTTCCTACACACCGACCAACCGGGAGGTGGAGAGCGTGAGAATGCCAGATAAAAATCCCGATCTGTGGGCTCAGTTAATTGCCTGGTTGTCTGCTAACAAAGCAGAGACTAGTTATTCGTTTGCCGCAGCGGTCATGGCGCTGTTACGCGCAGCATATATTGGTCGTGATAGTTGGCCACGGCGATTACTTGATGCTGCCATGTGCTCTCTGGTTGCGTTTTATATCAATGATGGACTCGCTGCACTTGGGTGGGATTCTAAGTTTGCTTCGCTAGGGAGCGTGTTTATCGGCTTTCTGGGAATTGACTACATTGGTTCTATTCTACGCCGGTTTGTTGGTAATAAAACTGGGACGAATTCACAGGAATAATCCATGACAAAAGATGACATTTTTAACGCGATCCTCGATCGCGAGGGCGGTTACGTCAATCACCCTGCAGATAAAGGCGGGCCGACGAATTGGGGTGTCACTGAGAACGTCGCCAGAGCGCATGGTTTCAACGATGACATGCGTAATTTATCTCGTGAACAGGCTCTCGCGATTTATGAAGCGGATTACTGGTACGGACCGAGCTTTGATCAAGTAGCCTCACTGTCACCGGATATCGCGGGGGAACTTTGCGATACCGGCATCAATATGGGGCCGTCAGTTCCATCGAAATGGTTCCAGCGTTGGTTAACCGCATTAAACGACGGTGGCCGTCTGTATCCGGATTTGTCGCCGGATGGAAGCATTGGCCCGTGCACAATCTCCGCGTTGCGCGATTATCTAACGGCGAGAGGTAGTGCTGGCGAACAGGTTTTGTTGCGAGCGTTGAATTGCAGCCAAGGCTCTCGTTATTTAGAGCTAGCAGAGCAACGCGCCGTTAATGAAGCGTTTTTGTATGGCTGGGTAAGGGAACGGGTGAATTTATGAAAATTCAGTTGATAGAAGAGTGGAAACAATTATGGCGCTGGTTTTCTGTCCACGCACTGATACTCGCTGGGGCTATTCCTGTTGTGTGGGCTGAGCTACCCGATGAAATGAAAGCCTCGTTACCAGCCGGAGTCATGGGGACTGTAACGGCTCTGGTGGCGGTCTGTGGCGTGGTTGGTCGGGTAGTGAAACAGGACAAATCATCATGAGTCTTGAAATCATCATTGCCGGCGTCCTGGCCGTAATCGCGGCAATAGCGGCGGCGTTCTGGCTCGGCCACTCAAAGGGCAAAGGAACGGCTGAATCGAAGGCCGAAAAGCAGCAAACAGAAGAAGTGGCAGCAGCGACAAAAGCGGTTGCCGAGCGTCAAGTGACAGTAACCAAAGAGGCTGCAAATGTTCAACAGACTGTTAGTCATATGCCTGATGATGATGTTGATCGGGAGTTGCGCGAAAATTGGTCCCGTCCCGCCAGTCGTGATTGATACGGCTTGCAACTGGGTGAAGCCAATCTATCTGACCGCTAACGATATAAAAGTGATGGATTGGCAAACGAAACGGGACATTTTGTCGCACAACCAAACGTGGCAAAAGAATTGTCAAACGCCCTCGCAATAGCGGGGCTTTTTTATGTTCATAGATAAGGCAAAGTAAATGAAGAAATTAATTATTGCTGTTGCGGCATTAATGTTTAGTACTGCTTCACTGGCTCAAAGTTATACCGGATATCCTGATATTTCGGGTACAGCCGAAGGGTATGCGACAGAAGTTGTCAGCTACAATCCTACAGGCACCTTCTCGTCCACTTATAAAGTTTCGGCAATATAGTTCCAGCATAATTTCACCGTCGCTAGGTGCCGGAGGGAACATTGTTGTTAGCTTTAGCTCGTTAGTCATCAAAAAAAGCGGAACTGCTGATGCTCATTTCTACATCTATGAAGCTGGTGGATATGGATCATGGGATGCCTATGTATTGAATGATGGTTCGACATGGGTGAAAGCTACCTCAGTATTCAGTGATCTTAATCCCACAGCGGCAACGACAATTCGTGGTTCGATTATTGGTTACGATGTTGATGTTATCGATTCAACAGAAGATACCTTCCGTTATGTCAAAATCGTAGATACCAGACTCACCTCTTCTTTCGCTGCTCCAGGTTCTGATATTGATGCCATTGTGTTGACCAGTGCTAAATCGTTGGGAACAGAAATCTTCGTTGATACCGACTCTCGCAACGGCAAGGTATACAACCTGTATCAGATTGATGGATCGGCAAACGAAACGGGACATTTTGGCGCATAACCAAACGTGGCAAAAGAATTGTCAACCGGCCTCGCAATAGCGGGGCTTTTTTATATCAAAAGGAAACAAATATGTCGGAAGAAAAAGATAAAGACGTTCAGTCACAGCAAGCCTCTAAAGATTTGGATACAAATGAAGCAAAAACCGAATCTGTAAACTCGCCTACTGATAATGCCAAGAAGCGTCCTGGATGTAATCGACCAAGATGTTACTGCGCTCGATAACTCACCCTGTTTAAAAAAATAAAAGGAAATAAAATGGCTGTATATAGAATATATGATTTGACAACTGCATCGTCTTTTGAATGTCCAGATGATAAATGTATCCTGGATGCGGCGGAATCCGCTGGATTAGATTTTTTGCCTTATAGCTGCCGAGCGGGTGCGTGTACTACATGCGTCGCTTTACGTATTAGTGGGCGGGTTGATCAGTCAGATGCCGCGTTCCTAACTGAAAAGGAAAAGGAACTATTTGTAATAACTTGTGTTGCATACCCTTCGAGTGATTGTGTTATTAGAACAGGTGCTGAGAGTTTATTTTATGATCAACAACGCGCCTTGCAACAACAACTCACTGATCAAGAGGCCCGCCAAAGCCCTGGGTTTTGGTTCTAACACTAAATTATATTACGCATTTTAAGGTCTTTATAGGTGAATTTTAAAAGGAGACGAATAAAATGAAATCAGTGTGTTTTGCGCCTTCACTGCAGCTGTTTAGCGGAAGAACAGAAGGAACTAAAAGAACCAAAAACTGAAACCTACCCGAATATGAAAGCGAGTATAGTTAGTTCGGTTGAACTGGTGGATTTTGCGGGTAGAACCGCAAAATTCTACGGTTTCTTCAATGATAAGCGGTTTTCTATTGGTGCAGTATTTATGGGGAGTACTTGTAAGACAGCCTCTTCGGATATTCCTCAGTGGGTGAAAGAAAATTAAGCTGGCATTACAGCAGGCATTCATTGAGTGCCTGCAATAATGTAGTCTACCCTTGTGGGTGCGGGAACGTACTGGCATATTGCATTGTAGCGTTTTCGTATGTTTCAATTGCTTTGAACAAGAATTCATACCCATACCTCTTACTTGGGATGAGATTATGTACAGGCGTGTGTGGCTTCTTCCTCAGACTGATTTTCAGGCTTCTGTTGTTGGTATTGATGAGAGCTTAACCTCGTTTGCAATATCGTTCTTACTTGCAGAAGTTATCAGTGTCGTTGCGGAGTTTACCGTTAAGGAGGGTTCGATTATGGGTAAAAGGTAAAACATTTTTGAGCAATACAATCTCAGCTATAAAAAACAGTCTGGATGTAAGTCGCAGTTTCAGGCTTTAACGGGTGTCTTGGTTTCTGTCGCTACCACCTTCGCAATGAACTCGATAGTCAACAGAGCTCATTCCACCTGCCTTCAAGCTAATTCGTTCATGGTTGTAGTAACGGATATATTCATCAATGTCATCCCTAATCTGTTCTATTGATTCATATCTCTTCCGGTGATATATCTCGGCCTTCAGGTGGTTAAAAAAATTCTCCATCATCGCATTGTCAAGGCAGTTTCTTTTACGAGACATACTTTGCGTTACTCCCGCATGTCTCAACTTATTCCTCCAGACCGATGTTTACACTGCCAGCCTTGATCGCTACGGAGCAGTAGCCCCTCTTTTCTCCATTGAACCTTTAACTCTTCATCCAACATGCCACAAGCCAGATTCAGTGCGGGTCGTCTATCCGTCTGCTAGGTGATAATCTCATTGTTGAACAGGTCCAGCACTGCTGACAGATAGAGTTTTTCTCCCCCCGTTCTAAATTCTGTTACATCGGTACACCATTTGGTTCCGCTGCTTTTGACACGGAAGTTTCTTTCCAGCAAGTTGCTGGATAGCTGCCCGTAATCGGCAATATACGAACGGTATTTCTTTTTTCTGATGCAACAGGATAAGTCATGTATTTTCATCAAATTACGCACCGTTTTATGATTCAGCGCCACCCCTTCATTTCTGAGAGCCAGCGTCATCCTGCGATAACCATAACGCCTCTGGTGTCTTACGCTTAAATCAGTAATCACTTGTACTGCATCAGCATATTTATCAGAAGACGACGCTGGTCTGGCCACATGATAGTAAAATGAGCTGCGCGGAATCTCTGCCGCCAATAACAAATAATCCAGTCGATGTTCACTCTTTAATGACTCAATCACTTTGACTTTTTCTGCTGTTCCCTGAGTTCGTTTTGCTCCCTCAAGGTTTAGGTAAGCATTCTCCGCCCGAAGATATTCCAGCTCCCTTTGCAGTTCTGCTGGTGTCATTTCTTCATAAGGTTTAGAACCGGGTACAAATTTAGTTTTTGACATAGCACTTCCAATGGTCGCAGGATGGAAAGCGTCTGCGCCGAGTTGCCTGTGACGAACTAATCACGCCGCTACAATGGCTTCATGAGATACATTAAACCGCGCCGCTGCTACTGCACTACTGACGTGATTTCTCTGCATATACAGTACAACGCTCAGTTTGAACGTCGGATCATAGATACGCTTTTGTGTACTGACCTTCAATCTGGCTTCACCGTGATGTCGATATCGCTGAACCCAGCGACTTAAGGGCGTTCTTCCTACGCTAAAATGTCGGGCAGTTTCTTCCTGAGAAGCCTGACCGGATAGATAATACTTAACTGCTGCAAGTCTAACTGAGAAAGGAGTCCTATCATTTACCCCCCAAAACGTTGGATATTGAGTCCAAGTTTCGGGGTTCAGCACAAAAAGAATATCCGCCCTCGTAGAAAGAACCAACCCGCTCTGCCTTCATCGACCCCACCGTCGGCATTCAATGAATGCAGACGGTGGGGATAAATGTAGAAATCATTTTTCAGATGGTTGGCAAATGCTTTTGGTTTTCAAGACGAAGTTACCATTTTCAAGTTTTATCTTTGCACCACGGGCGCACCATGTGCTTGCAAGCTGAAAAAAGTCATCACTGCTAATATCGAAATCCAGTTCAACTTTCTGGTATCGCCCTGAATTGAGTAGTTGTTGAGCTTCTTGCATATCTGTAGCTTTTACGGTTTTCATTTGAGCGCCTTACTTGATAACATGATTGCCTGTTGTCATAAAAGTGAAATAATTCAATTAATTACTTGATACTTTTTATCACGGAAACCATGGGATAGAAACCTATATGTAACCGCACTGCTCTGCGTATGCCATCACTATGCTCAGGATGCTCCCAGCCAAATATAAATATTATAGCCTGCAAGGCCGATTTTTACGGATATACGAGAATAGCGATAGGGCGATTTTTGATGCTCGCGTCAAAGATACTTTGACAACACGACGTGCAGTCCAACGTTCATAACCAAAGACATTGACTGCTTTCAGCGACGTAATGTGTCCATGTACGATCTGATCTGCCTGCGAATGTTACAACTATGTTGAAATATCAGAAGGGGACATTGGCGCTAGAAATGGAATCTCCTTGATACCTTACATCATCATGCAAGACTATTTCTCTCCCGACTTTATACCGGGCGATTCCTTGTGTCGGGGAAGTAAATATATTTACAGCATTCCGTGATAGATGCATTCGCCTATTCTTATAGCCTGCTATCGATATCAGAATAATGAAAATATATCTCTTTGATAAAGTTATTATTTTCATTTAAATAACATCAAGAGACAGGTTAAATGACAAAGTCATCCTGTGTTTTATGGACGATCAGTTCCGGCAAGGTGCGGTATCTGTCCAGAATGAAGGCATCTGTTTCGATATCAATCCTGTGCAATAGCTTTGAAATGATGGCTTTATTTGTCACTGCATCGCCGCACTGGATTATTTCATCAACAATATGGCCCAGGATTGTGATGTCATTCATTTGATTTTCTGTATTTAAGTAGTCTGATACCTCTTTAGCTGTGTTCATCTGGGGCGTATCTTCATGCATTGATTATCCTCCGTAATGAAGCGTATTACCCTCATTTGCATCTGACGCGAGAGAACCATTGAAAACGGGTAAAGGCCAAAATGTAGCCAGCCTGCTATAACTGATTAACTTTAGCTTATATCAGGCATAACCCCCAAATATTTTAAAATAAAACTTTGCTAAAGTGATCAAGCGAGATCGGTTGGTCAGTGATAGCAATAAAATATCAGATTGATAAATAGGTACTTATTTTTTGAGGAAACATTATTGCTTTGCTGATTATAAAGCCATGCTAATTGTAATCAGAGCGTTCAGGAAATAGCGTGGTTCCAATATAAATGAATAAACAGAGGTTAACATTTTTTAACGCATAAAAATCAATACGAAAACTTAAATGATTTTGTTGAATGATAAATATCGTTAATCGGCACCACACTGTTTGATAAATTATTGAATCATTTTTAACAGCTTGAAAAATAGAATGTATTTTTCAGGTAAAGAAAATAGTGTATGAGAAAAAAACGGACGAAAGAAGTAATATGGAAACATCAGAGCAGAGTGAAACCCGTGTGTATTTCTCAATATAATGGAAAGACACTTTCAGTGAAAGGGGCGGATTCGGTAAAAAGAATCATGTCATCTGATGCCAATTTTTGAGGCGATTTGGCGAGACATCGGAAGCGGCGGCGGTGCAGGCTAAACGCAACCCTGAGGGAATAAAAAAGATGTTTGAACTCGATGTTGTGAAGTAAGGTATTCGCATTATGTGCTTGACTGGGGATGAGAAATGCAGGTTTTAGTCATTATTGACATGCAAAATGGCGTATTTGCTACGCCGCGGTATCAAAGAGCGCAGATTGTTTCTCAGATTAATCAGTTATCGGCGGCGGCGCAGCGGATCATTTTCATTCAACATGAAGGGGAGGGAATGTCGGCGGATAGCGAGGACTGGCAGCTGCTGCCTGAATTAGATAGACCTGAAGGGAGCGTATTCATTACCAAAACGGCCTGCGACGCTTTTTATCGTACTGGATTAGCCGAGCAGCTTGAAAGATCCGGCTGTAACCATCTGATCATTTGTGGTTGTGCGACGGATTATTGTGTGGATGCGACGATTAAAAACGCCGCCAGTCGCGGTTATGCACTGACTATCGTTTCTGACGCACACACGACGGCTAACCGTGGAGAACTGAAAGCGGAGCAGTTGATCGTTCATTACAATGAGGTGTGGCGCAATCTTATTATTCCCGGCAATACTATATATGTAAAAACAACGGGGGAAATCCTGACGGAGTGGGGCGCTCATTGATACCCGTATGGTATGTTGAACATTGTTTCAGTCAGGAAAATCCCGATATATAAGCAAAACCGTTGATTATTTTCAAAGTAAATAGGCATCTGATGGAGCTCAAATGCTATATGTTCACAAAGGTGAACAAGATCATATTTCCCTGATGCAAGACAGACTACGCTTTTTATAGGAAGGGTCATAGGAAGAGGTGCTGCCATGTATACAACTATTTTAGTACCCGTTGATCTTGAAGAAGAACTGTTAACTAAAAATGCTCTTGAGCATGCGGTAAGATTGGCCAAAATGTCAGGCGCCACCATACATCTTCTCCACGCACTCCCTGATGCGTCCGCTTTCTTATCCGCCTATTCTTTCGGGATAAAAGAGTTTGAGAATGAAGCGGTCGTCAAGGCTAACGAGAAGCTGAAAGCATTGGTTAAAACCGTTGATCTTCCGGCATCTCGTTTGTCATTCAGCGTGAGTTTCGGTACGCCACGGGACGAAATCTTGCAGTTGGCAGAGGAAATAAATGCTGATCTGATTGTGGTGGGATCGCGCCGGCCTGACGTAAAAACGTATCTTCTCGGCTCAAATGCCGCCGCTGTGGTGCGGCATGCGAAAACATCGGTATTGGTCGTCCGTTAGAAGGCTATCGGCTTGTGCAGGTTATCGTTAGTCGTTGCACAAGCCGACGCTTATCCCAGCCGAGTTACCTCAGTTGGCTGTCTTTGCTACCACGTCGGTTATAGCCGCTGTTCTGTGTCTGCTTTTTATCAAATTGTTCCTGACACTGAATACAATAACGAACTCCCGGTAACGCATCACGCCGTGCTTCAGGGATCGGTGTGCCGCATTCTTCGCAGTGCAGGGCGCTTTCACCCTGTTTCAACTGACTACGGGCGCGTGCGATCGCATCATCAACGGTCGCATCAATTTGATCCTGTACGGAACCATCATTTGACCAACCACTTGCCATGATTACCTCCAGAGAATCGAAAGCGGTATTCTTCTCAATATTGGGGATATTTTAAACGATTCAAGCGAGCTTCGTGGTTTCCCAGCAGAAAAGAGGCCGTTTTTCTGACGAGGTTAGCGACCGTCCGTTTCGGTAACCCGGGCGATCAGTTGGTCAATTTCCCTGTCTGAAAAAACCTCAATGCCGTGATTTCGCAACAGTTCGGCAGTTACGCCACGACCTGAGATTTGAGAGCCATCAAAGCGTCCGCTATAGATCACGTTGTTACCACAGGATGGGCTTCCTTCGGTCAGTAATGCAAAGCGACAATCATGACGTTGTGCCATCTCCAGCGTTAACCAGGCGCCTAATATATAACGCTCGGTAACGTCATCGCCTGTCGTTTCAACGACGCGCGCTCCCTGCGTGATAACGGAGGTTCCTGTTGGTGAAGGGATAATTTCAGCCGGAGGACGTGGCGTAGGGAAACCTGCCGACAGTTCGGGGCAAAACATGACCAGCCGCGATTGTTGCCGCCATTGTGTCAGGTAACCTTCAACAGAGAGCTTGGCGGAGCCGTTATAGCGCACCGGGAAACCGGACAGGCAGGCGCTAATCAGAATTTTATTCATCGTTAGAAAATAGAGAAGAGCAATACAACAGGAAAGCTTAACGGCCACGTTAGCCCAATCAGCAGCGAGGCAAGTAATCGGATGAACCACGATTTATCTTTGCTCAACAATAAAGTAACCAGCATCGAAATCGCAAAGCCGATAAAATAAATAAGCTTGATTAACTCCCATACGGAGTGTTGTGACACGTTTTTTTCCTTTTGTTTTTAAAACGCCTGCATTCTATGCCGTTAATATTTCATGATCAATTTTTTAACTCAACGGTTTCACAGAGAATAACACTACACATTGGCGCTATCGCAGGCGTAACGCGGTTTTCATACGTCTTCCTGCTCTG
Source organism: Brenneria roseae subsp. americana (assembly GCF_003115815.1). NCBI lineage: Bacteria > Pseudomonadati > Pseudomonadota > Gammaproteobacteria > Enterobacterales > Pectobacteriaceae > Brenneria > Brenneria roseae. The sequence continues at coordinate 178,101 of NZ_QDKJ01000003.1, read as the reverse complement.
TGTTGTCGTTCGGTGAATAAACGATCAGCATCATGAACACCGGCTGAGTCTGCGCTGGCGTTAAGTGGCTTTCTGACCGAAAAGGAATAGCTGTCATGAGCATGACAGCCATGTCAGTGACCATTACCATGATGATGTTGTTGGTTTCGTTTAATATTATGGCTGGATTGCCTGATATTTCTGACGAGCAAGTCAAAGAAAAGATAATTCAGGCATCCATTTCCGCTTACCCGGGAAACTGTTCCTGCCCCTATAACTCTGCACGTAAGTAGCCGTCAGTGTGGTAAGCGTAGCGCCTGGAGTCGATCGTCCCATTTGCTATAAAAATGAAGTGACAAAAGCAATGATCGATAAATGGAAGAAGAGCAAAGCAATTAATTTTTACTGTAGATGATAATAAGCAAACAAACTATCAGGATTGCTTTCTGGCGAAGAATAACGCTAAATAGAATGAGTTAATCATCACATATCATATGTGACAGAAATATGAAATTTTTATTTCAGTATGGACTTTGTCTAAGGACTGTCATAGCTTAGTGTTTTATCCCACGAGAAAGGTAATAAAATGAGTGAGATATCTAGTCTGTCGTTGAAAATCCCAGTGGATTTGAAAGAGAAGATTAAAGCTGCTGCCCTTGAAAATAGTGTATCCATCAGCGCTGAAGTCAGCGCTCGGCTACTGAGAAGCTTTGATGACAGCGATACTTCATCGGTACCTTCGGTGACGTCTGTTGATAATCAAGACACCGAAGAAGTAGCTGAGTTACCGCTAACGCATAAAGAAATCAAAAAAATCAGAGAATTACTGAAAGGTAAGTCAAAGCATACTTCAAAGAAAAAATAACGCGCCTATCAAAGCACGTTCTGGCCCTGTACTCACGCAGCGTCATAGCGTGCTATTTATTATAAAAAAAATCATATTTTGCGATAGAGATCAGTAAGGTTTTCCTGTTTTTTGCCGATAAACGCTACTCATATGATTAGTGGAGGCAATTATGTCAATGGGAACGCTGAAAGAAACGTTGGTTTTTATGCAAGATAATGGCGTGGGTTCCCATCGGTATGAGATCTACAAGAGTGACAGTAAAGGCGGGTATTTTGCTGTTATCTATATTCAAAAACATATTATTTCTGATGGCTCCACATTTGTTACCTGGATAATTGATAATTCCTGCTATTGCCTTAGATCTCACTATATTCCTAATGCCAGAATAGAATGTGAATCTCACTGGAAAGAGAATTATCGTGCGTTAAATGTTTTGTAGAAAATAAATTTTTTAATATTGTTATATTTATTTCTCCATGTCTTTTTATAAAATGGTTATTATTAATAATAACCATGAATAAATGTTATAAAATATTTCAAATATTTTCCCTCCCTGGTCACGCGATTATTAATAGAAAATAAGCTTATTTATCTCGTAAATGGGTAAATTACTGGAAAATGATCGATTAAATAGATATGTAATTGATGTTTTTAAAAGAAATAAAATATAAAGATCACTGATGACGTGCCGATACTACTTTCGGTGAAAAAGGATTGAGTAGATTTACCATTTCCTTACCAGCATGGTTATTTAATATTTATATCAAGCGCGACTGATGGATTTTCTATGCCAGTAGGCAAAAATAGTAAATTAAATGTTAAAATATGTGAATTTATTGAGAATAAACATGAGGTGATGCGTAATTACATTGTGTGTAAATATAATTATCTCAACCAATTTGTTTAGTTTTATAGTGAAATTCATGATTTTTATCAGTTGGTTAGGTTGTTTGGTTGTCTTCCCCCGTTTTTCACCGTTGGTAATGTTGTTTAGTGGTATTGCGTCTTGGCGCTTGTTTCTATTTATCACCAAGTTTAATACATGCCAAAGCCTGTATTCATGGGTTTTTAATATAAGAAGTACATTGGAACTATAGGTACTGACCAATAACAGCATTCCGTTTGTTTTTTCGGACTAATGGCGTGCGTTGACTTTGGTGCAGATAGAAAGGACGAATAAAGGAGATTGAAATGAGTTTATCTAACTGGCGTATAGGATATCGATTAGGGGCTGGTTTTTCTTTTTTGTTATTGATGTTGTTGATTGTCGGCGGGATTTCCATTTCCAAGTTGGCCGATTTCCATTACAAAATGGATGGTATTGTCTCTCAGAGTTATCCACTGACGGTGAAGAGTAATCAACTCATCGATGAGTTAAATCGATATCTCAATAACCAGCAATTACTGTTATTGCTCAAATCGGAAACTGAGATCAACAAGCAATTGACGTTAACGAAAGAAAGCACACCGAAAATATCCAGATTGATGAATGATCTGCAACAATCTGTCAGTGATGAAAAGTCACATGCGATTTTACAGAGTATTGTAGAAATACGGCATGATTATCTTGATTCGGCAAATAGGCTCACAGACTTGATCGTCGCCGGCAACACCGACGAAGCGTCAGACGAATACTTCAATGTTACCCGCGTCACCCAGCAAAAATACATCAATAAGGTTACGGAGTTTATTGGTGTACAGGATGACAATATGGTCGCCTCCGCTGAAGAAGTGGCTACCAGCTACAGTGAAGCCTTGATTTTGCTGATTATCATGATTGTTGCCAGTGTGATAGCGGGCCTGGTCATTGCTTCCCTGATTACACGGAGCGTGACTCACCCAATAAAAGAGGCGCTGGTGGTGGCGGAAAATGTTGCTCAGGGCGATTTGACGTCAGAAATTCAGATTAACCGTAAAGATGAAACCGGTATGCTGTTGGCCGCGTTGCATCATATGAATACCAGTCTGCGGCAGATTGTCAGCCAGGTCAGGGATGGCGCTGAAACCATTTCAAGCGCGGCGTCACAGATTGCGGCGGGTAACCAGGATCTTTCTGCCAGAACGGAGGAGCAGGCGAGCTCGCTGGAAGAAACCGCGTCATCAATGGAACAATTGACGTCAACCATCAAAAATACGGCTGATAACACCGTTCAGGCTACTGAGTTGGCGGCGAGCGCATCTGAGACGGTGCAGAAAAGCGGCGACATGATGGTCATGGTGACGCAAGAAATGCGTGGCATCAAAGATTCTTCACAGCGTATGTCGGAAATCATCGGCGTGATTGATAGCATTGCTTTCCAGACCAATATACTGGCTCTGAATGCTGCCGTGGAAGCGGCTCGCGCGGGAGAACAAGGCAGAGGGTTTGCCGTCGTTGCCAGTGAAGTTCGTGCACTGGCGCAGCGCAGTGCAACCGCTGCGAAAGAGATCAAAGAGCTAATCGATGATTCCTTTCAAAAGGTTCAGGCTGGCATGGGACTGGTGGAAGATACGGGTGTCACAATGAATTCGCTGGTGTCGAATGTTCAGGGCGTCAACGGTATTATCAGCGAGATTGCCCAGGCAAGCCGCGAGCAAAGCGATGGGATTAATCAAATCAATCTGGCGGTCGGGCAGATTGATACCACCACCCAACAGAATGCGGCATTGGTCGAAGAATCTGCGGCAGCGGCACTTTCCTTACAGGACCAGGCGCATAGCCTGACGCAGACGGTCAGTCTGTTCAAACTCGGGACCGGCTATACTGGAGCTCCGGCCGCTAAAAAACCAGCAGCGGCTACACCGGTTCTGCTGGCGGCGAACAGCGTGACAGCCACACGAGATAAAACGTCGGGGAATGCTTCAGATTGGGCATCGTTCTAACCTGACGAGGCCGCCATTGAATACAATGGCGGCCTTTCCAGAGAGTCTTTACTTCTACCCGTGCCCTTGCATCAGACTTTGGCGATAATTTGCCTGGCGTTGCTGCGATACCAGCGAATTACATCAATGAATATGAAGATCAGTAAACTGAAGCCCATAACCGGCAAGCACAAGGCTAATAGTATCGTGATGGCTATGGCTAGCAGTCTGGGGAAAATACGGATTTGCAGCACCGCTTCCGTCAGGGTTTTTACCGGGTTGCTGCCATCACGATGGCTGGGGCGGCGAATCCACCACATCCGATATCCCCACACAATCATGATACACAGACCGAGACCAAAAGCGGCCAACAGCAGTTGATTCGCCAGACCAAACAGTACGCCCATATGCGCGTCAACTCCCCAGCGTGTCAATTTGGCCGCCAGAGGAAAGGTCGTGAAATCGATGCGGTCGATAACCTCCAGCGTATCTGGGTTAATTGAAACGGCATCGACCTGAGTCGGCCATGAACGATCAATTTCGCTAACCGTCCAGGCCTGGCGGGGTTTTCTGGCGGGTTTTATTTCAATCTTGTTGGCATCAATACCCGCGCCTCTGGCCACAGCCAAAACCTGATCAAACATTGCCGGTTGAGTATCCGCCATGATGTCATTCATCGGCATTGACATCTGATGCTCCGCATGGGCATCAGCAAGAGGAGAATGGGCATGGTGAGCCATATCTTCGGCAAGTTGAGTTTTGACCGACGGGGTTTGCCAACCCAGTGCGCTACGCGCAACCGCAATATTGTTACCTGCCCACTGCGACCAGGTTAATCCGGTCGCAGAGAAGAAGAATATACCGATCAGAAGACTGAGTCCCATCGTGGTATGCCAATGGCGCAGGCGACGTTTTTTCGCCGCCGGTGTCTGAACTCTGGTGGCATTACGCCGTCTGGAGGGCGATGTCGAATGTCTGGTTGTCCACCAGATCGTCAAACCGCCTAGCGCCGCCACCCACAGCCAGGACGCCGCAAGCTCACTGTAATTTCGCCCGATATCACCGAGTAATAATCCGCGGTGCAGGTAATCAAGCCAGGTACGGAATGGCAGTATACCGCTGGTGCCATAAACTGTTTCGTCCCCACGAATTTCCAAAGAAACCGGATCAACAAAGATCGCCCGACTTTCTGAAGGACCCAACTCTGAAGAGGAAAACATGATCCGGGTCGTTTCACCGGGCGCGGGGGACGGACGTATTGCGCTTGGCGTAGCGGCAGGATGTCCAGGCACAGCCTGAGCCGCGACGATCTGCTCTGCCAGCGAGTGTGGGGCTCCTTCGCTTTCACTAAAAAGCTGGTGGGCGTACAGCCGGTTTTCAATTTGCGGGGTAAGTACGTATAGCGTCCCCGTAAGTGCGGCGATGAAAATGAAAGGTCCCACAAAAAGGCCGATATAAAAGTGGATGCGGATTAACAGCGCTATGATGGCGGCACGCGGTGAAACGGCGTTTGTTGCGGTCGTTCTGGATGGTGGCGCACTGGCGGATGTCGTTCTGGGACGCGCAGTGGCTGGCGCCTGAGAATTAGCAAACGGCATAAAACCTTCTGAAATCAGTTAGCAGAAAAATAATCAAACGGACGGTATCGCTGATGCGATATATCGCCGGGTTTGTTCTCTAATATCCCCGTGGGCTTGACGATCGGGATTCAGAAAGGAGGCGCGCGCGGAAACGGGGATACAAACCGTTCAACAGGAATGATGAGAGAGATGAAGGTGGGTAAACGACGATCGGATAAATAATTTGCCGCGACGATAGCCAGACTGTTGATCGCGGATAATGCGGGTGTATAAGAGAAGAGTACACAGTATCCACAAGCCGCATGATCCATCATGGAGACGGGATGAGGGCCATGCGACTGACGGGGCAGAGAATTTGGCTGATGTTGTTCAGCGTGATGGTGGTGATGTTCTGTCGCGTTGAGTGACGCGACGGTATCCTGCGAGTTTGCGCCATGATCGCCTGCTGCCAGCGTTTGTGAAACCACTGGTGCAATGAATATGGTCAAAATGGCGAAGATACCCAGCCAGGCCGGGAATCGTCGCCGGCGCAACGCAGATAAAAACATCATTAGGGCGTTATCAGTTGTACTGAACGTAGTGGCGGTACTGTACCTTACTTGCCCCTGATTGGGTGACATAAATGTTTATTTGACTCTCTGGTCGGTGAGATAAGCGGGAGAGCGATTGTTACGTACCGGTTATTACTGGAATATAACCAGGCTTAATTAAACAGTGATGTGGTGATTTACCTATGGTGAGATTACCTGGCAGGTGGAGTATTCCTGAAGCCAGACGATGCTGATATTTGATGATAAAGATATTCGATATTGTACGGCATGAGGTGATTAAGCACGGATTAAGACTTTTCTTATCCGGTGTCTGAGGAGAAGCGGACATTCAGATTTTCAGGCGGCAGAGGTAAGGGATCGTCACCGTGGGATTGACGAGGATAGCCGTTTGAGATGGCGGCCTGTTTGGCGATATTCTAATGTCGGCAGGCATTATCTGTTTTTCATTTTCCGAACCTGGTTTATCCGCTTTTGGTACTCACGTTGTTTAAACGCTGACCTATTATGATGAACCATCTCTTTATCAAGTTGTCGGAAAGCTAACTTATCCATTAATATGGATTTTAGTTGATTGAAGCACACGTACAGGGGGAGTTGTGCTGGTTAATAAATTTGGAATTAAACAGCGGGTTGCCAGTCTTCGCTGGCTTTCAGCGATGATTATGTTGTCTGTAAGCGCAGCACCGGCTTGGGCATTTTCTATTGACGATGTGGCTAAAGAGGCGGAAAAGCTGGCGGCTAAAGGTTTTGAGGCGCCGAAAAGTAATCTTCCAGCACAATTCCGTGATATGAAATTTGCTGACTATCAGCAGATTCAGTTCAATCACGAAAAATCATACTGGAACACATTACAGACGCCATTCAAACTGCAGTTCTATCATCAAGGGATGTATTTCGATACACCGGTGAAAATTAATGAAGTGACTGCAACCACGGTCAATGAGATTAAATACTCAGCCGATTACTTTAATTTTGGCTCCGTCAACCACGATCCCGAAACGGTAAAGAACCTCGGTTTTGCCGGTTTCAAAGTGCTTTATCCGATTAATAAAGTGGGTAAGGACGATGAGATTGTCAGCATGTTGGGCGCGAGCTATTTCCGCGTTGTCGGTAAGGGGCAGATTTACGGGCTGTCAGCACGTGGACTGGCCATTGATACCGCTCTGCCTTCGGGTGAAGAGTTTCCCCGTTTCCGTGAATTCTGGATTGAACGACCCAAGCAAAATGACAAACATCTGGTCATTTACGCGTTACTGGATTCGCCACGCGCGACGGGCGCATATCGTTTCATCGTTTATCCAGGACGCGATAGCGTAATTGATGTGCAGTCTAAAGTTTACCTGCGGGATAAGGTTGGCAAGCTTGGCGTTGCGCCGCTGACCAGCATGTATCTCTTTGGGCCGAATCAGCCATCTCCGACGCTGAATTATCGTCCCGCTCTGCATGATTCCAACGGCCTGTCAATTCATGCCGGTAATGGCGAATGGATTTGGCGACCGCTGAATAATCCTAAACACCTTGCCGTCAGCACTTACGAGATTGAAAACCCGAAAGGGTTTGGTTTATTACAACGCGGCCGCGATTTCTCTGCCTATGAAGATCTTGATGACCGCTATGATCTGCGTCCAAGCGGTTGGGTCGAGCCGAGAGGCGAGTGGGGCAAAGGCAAGGTTGAATTGGTTGAAATTCCGACGGCCGATGAAACTAACGATAATATCGTCGCTTTCTGGACGCCGGATGTTTTACCTGAAACGGGTAAATCGCTGGATTTGAGATATCGTTTGCACTTCACCCGTGATGAAGATCAGTTGCATTCACCGGATATTGCTTATGTGCAGCAAACCCGTCGTTCTACCGGGGATGTGAAGCAGTCCAATCTGATCCGCCAACCGGATGGCACCATCGCTTTCCTGGTTGATTTTGTTGGCCCGACGCTGAAAGAAATGGATGAAGCTACGCCGGTGGCATCGCAGGTCAGTGCTGGCGAGAATGGCGAAATTGTTGAGAATAGCGTTCGTTATAACCCGGTGACTCAAGGTTGGCGTCTGACACTGCGTTTGCGAGTGAAAGATAATAAACAGCCAACAGAAATGAGGGCTGCGTTGGTTAATGGTGAAACAACATTGACTGAAACCTGGAGTTATCAGCTACCTGCTAATGAATAAGTCAACCTCTCCTCTCGATTATATTGAGAAATTGCCCCTGTCTGCTGAGCATGCAGGGGCTTTGCGTAAAGATCTATCGCAGTCTGGTAAAGCCGAACAGGCCGTCTTGCATCAGGTATTGTCTGAAGGCGAGCAGGTCAATGGCCTGTCTGAAGAGGATGCCACGCTGAGTTCGGTGAAAACCCGTCTGGAAATGGCCTGGCCTGATGCGTTAAACGAAGGTAAGCAACTGGGTAAAGACAGAGAAGGGCGGACCGCGTTGAAGGCCATGCCGACAATTACCCGAACCTCCATGTTTCCGGATATCTGGCGTACCAACCCATTGGTTCGCTGGTGGGAAAGTTTGCTGGGACGCTCTGTACCTCCTCGTCATCATACCAGCCCTGAAGAGAGAATCGCGGAAAACCGCTGGCGTATGGTCGGAACGATCCGGCGTTATATTCTGCTGATACTGACGCTGTTCCAGACGGCTATCGCAACGTGGTACATGAAGACCATTCTGCCTTATCAAGGCTGGGCGCTGATTGATCCGTTCGAAATGGCCGATCAGCCCTTGATCCGATCGGTAATGCAAATATTACCCTATGTTCTGCAAAGCGGCATTCTGGTCCTGTTTGCGGTGCTGTTCTGTTGGGTTTCCGCCGGCTTCTGGACGGCGTTAATGGGCTTCCTGCAACTGCTGATCGGACGTGACAAATACAGTATTTCGTCGACTACGGTAGGGGATGAACCGCTCAACCCGGATCATCGCACCGCACTGATCATGCCTATCTGTAATGAAGATGTAGAGCGTGTGTTTGCGGGTCTGCGCGCCACGTATGAGTCTGTGGAAGCGACAGGCATGCTTGAGCACTTTGATATCTATGTGCTGAGCGACAGTAACGATCCGGATACCTGTGTGGCGGAGCAAAAGGCCTGGATGGATCTTTGCCGCGATGTGGGGGGAGCCGGGCGTATTTTTTATCGCCGCCGCCGCCGCCGTGTAAAACGTAAGAGTGGCAATATTGATGATTTCTGTCGCCGCTGGGGCAGCCAATACAGTTACATGGTGATCCTGGATGCCGACAGCGTTATGAGCGGTGAATGTCTGACATCACTCGTCAGGCTGATGGAGGCGAATCCAAATGCAGGGATTATCCAGTCTTCACCGAAAGCGTCAGGTATGGATACTCTCTACGCGCGCTGCCAGCAGTTCGCAACCCGTGTTTATGGACCGCTCTTCACCGCCGGGCTGCATTTCTGGCAATTGGGTGAATCCCATTATTGGGGGCATAACGCCATTATCCGGGTGAAACCGTTTATTGAACACTGTGCGCTGGCTCCGTTGCCAGGCGAGGGATCATTTGCCGGGGCCATCCTTTCTCATGACTTCGTTGAAGCTGCGCTGATGCGCCGTGCTGGTTGGGGCGTCTGGATTGCGTATGATCTGCCGGGTAGCTATGAAGAGTTGCCCCCGAATCTGCTGGATGAGCTGAAACGTGACCGCCGCTGGTGTCATGGCAACCTCATGAACTTCCGGTTGTTCCTGGTTAAAGGGATGCACCCGGTGCACCGTGCCGTATTCCTTACCGGCGTCATGTCTTATCTGTCAGCGCCGTTATGGTTCATGTTCCTGATGTTGTCGACGGCTTTGCAGGTGGTGCATACCCTGATGGAACCGCAATATTTTCTGCAACCCAGACAGTTATTCCCGGTATGGCCGCAGTGGCGACCCGAACTTGCAATCGCATTATTCTCAACAACGCTGGTACTGCTGTTCCTGCCAAAATTGTTAAGTGTGATTTTGATTTGGGCGAAAGGCGCAAAAGCCTATGGCGGCGTGTTGCGCTTATTTATTTCGCTATTGGTGGAAATGCTGTTCTCGGTGCTTCTGGCGCCGGTCAGGATGTTGTTTCATACCGTGTTTGTGGTGAGTGCGTTCCTTGGATGGTCTGTTCAATGGAATTCACCTCAGCGTGATGATGACGCTACTCCGTGGGGAGAGGCCTTTGTTCGTCACGGTTCCCAGTTGGCTCTGGGGCTGGTCTGGGCCATTGGTATGGCGTGGCTGGATCTGCGCTTCCTGTGGTGGCTGTCGCCGATCGTGTTCTCATTGATTCTGTCGCCGTTTGTGTCTGTTTACTCTAGCCGTGCTTCGTTGGGGCTTGCTTGTAAGCGTGCCAGATTGTTATTGATCCCGGAAGAATACGAACCGCCGCGTGAGCTTGTGGCGACGGATGAATATTGCCAGTTGAATCGCCGACGTAAATTGGAGAATGGTTTCATTCAGGCGGTGTTTGACCCTTCCATCAATGCGCTTGCCAGTGCGATGGCGACAGCACGTCATCGTTTCAGTCAGGCGATTGAAGATGTTCGCGAACAGCGCGTTCGCGATGCGCTTGGTCGCAAACCCGAAGAAGTCGGTAATAACCAGCGTTTGGCGTTACTCAGCGATCCGGTCACGATTTCCCGCTTGCATTATCATGTGTGGCAGAAGCCAGAGGAACATGCCGAATGGTGTGATTATTATCGGCAATTGCCCGCGCCTTTTATCAAGAGCTAACTTTTCTTCACGTGTTATGTAAAAAGCAACAGCCTCGGCTGTTGCTTTTTGTCATTCCTGAACCTGAACCGTGCCCGGTGGGATTACGTCAGTAATTAGCGGGAAATATTCGCTCAGGATTATTTTTCCGCACACACCATGAACATCGGTGTAGACGCATAGTTAACGCTCTCCACATCATCCCATAGTTCCTGACCAACACGCGTATCCAAGATGATTTTGTGATAGCCGCACGCCAGCAGAGCCTGGACATCCCACTGCGGACGACGCTCACGGCTGAGCGGTAGTTGCCGGGCAATCGCCTCCATCGCGACGGTATCCGTATTCGCGTAGTGATCGTCCAGCCCTAAATAGCGTGCGTTGGCGCGATCTTCCAGATATCCCTGACGGCTCTTTTCATCGAACAGTTGCAGATACCAGTTGGCATCAAAGTTCAGCAGTCGCCCGCCTGATGCCAGCACCCGATACCACTCTTGGTATGCCTGTAGCGGAAAGGTCAGGTTCCATGTCACATTGCGGGTGACAATCAAATCGAACTGATGGTCGTCAAACGGCAAGGTATGAACATCGGCAGAAACAAAATCCACCTGTACGTCATGGTGCGCCGCATTACCGCGAGCCTGTGCCAGCATGGCTTCCGTCATGTCCACCGCGGTGACGCAATGTCCAGCCTGCGCCAGCATGACAGCAAAAAAACCGGGGCCGGTGCCGATATCCAGCACCTTCATGATCGGTTTGGCGGGGGCGTATTCCTGAATTTTTTTCAGCCAGCGCGCACGCTTGGCACTAACCAGTTCGGCGGCGTTGAGCTGGCTGTAATCGGCGGCGCGATGCGTCCAGTAGCGCTGGACGTCGTGGTTTAATGTGTGCGGGGCATTATCGGCAAGAAGCTGACTCACTTGGGTATCCTGTTATCCATCGTCAGGCCGCAGGTGTTATACCATCAGCGCAATACCACCAGCCAAACGGAAAGGTTGTGATTGTGGTGCCAACTTATAACAGATTGACGTGTGTGATTTAACCGGGATGTATGAAATTTTCATAGAAACTCATACATTTTTGATCTGGTATAATTATTAACAACGCAGGCATACCTGTTTGCGGTATGGATTCCGGTTGAGATGGCCGTGATGTATACCGGTTCGTGATAATCTCGCCTGCTGCTCGGCCCTGATGAAAAGGCTAATCACCCGGTAATTCAAGCTTTGATGTACGACGTTGCAAACTTCGCCAGGAATAGATGACGTTGATCAGGACGATCAGCGCCGTTACGATAAATACCGCACGGAAGCCGTAAGTGGCTGAAATGGATGCGCCGATGATTGGTCCTGTCACGTTCCCGATATCACGAAATGATTGGTTATAGCTGAAAATTCGTCCGGCGACCTGATTGGAGGAATGATAAATCAACAGCGTTTGTACGGCCGGAAGTAGTGCGCCGTCCGCCGCCCCCAATAAAAAACGCAGTATGCCCAGTTGCCAGGGATTCTGAACAAAAGCCATGGGAATGAGCAGCAGAACAGACAGAATCAGCATGGCGATGAGAACACGCTCCGGACCAATTTTATCGCCCAGTTTGCCGAGTCTGGGGGCACTGAGCAGGGCTGACACGCCGGGAATGGCGGCGATCATGCCGCTGATAAAGGCCAGATTTTGCGTCGTACCGGCCAAATCGCGAACAAACAGCGTAAGAATGGGAGAAACCGACCCTGTCGCAACCTGAATAATTAATGTCGTCATGAATAGACTTAAAATCAGCCTGGGGTTCTTCAGGGATACCATGACCTGACGACCGCTGAGCATGTCTTTTTTACGTACCGCGGTAAAACGTTCCTGCACGAATAGCAGCGTGATTAAAAAACAGATAAACAGCACGCCGGCAGTGATGAAAAAGACAGGACGTAACCCATATATATCCGCCAGATACCCGCCGATCAGCGGGCCGATGAGTGCGCCACTCACGGCGCCTGTTGATAGTGTTCCCAGCGCCCATCCACTTTTATTACGCGGAACCTGTGTGGCGATCAGGGCGTTTGCATTGGGAACAAAGCCCCCCAGAATGCCAAGCGCAGCCCGAAGGCACAGGAATTGCCAGATGTTTTGCGCCAATCCCATCAGGATCATGACAATACACATACCTAATACTGAACGCAGCAGCATCAGTTTGCGGCCTTTGCGATCGGCCAGCCGTCCCCAGAAGGGGGAGGCGATGGCGGAAAAGAGAAACGTGATGCTGAAAACAATGCCGGACCACATGTTCAGAGCACTATGGCCCGTGATGCCGAGCTGTTCGATATAGAGGGGGAGAAACGGCATGACAAGGCTGAATGCGGCACCGGTGAAAAAGCAACCCAGCCAGGTGACATACAGGTTGCGCTTCCAATCAATCGGTTCCGTTTCTGGCGTCATAATTTTCCGAATATGTTATTGCTATTTTTAGATGAGAAGCGAGCGATAAGGCAAAAATATGGCATAGCAGGTAATAAATTCAGTATGGGGCGCTTACCGAAGATCGGCAAGGCGAACATGCCGGATTAGCAAGAATTGTACAATTTTTCAGTTAGATGCTGCTGGGGGAAAACACCCTCCACGACAGTATCATGGAGGGATAAACCGGGACGTTAAGTTAATACAGTGAAGGCTCGCCTTCCGGACGTGTTTTAAAACGACGATGCAGCCACATGTACTGATCGGGGGCTACCAGAATATTCTGCTCAATGATTTTGTTCATCCACGCTGCGGTTGTCGTTTCGTTTTCCACGGGAATATCCAATTCCGCTGGCTGGATCAGCAGTTCGTATCCTTTCCCGTTCGGTAAACGATGGGGAACGAAAGGCACGATAGCCGGACGTGCTGATTTGGCCAGTATATAGCTTCCTACCGTGGTTGCCGCTTTATCTACCGCAAACAGAGGAACGAATACGCTGCTGCGCGGACCATAATCATGATCCGGTGCGTACCAGATAATTTCGCCTTGTTTCAGCGCCCGAATCATACCTTTCAGATCCTTACGGTCCAGCATGGATTTATTAGATCGCAGCCTTCCCCAGGTCTGGAGCCAGTCAATGAGTTTATTATCGTTGGGGCGATAAACACCGATACCCGCGTTTTTAATGCCGAAGATACGCGCACCGAGCTCCAGCGTCAGAAAATGCAGGCCGATAAGCAGAATGCCGCGGTTTTGCTGCCGCAGGGTTTCTATATGCTCAAGACCTTTGATGGTGAACCAGCGTTCAATACGCCAATCCGGCCAGAACCATGCCATGCCGGTTTCAAGTACGCCCATACCAACGGCCTCAAAATTTTTCCTGACCAGTTCGTTTCGCTCCGCCAGCGGCATATCGGGGAAACAGAGTTCAATATTCCGGGTCGTAATCTCGACACGACGCGGTAACAGACGTATGGAAAGGTGACCGAGTCGGGTACCTATCCAGTACAGCACGGGATAAGGCAACAGAACGACGAGATAAAGAATACCGATACCTAGCCAGGTTACCCAATAACGCGGGTGTAAAAGTGAACGATTAAAAGAAGGGATCTGTGTCATGGCCTTAGTATCAACATTTCGGTGCTAATCAGCACACATACCGTTAAAAAGAAAAGAATGAGTAAAGTTTTTGCTCAGTAGGATAGATTATTGCGGTAGTTTCATGAGAAAACAAATCAGCAACGTGTTTCAGCCTGATTTTTATACAAAAAGTGGAGAATGATTAATCATACCATCTCCTGATGGGGGTTTTTGACCTTTGGTGGCCTTGCTAAGACGGTGATCTGGCGACCCGTCAGGATCGCCAGACCGGCATTATCGTTTAAATATGCCTTTGACATAGCGCGGCTCACTGCGCCAGTACTGTGGAGGCGCGCTCACCTGGGCCCCCAGTCTGGCTGCCGCATGCCACGGCCAGCGCGGATTGAAAAGGATTGCTCGAGCCAACCCGACGGCATCGGCTTCGCCCGTTGCGACAATGGCTTCAGCCTGTTCGGGCTCGGTGATTAGTCCGACCGCTATGGTGGCAATCCCGACTTCCTGCTTAATGCGCTGGGCATAGGGAACCTGATAGTTTGGCCCCGGATGAATTTGCTGTTTTGCAGACAGCCCGCCGCTGGAGACATGAATAAAATCACAGCCTAATTCATGTAATGCTTTACTGAGTTGGACGGATTGCGCCAAATCCCAGCCGCCTTCAACGCCATCTGTTGCCGAAATTCGCACGCCTACCGCTTTATGGGCGGGGAAGACGTCGCGTACCGCTTGATATATCTCTAACACCAGACGCTGACGATTCTGCAATGAACCGCCATATTCATCCGTACGCTGATTGGCCAGCGGAGACAGGAACTGATGCAGTAAATAGCCGTGGGCGGCGTGGAGTTCTATCAGATCAAAACCGAGGCGGTCTGCACGTTTTGCCGAGTTGACAAAGGCCGCCGTCAATTCACGAATCTGCTGTAGTGACATCGCCTGCGGGGCGGCGTCAGTGTCATTGTAAGGGATATCTGAGGGCGCCACGGTCTGCCATCCGCCTTGATCTGAACGTAAAAACGCGCGTCCCCCCCAGGGAACATCTGTTGATGCTTTACGTCCGGCATGCGCAAGCTGGATCCCCAGCGGCATATCTGAATAGCGTTTTACCGCCTGGATGACCGGTGCGAGGGCCTGCTCGGTTACATCATCCCATAATCCCAGATCGCGGGGGGAGATACGGCCTTCCGGTACGACTGACGTCGCTTCAATGATTAACAACCCTGCACCAGAATGCGAAAGGTTTCCCAGATGCATTGTGTGCCACGCGGTTGCCTTACCCTCATCTGCGGAATATTGGCACATTGGCGCAATGATAATGCGGTTAGGTAGCGTAAGCTTACCAAGCGAGACGGGAGAGAATAGCTGACTCATAGTGACGACCTTAGATTGTGGTTTTCTCATGAGATCTGGAGGCGTGCTTTCCAGGTTAAAAGCATAACGCTCGGCGTATAATGTGATCACTATTCCATATTCCGCCTATAATTTCACGCCCTGACATCGGCGGTACGATCGGGTATGATGCCGGCGGTTTTGTCCGTCAGGTCGAATTCGGGCGGCGAAAAGCGATAATTCATCTCAATGAAGACAGGAAAAGTACACCATGCCAGTGTTACATAACCGGGTTTCCAATGAGGAACTGAGGGCGCGCATGCTTGCGGAAACCGAGCCGCGTATCACAGTCTCCTTCTATAAATATTTTACGATTGATGAGCCGCAGGCATTTCGCGATCGTCTGTATATTCAGTTTGAGCAGTTGAACGTGTTCGGGCGTGTTTACATTGCATCTGAAGGTATCAATGCGCAAATCAGCGTTCCCAATAATCAATTTGATGCGTTTTATGCATCCTGCGCTTGATCAAATTCGACTGAATGTAGCGTTGGACGATGACGGTAAATCGTTCTGGGTGCTGCGCATGAAAGTCCGCGATCGTATTGTGGCGGATGGTATTGACGATCCCACATTTAATCCGGCAAATGTGGGTCAGTATCTGAAAGCTGAGCAGGTCAACGCGATGGCGGATGATCCGAACACGTTATTCGTTGATATGCGAAATCACTACGAATACGAAGTCGGGCATTTTGAAAATGCGCTGGAGATCCCTTCCGATACGTTTCGTGAACAGCTCCCTATGGCGGTAGAAATGCTGGATAATGAGCGTGACAAAAATATCGTCATGTACTGCACTGGGGGAATTCGTTGTGAAAAGGCGAGTGCTTACATGCTGCATCATGGCTTTAAACATGTTTATCATGTTGAAGGCGGCATCATTGAATATGCTCGTCAGGCGAAAGCGAGAGGATTACCGCTGAAGTTTGTTGGTAAAAACTTCGTTTTTGATGAACGTATGGGCGAGCGTATTTCCGACGATGTTATCGCCCATTGCCATCAGTGCGGCGCCCCCTGTGATAGCCACACAAACTGTCGTAACGAAGGTTGCCATTTGCTGTTTATTCAGTGTCCGTCTTGTGCTGAAAAACACGAAGGATGTTGTAGCGCCCACTGCCAGGAAGAGATGAAACTGCCTTTGGAAGAACAGAGAGCGAAGCGTAGCGGTCGTGAAAACGGGATGAAAATCTTTAATAAATCGAAAGGATTATTGAGGTCGCCGTTGCATATCCCTTCTCCATCGATCGATAAGAATTAGGGGTAAAGCCCTTTCGCGATGAAATAATGCTGCTCGTTTAAGGCTTGGGTTACCTGTGGCGGCCCGCGAGTAAATCCACGCTTAAGTGAACGGCATTATTTCGCTATGAAAGGGCTTGTCCGGTGCGCCCGGCGGCCGCGTTCGCCCTTTATTTTTGACGAATACCCTCAACGGAAATAATCAATTCCACTTCCTGAGATGCAGGCCCCAGATCGGTGGTAATGTTGAAGTCTTTCAGCTTGATGGTGCCTTCAGCTTCAAAACCGGCACGGTAGTTACCCCATGGATCATCACCTTGACCAATCAGCTTTGCTTCCAGCGTTACTGGTTTTGTGACGCCGTTCAGAGTCAGATTACCCGTAATATCGAATTCATCGCCGTCTTTTTTCACTTCCGTAGACGTAAATGTCGCTTGCGGATGTTGGGATACGTTCAGAAAATCCGCGCTGCGGAGGTGCTTATCACGTTCAGCATGATTGGTATCAACGCTGTTGGTATTAATCGTGACATTGACCTTGTCGGACGCAGGGTTATTTTCATCAAACGTGAAAGAACCATCGAAATCATTAAAGCTGCCGTAAAGCCAGCTATAGCCCAGATGTTTAATGCGGAATTCGATAAACGCGTGCTGGCCTTCTTTATCAAACTTGTAATCTGCCGCCAGTGCAGAGCTGGCGGAAGCAAGCAAAGAAAGGGCCGTCAGGCTCAGTAGTGTTTTTTTCAGCATAGTGTTTTCTCCATAAATCCAGAAAGTTAAGAGATGTTGCGACCCAACATCCGTTTCAACGTCGTATCACCATCTATAAAGTGGTGTTTTAATGCGGCTAAACCGTGCAGTGCTGAGAGAGCCACCACCACCCAGGCGAGATAAAGATGCACGGTGCCTGCGACATCGGCTTGATCCGTCAAACCGCTTAATGTGGCCGGAACAGAGAACCAGCCAAAAACTGAAATAGGTTGTCCTTCTGCGGTAGAGATCAGATAGCCGCTGACTAAAATTCCCAATAACACAACGTACAGGGTGATATGCGCCAGCGTGGCGCTGATGCGGGTAAGCGCAGAATAGCTGCTTAGCGGTGCAGGCGGCGGGGAGAAAAAACGCCAGACAATGCGGAAAATGATCACAGCAAACAACAGGATCCCGATACTTTTATGAATTTCGGGAGCGCGGTGATACCACACGTCATAGTATCCCAATGTTACCATCCAGAGTCCTAACGCAAACATGCCATAAATCGTCAACGCGGATATCCAGTGCAGAAGGATGCTGACATGCCCATAACGGGACGAAGTATTGCGCCAAAGCATGGTGATAGCTCCTTATATAGATAACGTGATCAACTTTGTAAAAATTAAACATGAAAAAAAACAGATGCAAAACAAAATTTCAAAACATTACAATACTGTAACGTTGAACAATTTTTTTGAATTTTAAATCCTATTTTATTCAATGTAATCAACATAGATGACAGGAAAATAAACCTTCAGTCGCGAATCATTTCAACGGAGAAAGACGGGTAAAAGCATCCCGGTGATTAAAATTCTCGATTTATAATTTATTTATTAGCTGAATAATGATGCAGTTAGTGATTATTGGTTATGCAGTCTCGGAGGAGAAATTCGTTGGTGCAAAGCAGGGAATATACACCCGATTCAAAATAACGACACCGCCATGAAGGCGGTGTTGTTATTAAGCATGTAATGAGATAAATCTGGTATTGGAAAAAATATTAACAAACAATATCAACAACTAATGTTTACGGTAGTCACTGGACTGACAATCGGTTGATTCAATTTTAGCAATGCCTGCTTCAAGTATGTATATCAATTGCCTTGCCACATCTGTCGTCAACCATAGCGTACGGTCAACTTGCGCTTTGTCTGGTGTTTGATCCGCGGTGGATAAATAGTGTAAACGGATCATCATGGCATCATAACTGTCAACGGTGCTGATGTCCCAACCTACAAGAGGATGCGTCTGAATAACTTCATCTTTTCTATCCATAAATACCCCTTATTGACTAGTTACTAACATGAGTGACTAACGAGGTTTCAGGCGGCTTCTTATTTAGAAGAGCAATATTAGTATATCGTTGCTTATTTAATTTATGGAAAATATTTTCAATTTTTCTGCAAAAAATTTTATGAACAAAAATTAAAACGTTTGGGACGAATACGTTTTAGCCCCAAACGATAACACAAAAGGAAAAGAAATGATGAAAAAGCTACTCGGTATTTAAACCGGCATTTTTCTCTAATGTGGCGGCAAACCGGGCAAGATGTTTTTTCATCACCGGGTCGCGGTTTTCGTTTTGTGATTCTAACTTCAGATTGTGGATCATCAATTGGTTTGATTTTTCGTCAAGACAGAACACCAGAGATGAAAAAGCAAGCTCCAGAACGTCAATTTTTCGCTGCTGTTCAGCGATTAATTCCAGCAGTTCACCAAATGTCATTGCTTCTTCTGGTTTTTCAACTGTCATAATAGGTACCCCCGTCATAACACAATGGCGAAATGCCTATATCAATTTACTGCACATTATCGGGTATAATTTATCATTCTGCCGAGGTTTTCAACAAACGGAACACCGCATTAGCGAGTAAAGCATAGGGCGAAACCGAAGAAACCCTATGCACAGATGCGCACATTCAGTTTTTTCCTAATCATTCCGGCGTAAACCAGTCATCGGCGCTTTCCCAGGTTTCTTGCAGAATTTCAGAGATACGATCTTTATCATCTTTATTTGCTCCCATAACCGACAGGCTGTTGGCGCCGGCATAGCGAACCTGAATCGGGGTCGCGGGATAATGCTTATGAATGCGATGCTCCAGTTCATGCTGAAGCGCCTCTATAGCACCCGCAGGTAAGGGAGATGACTTTGACAGGGTGATTTCTACACGCATGATTACCTCCAACTTTTAACTGTTTATTTATACAGTTCTTGTCGGGAAAGAACAAGTCGTGCAGGAAAATTTAACCCATCATCTGGGGATGATGGGAATATTGACTATCGAACAGACCAGTTCAGGCTTTGTCCGGCCATAAAAGGAACTAATGATTCACTCCCCATTTGGATTTCTTCCGGGAAGGTGACAGGTTCGCGATAGAGTTCGATCCAGTCTTCATTGACCGGTAAACCGTAGAAACGCGGACCGTTCAGAGAACAGAAGGCTTCGAGTTTGCTCAATGCCCCCATTTCCTCGAAAACGGTAGCGTAGGCGCTTAAAGCGGCCTGAGCGTTAAAAACACCAGCGCAACCACAGCTGGATTCTTTTCTGTGTCTGGCATGCGGTGCTGAGTCGGTTCCGAGGAACAGACGGTCGCAACCGCCAGCCACGGCTTCCCGCAATGCCTGCTGATGAATATTTCTTTTAAGAATAGGCAGACAATAAAGGTGCGGACGTACACCACCAACCAGCATATGGTTACGATTGAACATCAGATGCTGAGGCGTAACGGTTGCCGCAAGATATTGGTTACCGGAGACAACATATTGTGCTGCTTCTTTGGTCGTCATGTGCTCAAAGACGACTTTCAGTTCCGGGAACTGCTTTCGTAATGGATCCAGCGTCGATTCAATGAACCGGGCTTCACGATCAAAAATATCAACGGACGGATCGGTAACTTCACCATGGATCAGCAGCGGCATGCCGATTTCCTGCATCTTTTCCAGAATGGCTGCAATATTGGCAATATTTGTGACGCCATGGCTGGAGTTGGTGGTGGCATTGGCCGGGTATAGTTTGGCGGCGGTGAATACGCCTTGCTCAAACCCGTTGACGACTTCCGCGGCATCCAGTGAGTCCGTCAAATAGCAGGTCATCAGCGGTTGAAAATTATCGCCTTCCGGAATGGCCGAAAGGATACGATTTCGATAGGCAATGGCCGCGGCTACGCTGGTAACCGGCGGCGTCAGGTTTGGCATGACAATCGCACGGCCGAAAAAGCGGCTGGTATAGGGAAGAACGGTTTCCAGTATCTGATCGTCACGCAAATGAATATGCCAATCATCAGGGCGGCGAATTTTCAGAGTAGTAGGCTGTGCGGTCATGGAATAGCGCTCCGTCGGTCAGTAAAAAACATCGTCTGTCAGTTGATTTTGGGGCTGATACGGCGGGGGATAAGGATAAGCGTAAAGTCTTTTTAATGCATCCGTTTGTTGATCAATGCTTGAAATTAAGTCGCAATTGTCCTCTCATAGATGGATCTTTTAATCAATAACGTAAGGACTACCATGGAAATTCGTATCGTTGCCAGTTTACAAGCGAAAGCGGAGTTTGTTGACGATGTGGCCGCGGCGGTGAAAAAGGTTGTAGAGCCTAGTCGTCAGGAGCCTGGTAACCTGCAGTATGACCTCCACGAACAGATCAATACACCCAGGGCGTTTGTGTTTTTTGAGCGTTGGAAAAACCAGGATGTACTGGATGAACATGAGCAAACCGCGCACTTTAAACGTCTGGTTGCTGAACTGAGCGATAAAACAGAAAGTATGGAAGTAAAGCTGCTTAAGTATCTGGGGTAATAATAAAAATTTTCAACGTCGCATGCAGCGGCCCGCCATAAAAAACACCCGCCAATTGGCGGGTGTTTTACTTAATGACAAGCGAATATGTTTTTTATTCGCTGACAGCAGTCGGTTTGGTTGCCGGGGCTGTTGCCTGATTAACCGCGGCATGACCGCCTGCGGAACCTTTCCCTGTGAACCGATACTCAGGGCGAACCCAATCGCTATGACGAACGGGTTCCGGCTGATAGTCCGGTGCGGGTGCTTTCGTCATCGGCGCTGTTGCAAGATGTTTGTAACGCGCGAGTTCAACGGCAGCAGATGTTGCTACAGGTACGGGAACGACAACGGGTTCAGCCGCTTGTTTCACCACTGCCTGATCGATGTCGTCATCTGCAACGGTGTCATGAGCGTCTTCAGCAGCCGGTTGTGGCGCTTGTACCGGCTGTGCTTCTTCTGTCGCGACTATCGTAGCCGTTACAGCGGTTTCGACTGCCTCTGTTTCGTTGGACGCGTCTGCCGCGGTATTGACGGGATCGTTCACTACAGGTTCGTCCACCGTAGTCTCAATAACCTCAGCTTCAACAGCTTCGACCACGATCGTTTCAGCGGCGGCGGTTGCTTCAACCGTTTCTTCAACGGCCGGGCTTTCCGCTATCTCCGCAGGAATGACCGTTTGTACAGCTGGCGCTTGCGCCGTGGTCTCTTCTTGCGCCTGAGGTTCAGGTGCCGGCTCAGCGGAGAGCTCGTTCTCTGGCGCTGGCTTGTCATTCTCTGAAGAGACTGATGTGTTGAAAGGTGCTTCGGTAACTGTCTGAGCGACAGGCGCATCCTGCACGACGCTTTCAACGATCGGCGCAACATCTTCAACAATGGCTGGCAAAAGAGGGGTCGTTGCAATAGCCACATTGTCTTCTGGTAAAGCTTTCTCGGCTTGTTCCAGTTGTTGAGATTGTGCCAGAGGATAGTTTACCCACACTTTGCCGGAAGCCATCTCTGGCGATGCGGCCGCATATTCCAACGGCATCGGTGACTGTGATGGGTAACGCTCGTCACGATAACGACGACGACGCTGTCCACTGACGCGCAAATGACGCGGTGAACGACGTGAGCGACGTGGCATACCGCCATTCTCGGCATTCGCACGATTGGCGGCATCCGCCGATTGCTCATTGTCAGCTTCGGCGCTGTCTGTCGCGTTAACGGGCTCAATCGTCGGTTTTACCGGCGCGGGTACCGTTTCATCTTTTGCGACAGGCGTGGCGTCTGCAATGGCTTTCAGCTCGCTTTCAGATTGAACACGGACTTTTTGCGTCAATTGACGACGCTGGCGGCGCTGCATAACCGGAGCCGGTTTTTCCTGCTCGCCGCTGCTTTCTTCAACTTCTTCAACGACCGCACTCTGAACTTTTACTTCCTGCTGCGACTGACGTTTGTCATCTTGACGACGACGCTGGCGTTCTGCGCGCGGTTCACGACGCGGTTGCTCATCAGCCGAGGCTTTTTCCGTCTCCTCCGCAACGCGCGTCTCAGCAACGGTTTCCGGCGTCTGGCGCTTGTTACGGCGCTGATCTTCGCGCGGTTCACGATTATTATCGCGGGAACCCCGATCGCGGCGGTTGTTGCTCTGGCGACGCGGATTACGACGCTCCTGACGTTGACCGTCACTCACCGTTGCGGATTCTGAACTTTTCTCTTCAACTGCACTGGCTGTTTGCGGCGCGGTATCGGATGCAAAAATACCTTTCAGTGCGCCAAGCATACGGCTGATGAGTCCAGGCTGCGCCTGTGCCACCGCGGCGGATGTTGCTGTTGGAGCGGCGTTTGCCGCAGCGGGGGCGCGTTCCTCTGCGACGGCAGGCATATCTGGCATGGTAAAGGTTGCCAGAGCCGGTTGTTCAGGCTGTTTACGTTCAACGGTCTGTTCTTCCTGCAACTGTTGCGTTTCGGTTTCCAGTCGCTGTGGTAACAGATAGCTGAGCGTCGGTTTTTCTTCACCTTTCCGGACACGCACTACAGAGTAGTGAGGGGTTTGCATGCCATCGTGAGGAACGATAACGGCCCGCACGCCCCCTTGACGCGTCTCGATAGCATTAACGGCGTCGCGTTTTTCGTTCAACAGATAGGACGCGATAGGAACGGGAACAATAGCATGAACTTCTTTAGTGTTCTCTTTCAGCGCTTCTTCTTCGATCAGACGCAGAATGGATAGAGACAGTGATTCATTATCACGCACGGTACCCGTGCCGCTACAACGAGGGCAAACGTGATGGCTTGATTCACCCAGTGACGGACTCAGACGCTGGCGTGACATTTCCAGCAGGCCGAAACGTGAAATCCGGCCAATCTGAATGCGGGCACGATCCTGTCGTACCGAATCACGTAAGCGATTCTCTACTTCACGCTGGTGGCGAACCGGCGTCATGTCGATAAAATCGATGACGATCAGACCGCCCAGATCGCGTAAACGCAACTGGCGGGCAATTTCATCAGCGGCTTCCAGATTGGTATTGAAGGCAGTCTCTTCAATATCCCCACCGCGAGTAGCTCGGGCAGAGTTGATATCGATTGCCGTCAATGCTTCGGTGGTATCAATGACGATGGAGCCGCCGGATGGCAGACGTACTTCACGCTGGAAAGCCGATTCAATCTGGGATTCGATTTGATAATGGCTGAACAGTGGGATTTCACCGCTGTACAGTTTAATTTTGCTGCTGAAATCGGGACGGCCAAGCGCTGAAATGTGCTCTTTGGCCAAATCGAGAATTTTGGGATTATCGATCAGGATTTCACCGATATCAGGACGTAAATAGTCGCGGAATGCGCGTACAATGACATTACTTTCCTGATGGATCAGGAAAGGCGCAGGGCGACCTTCTGCCGCTTTTTGGATGGCTTCCCAATGTTTCAGGCGGAAAGCCAGATCCCATTGCAGCGCTTCGGCGGATTTACCCACACCGGCGGTGCGAACAATCAGACCCATGCCGTCCGGTAACTGCAATGAGCCCAGCGCTTCTTTCAGCTCTGTACGGTCATCACCTTCAATTCGGCGGGAAATACCGCCGGCGCGAGGGTTGTTTGGCATTAATACCAGATAGCTACCGGCCAGACTGATAAACGTTGTCAGCGCTGCGCCTTTGTTGCCACGCTCTTCCTTATCTACCTGAACAATCACTTCCTGACCTTCACGCAATACATCTTTGATGTTAGGGCGGCCATGCGAGGAATAATTGCTGGGGAAATATTCGCGAGCGATTTCTTTGAGAGGGAGAAAACCGTGTCTTTCAGCGCCATAATCAACAAAAGCGGCTTCAAGGCTGGGTTCTATGCGGGTGATTTTACCTTTGTAGATATTTGCTTTCTTCTGCTCATGACCGGGGCTCTCGATATCCAGATCATACAGCCGTTGACCATCAACCAAGGCAACACGCAACTCTTCTTGCTGAGTCGCGTTAATCAACATTCTCTTCATCTTTAACTTACTCGTTATTTTTACTTGCATTATTGATAGAGCTGCGGACAAAAAGAACCGCATGACCGGCATGAACCGATGGCCTCGTGGCTTATCGCAGGGACGTCAACCTCCCGGTTGTCGCCTGCATAGAGGCGCATGTTTCGGTAGCCTGTATTTCCTGATGGAAAACAGCGCATTTACTGAGGGAACAGCTTCTGAATAATGTCGCCAGATCTGATTCCATTTACCGGCCAAGCTGCAATCCGCAGCCCGCTAACTGCTTGATTACACATTACGTCTTACGCCATTGCTGCGTGTGTGTGTCATCAGGCAAACTTAATAATTCCGCAATTTCCCTTGTTTTAATGGAAATCAGCACGGAAAAACGCAAAAGCATTATTCCATTGCTGACACTGTTATAGCAAGGTGACTTTGCCTGTCAGTATCAAGATAGTTGCGCCGTCATACCCATTATCTTGAAATCTATTGGGTAGATTCGCCAAACAGGTAGTGGTTGAAACGAAAATCAGCCAAACCCGCCGGTGTAACAATATCTTCATAAGTCAGACTCACAGTTAAGCACAGAAAAAGGAGTGGCGCTATCCGGCCGCTCTATTTAGAATCGCGCATCATGAAAACAGACAATCCTTCAGTACATTTTGTAACGATCTCCGCCGATGAGGCCGGACAGCGCATTGATAACTTTTTGCATACCCATTTAAAGGGTGTGCCTAAAAGCATGGTTTACCGCATCTTGCGAAAAGGTGAGGTGAGAGTAAATAAAAAGCGGATAAAGCCAGAATACAAATTGCAGGCCGGGGATGAAATCCGTATTCCTCCGGTCAGACAGGCTGAACGTGATGAAACGCCCGTTTCGGCCAGCCTTGGCAAAGTCGCGGCGCTGGCTGATTGCATCATCTATGAGGATGATTACCTGATGGTGCTGAACAAGCCGTCCGGTACGGCAGTGCATGGCGGCAGCGGATTGAGTTTCGGCGTGATCGAAGGGCTTCGGGCGCTACGCCCTGAAGCTCGTTTCCTGGAACTGGTGCATCGTCTCGATCGCGACACCTCCGGTGTCCTGCTGGTGGCAAAAAAACGTTCCGCGCTGCGCTCATTGCATGAGCAACTGCGTCTCAAAGGGATGCAAAAAGATTATCTGGCGCTGGTTCGCGGACAATGGCAGTCACACTGTAAAGTGGTGCAGGCGCCGTTGCTGAAAAATATTCTTCAGAGCGGCGAGCGCATCGTTCGCGTGAATAGCGAAGGCAAGCCCTCGGAAACGCGGTTTAAGGTTGAAGAGCGTTTTGATGAACTGGCGACATTGGTTCGCGCCAGCCCGGTAACCGGTCGGACTCATCAGATCCGCGTTCATGCGCAATATGCAGGCCATCCGATCGCATTTGACGATCGCTATGGTGAGCGGGAATTCGATCAGCAATTAGCGGGAACAGGGCTAAAACGTCTTTTTCTGCATGCGCAGGCATTACGCTTTGCGCACCCCAATACGGGGGAAACACTCCGAATTGAAGCGCCGCTGGATGAACAGTTGCGTCGTTGTCTGCAAGTATTGCGCAAAGCAAAAGCCTAATCTCCCAGTCTTTTCAGAATACCTTGGTGTTCAAGGTATTCTGAAGGATTAGCCGCTGATCAGCGGGTTTACCCCTTCTTTTTTCAGCATCTCTGTCAGCGCAATCAGCGGTAATCCTATCAGCGCATTGGGATCGCGGCCTGACAATCGCTCAAACAGGGCGATACCCAACCCTTCGCTTTTAAAGCTGCCGGCACAGTTCCAGGGCTGTTCTTGTTCCAGATAACCATTAATTTCGTCATCGGTCAGGGGCCTGAAATGAACCTCAAAGGGTTCGACAATGTGCTGCATACGTTGCCGGGCGCTATTAAAAAGTGCTAATCCGGTAAAAAAAGAGACGCATTTTCCGCTGGCTTCGCGTAACTGTTGTACCGCGTTGGTTTTACTATGCGGTTTTCCTGTAATACGATTTCCCAATACACACACCTGATCGGAACCAATGATCAGATGGTGAGGATAGTATTGCGCAAGGGCTCTGGCTTTGTTTTCAGCAAGACGGGCAACCAGCGCGACGGCCTCTTCATCGGGAAACGGGGTTTCATCAACCTCTGGGGATGCGCAGATAAAAGGGATGCCAAGCTTTTCCAACAGCATTTTTCGATAGGGCGATGTGGAAGCAAGAACGATCTGATACATAATTTTTTTATAAACCGTAGCGTAATGATGAAAGGCATTTTAAACTGTGCGCCGCTCCGGAAGCGAATATTGGTGAAAGGTCGTGCTTCACTGCCTTTTTCTTTGACTCTATGTCGTTACGACGTTAATATGCGCGCCCTATGCAAAAGGTAAAATTACCCTTAACCCTTGATGCGGTTCGTACTGCTCAAAAGCGTTTAGATTATGTTGGTGTTTATACGCCTGAGCAGGTGACGCGAGTTGCCGAATCAGTGGTGAGTGTGGACAGTGATGTTCAGGCTTCTTTGTCTTTCAATATTGATAGTCAGCGCTTAGCGGTGATTGACGGTAGTGCGGATGTTACGGTTACATTAATGTGCCAACGCTGCGGAAAGCCATTTGAACATCAGGTTCATGCGACGTTTTGTTTTAGCCCGGTCATCAATGATGAACAGGCCGAAGCTTTACCGGAAGCGTATGAGCCGGTCGACGTTGATGAGTTTGGCGAAGTCGATCTGCTGGCAATGATTGAAGATGAAATCATCCTGACGTTGCCTATCGCCCCGGTACATGATTCTGAACACTGTGAAGTGTCCGAAGCGGACATGGTGTTTGGCGAGTTGCCTGAAGAGGCGGCAAAGCCAAATCCGTTTGCCGTATTAGCCAGTTTAAAGCGTAAGTAATTAAGGAGTAAGGTCCATGGCCGTACAACAGAACAAACCTAGCCGTTCCAAACGTGGTATGCGTCGTGCTCACGATGCGCTGACCACTTCTTCCGTATCCGTAGATAAAGTTTCTGGCGAAACTCATCTGCGTCACCACATCACTGCGGACGGTTACTACCGCGGTCGCAAGGTCATTGCCAAGTAATTCTTGCGAATTATTGACAAGGCAATACCTTGACACGCCTAACTCTGGCGTTAGATGCGATGGGCGGGGACTTCGGTCCCTGCGTAACAGTGCCTGCTGCATTGCAGGCACTGGCTTCTAATCCAGGTCTCTGTCTGTTATTAGTTGGCGATCCCGCCGCGATTGCGCCATTACTTGCCAAAGTCGATTCTGAACGATTATCCCGGTTAGAAATTGTTCCGGCCGAATCGGTTATTGCCAGTGATGCAAAACCGTCGCAGGCTATCCGCGCCAGTCGCGGAACCTCGATGCGTATCGCACTTGAGCTGATTAAAGACGGAAGGGCACAGGCTTGTGTCAGTGCGGGCAATACCGGCGCGTTGATGGGATTGGCGAAGCTCCTGATCAAGCCTCTTGAGGGCATTGAGCGTCCGGCACTGGTTTCCATTTTGCCTCATCAGCAGCATGGCAAAACCGTTGTGTTGGATCTGGGAGCCAACGTTGACTGCGACAGCACGATGCTGGTTCAGTTTGCGGTCATGGGTTCAGTGATGGCGGAAGAGGTGCTTGAACTGAAAAATCCCCGGGTCGCGTTGCTGAATATCGGCGAAGAAGAGAGTAAGGGTCTTAGTAATATCCGCGAGGCGGCAAGCCGATTAAAAAACACACCGTCAATCAACTATATAGGCTATCTTGAAGGCAATGAATTGTTGACAGGAAAGACGGATGTCATGGTCTGCGACGGTTTTGTCGGTAATGTTACGTTGAAGACGATGGAAGGCGTGGTAAGGATGTTTCTATCGTTGCTGAAGTCCTCCTCTTCCGGTACTGAACACAAGCAAAAACAGTCCTGGTGGTTGAAATGGTTGGGACGTTTGTTACAAAAACGGTTGTCAAAGCGTTTCGGTCATTTGAATCCTGACCAATATAATGGCGCATGTCTGTTAGGATTGCGGGGAACTGTAATCAAAAGCCATGGCGCAGCGAACCAGAGAGCGTTTGCCGTTGCCATTGAACAGGCGATGCAGACGGTACGGCGGCAACTCCCAGAGCGAATTGCCGCCCGTCTAGAAGCTGTATTACCCAAGAGTGACTGAGCGTACATGTATACAAAAATAATCGGAACGGGCAGCTATTTGCCTGAACAAATCAGGACGAACGCTGATTTAGAGAAGATGGTGGAGACGTCTGACGAATGGATCGTGACGCGTACCGGCATTCGTGAACGCCGCATTGCCGCGTCAGATGAAAACGTCGCGACCATGGGATGCCATGCTGCGCAAAAAGCGCTGGAAATGGCGGGCATTGACAGATCGCAGGTCGGTTTACTGATCGTGGCGACGACGTCATCAAGTTATGCGTTCCCAAGCTCGGCCTGCCAGATTCAACAGTTGCTCGATATAAAAGATACGATTGCATTTGACCTGGCCGCCGCCTGCGCCGGGTTTACCTATGCGTTAAGCGTGGCCGATCAATATATAAAAAATGGCGCGGTGGATTATGCACTGGTTATCGGTTCCGATACTTTGTCCCGCTCTCTGGATCCAGCAGATCGCGGTACGATCATTCTGTTTGGTGATGGGGCCGGCGCCGTTGTATTGGCAGCATCAGAACAGCCGGGTATTTTGTCTACGCATTTGCATGCGGACGGTCGCTACGGTGAGTTGCTGACGTTGCCGCATCAGGATCGAGCTCATCCGGAGACGCCTGCCTACCTGACAATGGCGGGCAATGAAGTCTTTAAGGTCGCGGTGACTGAATTGGCGCATATTGTTGAAGAAACGCTACAAGCCTCTCAGTTGGATAAAAGCGAATTGGATTGGCTGGTGCCTCATCAGGCAAATTTGCGTATCATCAGCGCGACTGCAAAAAAATTAGGTATGGGAATGGACAAAGTGGTCGTGACGCTGGATCGTCATGGCAACACTTCCGCTGCCTCTGTACCCTCTGCTTTGGACGAAGCGGTGCGCGACGGGCGTATCAAGCCTGGACATCTGGTATTGCTTGAAGCCTTTGGCGGCGGCTTTACCTGGGGTTCTGCATTGGTTCGTTTTTGATTAAACAGGATTTTATATGACGCAATTTGCAATGGTTTTCCCCGGACAGGGATCTCAGACGGTTGGTATGCTGGCTGAACTGGCGGCAGAATATCCGATTGTTACTGAAACTTTTGCTCAGGCTTCTGACGCTTTAGGTTATGATCTGTGGCAGCTTACCCAGCAAGGGCCTGTTGAGGAGTTGAATAAAACCTGGCAGACCCAGCCTGCGTTACTGACGGCATCTGTGGCGATCTGGCGTGTGTGGCAGCAGCAAGGCGGTAAACAGCCTGCGTTGATGTCAGGCCATAGCCTGGGCGAATATTCCGCTCTGGTCTGTGCCGGTGTGCTGGATTTCCAACAGGCAGTCCGCCTGGTCGAATTGCGTGGTAAACTCATGCAGGAAGCGGTGCCGGAAGGTTCGGGGGCAATGTATGCGATCATTGGTCTTGATAATGATGCTATCGCCAAAGCGTGTGAGGAGTCCGCGCAGGGGCAGGTTGTTTCACCCGTAAACTTCAATTCTCCCGGACAGGTTGTTATTGCCGGTAACAAAGAAGCGGTAGAACGAGCGGGGGCGGCTTGTAAAGCGGCAGGCGCCAAACGTGCATTGCCGTTGCCTGTCAGCGTACCATCACACTGTGCATTGATGGAGCCAGCGGCACAAAAACTGGCTGCCGCGCTTGAGTCTATTGATTTCCGGACACCGTCAATCCCTGTCGTCAATAATGTTGACGCGCGTATTGAAACGTCGCCGGAGGCGATCCGCAGTGCGCTGGTGCGTCAACTCCACTGTCCGGTCCGCTGGACCGAATGTGTCGAGTTGATATCATCTCAAGGTGTCGGGTTACTGCTGGAAGTCGGGCCTGGAAAAGTTCTGACCGGTTTAACCAAACGAATCGTCGATACCCTGACAGCCGCCGCGGTGAACGATCCTGCGTCTCTGTCAGCGGCGCTTGAGAAATAAGAACGGAGAAGACAATGAGTTTTGAGGGAAAAATTGCACTGGTTACCGGTGCAAGCCGAGGCATCGGCCGTGCGATAGCTGAGACATTGGTTGCCCGGGGCGCAAAAGTCATTGGGACCGCAACCAGCGAAAAAGGCGCGGAAGCGATCAGTGCGTGGCTGGGGGAAAACGGTAAAGGTTATATACTGAACGTTGCTGATGTGGCGTCAGTCGATAAAGTGTTGGCGGATATTCGTGCTGAATTCGGCGAAATTGACATTTTGATCAATAACGCCGGGATTACCCGCGATAATCTGTTAATGCGTATGAAAGAAGACGAATGGCAGGATATTCTGGATACGAATTTGACATCCGTGTTCCGACTGTCCAAGGCTGTAATGCGCGCTATGATGAAAAAACGGTTTGGCCGTATCATTACTATCGGGTCTGTTGTCGGCACGATGGGTAATGCCGGACAGGCAAACTACGCGGCGGCGAAGGCTGGACTGATTGGTTTCAGTAAATCCCTCGCGCGTGAAGTGGCTTCCCGTGGTATTACGGTCAACGTTGTTGCGCCGGGTTTTATTGAAACAGATATGACTCAGGCGTTGACAGAAGAACAGCGAGCAGGCATTTTGAACCAGGTTCCAGCTAATCGGCTTGGTGATGCTAAAGAAATCGCCAGTGCTGTTGCATTTTTAGCCTCTGACGAGGCAGGTTACATTACCGGCGAAACATTACATGTCAATGGCGGCATGTATATGATCTAAAAAGCACGAAAACTATTTGCGTTATTTGCGGTGATGACCGCAAAATAGCACAAAATCGTGGTTCGACCAGCCGGGATTTTGTTGCATCTTTTTCAACATTTTATACACTACGAAAACCATCGCGAAAGCGAGTTTTGATAGGAAATTTAAGAGTATGAGCACTATCGAAGAACGCGTTAAGAAAATCATCGTTGAACAGCTTGGTGTTAAGCAGGAAGAAGTCGTAAACAATGCTTCTTTCGTTGACGACCTCGGCGCTGATTCTCTTGACACTGTTGAGCTGGTAATGGCCCTGGAAGAAGAATTTGATACTGAGATTCCAGATGAAGAAGCCGAAAAAATCACGACTGTTCAGGCAGCCATCGATTTCATTCAGGCTAACCAGCAGTAAGCGAACATATCTAGGCGGTCATTCGACCGCCTAAGTTTTTTGTCCCGCAGTGTCATATTTTTCCCTCCCTGGAGGACAAGCGTGTCTAAGCGTCGAGTAGTTGTGACCGGACTGGGCATGTTATCTCCTGTCGGCAATACAGTTGAGTCTACCTGGAGTGCTCTTCTTGCCGGTCAGAGTGGCATCAGCCTGATCGACCATTTCGATACTAGTGCCTACGCAACGCGTTTTGCTGGCTTAGTAAAGGATTTTGATAGTGAAGAATTCATTTCGCGTAAAGAAGCACGCAAAATGGATGCCTTTATCCAATATGGGATCGCGGCGGGTATTCAGGCCGTAAAAGATTCCGGTATTGAAGTAACGGCAGAAAATGCACCGCGTATCGGTGCGGCGATTGGTTCCGGCATTGGTGGTCTGGGTCTTATTGAAGAGAACCATAGTTCCCTGGTGAACGGCGGGCCTCGTAAAATCAGTCCGTTCTTCGTGCCTTCAACCATCGTGAATATGGTTGCCGGGCATCTTACCATTATGTACGGCTTGCGCGGTCCAAGTATTTCGATCGCCACGGCTTGTACGTCTGGTGTTCATAATATCGGCCATGCCGCGCGTATCATTGCCTATAACGATGCGGACGTCATGTTGGCGGGTGGGGCGGAAAAAGCCAGTACGCCATTGGGCGTGGGGGGGTTTGGCGCCGCGCGCGCATTATCAACCCGCAACGACAACCCGCAGGCCGCAAGCCGTCCATGGGATAAAGACCGTGATGGTTTTGTACTGGGCGACGGTGCCGGTATGATGGTGCTGGAAGAATATGAGCACGCCAAAAAACGCGGCGCTAAAATCTATGCGGAAGTGGTCGGCTTTGGTATGAGCAGCGATGCCTATCATATGACGTCTCCGCCGGGAAATGGCGCCGGAGCCGCGCTGGCGATGGAAAACGCACTGCGTGACGCCGGGGTATCCACCACTCAGATTGGCTATATCAACGCGCACGGGACTTCTACGTCTGCCGGTGATAAAGCCGAAACTCAGGCCGTCAAGTCTGTGTTTGGCGCGGATGCCAATCGTGTATTAGTCAGTTCGACAAAATCGATGACCGGTCACTTATTGGGTGCCGCAGGGGCAGTTGAATCTATTTTCAGTATTCTGGCACTGCGCGATCAGTCTGTACCGCCAACGATCAATCTGGATAATCCGGATGAAGGTTGCGATCTTGATTTCGTGCCTCATGAGGCGCGTCAGGTCAGCAATATGGAATATACGTTGTGTAACTCTTTTGGTTTCGGCGGAACAAACGGTTCACTGATATTCCGTAAGGTTTGATCATCGCTCTTTATTAAAAAAACCCGGTTTCCGGGTTTTTTTATGGCCGACTATCCCTGCCCGCCGTCGTAAACGATGTTGAAAAACGCTCTCGCGTTTTTTTACTCGCCCCACTCATGGGGCTCGCCTTGCAGGCCGTCGTAAACGACGTTGAAAAACGCTCTCGCGTTTTTTTACTCGCCCCACTTATGGGGCTCGCCTTGCAGGCCGTCGTAAACGACGTTGAAAAACGCTCTCGCGTTTTTTTACTCGCCCCACCTATGGGGCTCGCCTTGCAGGCCGTCGCAAGCGACGTTGAAAAACGCTTCCGCGTTTTTTTGTCCTGTATAAAATCAGATATGGCCGCTTGCCTGGTGGTTTGGTTTACTGACAAGCTGACGACTCTTGGCTGAAAGGAAGAGAGGCATGTATTGGATAAATGGTCAACAGCAGGACATGTTATCAGTTTCGGACCGTGCTACCCAGTTCGGCGATGGCTGTTTTACAACCGCCAGAGTGGGTGATGGTCAGATTATCTGGCTTGATCGTCATATCGTTCGTTTGCAGCAAGCGGCCGAACGCCTGATATTACCGCCCATTGACTGGACGCAACTGACGGAAGAAATGAAACTGGCGGCTCAGGGGCGTCAGCAGGGCGTGGTAAAAGTCATGTTAACGCGAGGTCAGGGAGGCAGGGGTTACAGCAGCCAGGGCTGTGGGCAGGCGACACGTATTATCATGCAGGCTGATTATCCCGCGCATTATGTTCGCTGGCGTGAACAGGGTATTCGTTTGAACCTGAGTCCGGTGGCGTTGGCTAAAAATCCACTGCTGGCAGGCATCAAGCACCTTAATCGTCTGGAACAGGTTTTGATTCGTGCGCATCTGGATCAGACGCCAGCCGATGAGGCTTTGGTGCTTGACACCGCCGGCGCGCTGGTGGAATGCTGTGCGGCTAATTTGTTCTGGCGTAAAGGAAATCAGGTTTATACGCCGGATCTATCCTACGCCGGTGTCGATGGCGTTGCCCGGCAGCATATCCTTTCGCTATTGGACGATACTGATTTTGATGTACACGTTGTCACTGAGCCGCTAACCGCGCTTGCCCAGGCCGACGAGGTTTTAGTCTGTAACGCATTGATGCCCGTGATCCCCGTAAACCAGGCTCACGTCTGGTGTTATCGCTCCAGAGATTTGTATCGGTTTCTGAGCCCTAACTGTTAGTCGATGGTTGATTTATGAAGAGAAAGAAGATTGGTGTTCTGATTGTCGCTTTACTGTTGTTGGCGAGTCTGCTTCTGTGGCAGAAACTACAGCAGTTCGCCAGTTCGCCACTCGCGATTGAACAAGAAACTATTTTTACGCTGCCCACAGGCACAGGGCGTGAAGGTTTGGAAACGTTATTGCTGGATCAGAAGATTATTACCGAAGGGACTTTCTTTCCCTGGTTGCTGCGTGCTGAACCGGAACTGGCAAAGTTTAAAGCGGGAACATATCGTTTCACCACCGGTATGACCGTCCGCGAGATGCTGGCATTATTATCCAGTGGGAAAGAAGCGCAATTTTCTATTCGCTTTGTTGAGGGTTCACGCCTGAGAGATTGGCTCGAAACATTGCGTCAGTCACCCTATATTAAACATGTGCTGGTGGATAAGAGTGTGCAGGAGATTGCGGCGGAGTTGGATATAAAAGATAAATCCAACCCGGAAGGGTGGTTTTATCCAGACACGTATCTGTATACCGCGAATACAACCGATCTGGCTTTGTTGCAACGGGCTCACCAGCGGATGCAGAAAACAGTCGATGACGTATGGAAAGGAAAAGCAGACGGATTACCTTACAAGACGCCGGATGAGTTGCTTACCATGGCATCGATTATTGAGAAAGAGACGGCCGTCAGCGAAGAGCGTCCCCAGGTAGCGTCTGTGTTTGTTAACCGGTTGCGTGTCGGCATGCGTTTACAAACCGACCCAACGGTTATTTATGGCATGGGAGAAGAGTACACTGGCGTGATTACCCGTAAGGCGCTGGATACGCCGACGCCTTACAATACTTATATCATCTCCGGCTTGCCGCCAACGCCAATTGCCATGCCGGGTAAAGCATCGTTGGATGCAGCAGCGCACCCGGCTAAAACGTCATATCTCTATTTTGTGGCTGACGGTAAAGGCGGGCACAGTTTTACCACTAACCTTGCAGATCATAATCGTGCTGTAAGGGTATACCGCTCAGTGTTGAAGGAACGGGATGAACAGTAAATTTATCGTTATTGAAGGGTTGGAAGGCGCGGGGAAAACAACGGCGCGGAATGTTGTCGTCGAGACGCTGCGGGCATATGGCGTTCAGGATGTTATTTTTACGCGTGAGCCCGGCGGTACACCGCTGGCTGAGAAGCTGCGGGAATTGATCAAACAGGGCATGGCGAATGAAAAGGTGACAGACAAAGCGGAATTGCTGATGTTGTATGCCGCCAGAGTACAATTGGTCGATAACGTAATTAAACCTGCGCTGGCCACTGGTCAATGGGTGATTGGCGATCGGCACGATCTCTCCTCACAGGCTTATCAGGGCGGAGGCCGGGGTATCGATCAACAGCTGTTGTTGTCACTGCGTGATACC
The DNA here is from genome assembly GCF_003115815.1 of Brenneria roseae subsp. americana. Classification (NCBI taxonomy): domain Bacteria; kingdom Pseudomonadati; phylum Pseudomonadota; class Gammaproteobacteria; order Enterobacterales; family Pectobacteriaceae; genus Brenneria; species Brenneria roseae. The sequence continues at coordinate 142,347 of NZ_QDKJ01000003.1, read as the reverse complement.
GTGCTGGGAGATTTTCGTCCTGACCTGACCATCTATCTTGATTTGCCCCCCGCCATTGGATTGCAGCGCGCGCGCGCGCGCGGCGAGCTGGATCGCATTGAACAGGAATCTTTGGCGTTTTTTGAACGTACCCGCGCTCGTTATCAGGCGTTGGCGGCGGCAGATCGTACCATTGTCACCATTGATGCATCCCAGTCGCTGGAACATGTCAGTGAGCAGATTCAGGCAACGCTGCGGGAATGGCTGCAACAGCAGGGATTACATCAGCAGGATGCGCAGTCTGTTGCTTTCTCTCAGGATCGTGACTAATGGATTGGTATCCCTGGCTTAACGCGCCATACCGCCAGTTGATTGCGCAATATCAGGCGGGTAGAGGTCATCATGCCATTTTATTGCATGCGTTACCCGGCATGGGGGATGACTCGCTGGTCTATGCGTTAAGCCGTTGGCTGATGTGTCAGCATCCCGAAGGCATAAAAAGCTGCGGCAAGTGCCACGCCTGTAATTTGATGGTGGCGGGTACACACCCGGACTGGTATACGCTCACCCCTGAAAAAGGGAAGCAGAGTTTGGGGATTGACGCAGTGCGGGGTGTGCTGGATAAGCTTTACCAGCATTCACGGCAGGGCGGAGCCAAGGTGATTTGGCTGCCGTCTGCTGAGCTTTTGACGGAAGCGGCGGCCAATGCCTTATTGAAGACGTTGGAAGAACCACCGCAGCGTACCTATTTTCTGTTTGGCTGCCGTGAACCCTCACGTCTGTTGGCGACGATGCGTAGCCGCTGTTTGTATCAGTATCTGCATGTTCCGGACGAAACGCAGAGTTTACTGTGGTTAAACACGCGCCATAGTTATGATACACCGGCAATACGAACGGCACTGAGGCTACAGGCGGGGGCGCCGCTGGCTGCGGAGATACTGTTGCAACCGGAGCGCTGGAAACAGCGTGACGCATTGTGTCAGGGATTGCTTGCTTCACTGACTTCGCACGATCTGCTTTCGTTAATCCCACAGCTTAATCATGATGATGTCGATGAGCGTATTCACTGGCTGACGTCGCTACTGTTGGATGCGATTAAGTGGCAGCAAGGCGCGGACGAACATCGGGTTAATCAGGATCAGGCGCTGCTGGTTGAACGTTTAGCGCATGCATTTGCCAATGCCCAATTACAGTATGAGCTGCGCCAATGGCTGGTTTGCCGGCAAAAACTATTGATGGTGACCGGCGTTAACCGCGAACTGCTGTTAACGGAACGGTTGCTTGATGCCGAACAGAGCCTGTCCGCCACGGTCCAGCGGCACTTTCATCCATTCTCTGCTTAATCAATCTTGAGTAAATATCATGTTGTTAGTTGATTCCCACTGTCATCTTGATGGTCTGGATTATCAGACGTTACATAAAGACGTCTCTGACGTTCTGGATAAGGCAAAACGCCGCGATGTTGGCTTCATTCTGGCCGTAGCGACTACGCTACCGGGCTTTCGAGCCATGACGGCACAGATCGGTGAGCGAGATAATGTGGCGTTTTCCTGTGGCGTTCATCCACTAAATCAGGATAAGCCCTATGATTATGCCGAACTTCGCCAGCTGGCCGCCGCCAGTCAGGTGGTGGCAATGGGGGAAACAGGGCTGGATTATTATTACCAGCAGGAAACCAAAGTGCAGCAGCAGGAATCTTTCCGCGAGCATATTCGTATTGGCAATGACTTGAATAAACCGGTCATCGTACATACGCGAGCGGCGAGGGAAGATACCATTGCCATTCTGAAGGAAGAGCGGGTAGAGAAGTGCGGCGGGGTGCTGCATTGTTTTACAGAAGATCTGTCCACAGCCAAAACGCTGTTGGACATGGGATTTTATATTTCCTTTTCCGGTATTATCACGTTTCGTAATGCGGAAGAATTACGTGATGTTGCACGCTATGTGCCGCTGGATCGTATGCTGATTGAAACAGATTCCCCCTGGTTGGCGCCGGTTCCTTTCCGGGGACAGGAAAACCAGCCTGCCTATGTTCGTGATGTGGCCGAATATTTATCGGTCCTGAAAGGGACGACGCTGGAAAATCTGGCCGCAGCCACGACGGATAATTTCTCCCGCCTGTTCCAGATCGATCCTGCGCGGTTGACCCCTATTCGGTAGTGGTTGAGAATAGCCGAGTTTTTTTTATCTGTGTAATTAATAGTGACTCATAGAGATCCTGACCTGGTGATCCCTCGTCAGGAATGTCTGTTTTTTAGCGATATATCACAAATAAGCTTAATTTATGCGCTAACTCGACTTGTCGGCTCATGGAAACGTGATAGCTATCAAACATTGAGGAGCCTATTTATTTTACTCTGCGTAAAAATTAAAAGGGGGCTAAGAATCTCCGAAATGCAAAGGATAATCTCCCCACCTTTGCCTATATGAAGTAACAGCACCATTACTCAGGAGCACACTCAATTATGTTTAAGAACGCATTCGCAAACCTGCAAAAAGTAGGTAAGTCGCTGATGCTGCCCGTATCCGTACTCCCTATCGCAGGTATTCTGCTGGGTGTCGGCGCGGCCAACTTCAGCTGGTTACCAGAGGTTGTATCCCATGTTATGGCGGAAGCTGGCGGATCTGTTTTCGCCAACATGCCGTTGATTTTCGCTATCGGTGTCGCTCTGGGGTTCACCAATAATGACGGTGTTTCAGCACTTGCGGCGGTAGTAGCCTACGGCATTATGGTGAAAACCATGGCGGTGGTTGCCCCCCTGGTGTTGCATCTGTCGGCGGCGGAAATTGAAGCGCAGCATTTGGCGGATACCGGCGTACTCGGCGGAATTATCGCCGGCTCTATTGCCGCGTATATGTTTAACCGCTTTTATCGCATTCAGCTGCCGGAATACCTCGGCTTCTTCGCGGGTAAACGTTTTGTGCCGATTATTTCCGGTCTGGTCGCCATCGTGCTCGGCATCGTGCTGTCCTTCATCTGGCCACCGGTCGGTCGCGCTATCCAGGCATTCTCTCAGTGGGGCGCGTATCAAAACCCGGTACTGGCATTCGGCTTGTACGGTATTGTTGAACGTTCTCTGGTGCCTTTCGGCCTGCACCATATCTGGAACGTACCTTTCCAGATGCAGATCGGTGAATTTACCAATGCGGCGGGTCAGGTGTTCCACGGCGATATTCCTCGCTATATGGCAGGCGACCCGACCGCGGGTAAACTGTCTGGTGGTTTCCTGTTTAAAATGTATGGTCTGCCAGCTGCGGCTATCGCGATTTGGCACTCTGCCAAACCGGAAAACCGCGCCAAAGTCGGCGGTATCATGATCTCTGCGGCGTTGACGTCTTTCCTTACCGGGATTACCGAACCTATTGAGTTCTCTTTCCTGTTTGTTGCGCCGATCCTGTATGTGATCCATGCGATTCTGGCTGGTCTGGCGTTCCCGATTTGTATTCTGCTGGGTATGCGTGACGGTACGAGCTTCTCTCACGGTCTGATCGACTTTGTCGTGCTGAGCGGAAACGGTAGCAACCTGTGGCTGTTCCCGATCGTTGGCCTGTGCTATGCATTGATTTACTACACCATCTTCCGCGTGCTGATTGCCAAGCTGAATCTGAAAACACCGGGTCGCGAAGAGTCTTCTTCCGAACAGGTCGCTCAGGATAGCACTGAGATGGCGGCGGCACTGGTTACTGCCTTCGGTGGTAAAGAAAACATCACTAATCTGGATGCTTGTATCACTCGTCTGCGCGTTAGCGTAGGTGATGTATCAAAAGTGGATCAGGCGGGTTTGAAACAGTTGGGTGCTGCGGGTGTGGTGGTTGCGGGTTCTGGGGTTCAGGCAATTTTCGGTACGAAATCTGATAACCTGAAAACCGACATGGACGACTACATCCGTAATCACTAATTGGTTGTTGGGGAGTTTCAAAAGGGAGCCGACAGGCTCCCTTTCAGACAGTTGACCAATCTCTTCATTATCGCCATCGCCGCGCATCTCATTAAAACTTTCCGGCATCGTTGTGTACCTTATCGAGCCAGTTCATCTCAATTTCATCCATCGTATGTTTTTTCGCGCTTGAAATAAATCGCCACACTGATTTTGCTTTGTCGCTACAAGAATCTGATCGACTGCCGATAAAACTATATGAATCGTTCTTTTCGCAAGAAACAGGCGGTAAAACTAGATCGTGGTGTGGGATTAATTTACAAATCACCTGCTGGGCCTAGATGTGACACGCCAATATAAAAAAATTTATATTGAGTTTTCCAGCCTGGGGGAGGAGCGTTTTCCTCGTTGTCGTCAGTCGTTGGCCTGCAAGGAAAGTCCATCATGCATACAGCCATTAATAGTTCCAGATTCGATGTGTTCAGGCAGGTTGTTGAGCAGTCTGTCGATGCCAAAGTGGTTATTGACGAAAACGGACAAATTGTCTTCTTTAATTCCGCCGCGGAAGCGCTGTGGGGAGAACGGCGGGAGGATGTGCTTGGCCGGAAAGTCAGTCTTCTGATGCCCGATATGCATCCTTCTCCAACATGTAGCCAACTTGATGAACACTTTGTGCGTGTTTTGCGGGCGATGGCAGGCACCTACCGTGATATCTCGATCAATCTGATGGATGGCGCGGGCATTAAAACTATCGAGATCGGCCTGTCGCGGATTAACACGGCCGAACGAGTTTTCTATCTGGCTATTGCCAGGGATGTCTCCGTGGCTCGTCGGCAAGAGGAAGAGCGCCGCCTTCTGTCTCGGGCGCTGAATGAGAGCGAATCGGCCATTTATATCACGGATGCTGACTGGCACATCACCTATCTCAATGACGGTTTCACCCGGATGCTGGGCTACACGCTGGCAACCGCGCAGGGGAAAAATCCCCCGCAGTTGCTGAGCCCGCAATCAACCAGCGCTCACAATGCGGCGGTATGGGAATTGTTCAGGCAGGGTAAGCCATTCAGGGGCAACCAGCTGTTATATCGGCGCGATGGCCGACGCCTGTGGGGACATATTATGGAAACCCCTATTCACGATGACCAGGGGAATATTTCCCATATTGTCGGCGTGCTTACCGATATCACGCAGGCGCAGATGTATCAATCCCTGCACCAGCAGGTGCTGGAGGATCTGGTTCGCGAGCAACCGTTGGAACTGGTGATGGAGCAGATGTGTCGTCTGATTGAATCCATTCTCCCCGATACTATCGCCTCAATTATTCGGGTGGATGAACAGCAGTGTCTGCGCGCTCTGGCCGCTCCCAGCCTGCCTGTCGAATATATACATTCATTCGATGGTTTGCCGATCGGCCCGTTGGTTGGCTCCTGTGGCACCGCGGCTTTCCTGAATGAGTCGGTCGTTGTCACCGACATTGCACAAGACCCTCGCTGGGAGACGTGCCGCGATCAGGCTTTGGAACTGGGTTTACGCGCCTGTTGGTCAAGTCCCATTCGCAGCGGTGATGGCCGGGTGATCGGAACCTTCGCTTTTTATTTTTCCCAATGCCGTGAACCTGACATTTTGCACCGGGAAATCGCCGATATATGCACCCATTTATGTGCGCTGGCGTTAGAGCGTGAGGATGCCCGCCGTGATATCCGCCAACTGGCATTCTTTGATACGTTGACGGGACTGCCCAATCGAAATCTGCTGCTGGCCCAGGCCGATCGGATGATTGAAGAGGTTGCACGGGAAGGCTCTCCTTTGGCGGTGCTGTTTATCGATTTGGATCACTTCAAGGCAATCAACGACGCCTACGGCCATGCGACCGGCGATGAGCTGTTGCGCACGATTGCCGACCGAGTGCGGCAGGTCGCACAGGCATCGGATATCGTCGGCAGACTGTCCGGTGATGAGTTCGTTATTGTCCTGCCACACTGCGGCGAGGAGCAGGTTGTTGAAATCCTCGAACGACTACGCGGCGCGATTAGCCAGCCTTGCCAACTGGCCGGTATTACCGTGACGCCACAGTCCAGCATCGGTATCAGTCTGTATCCACATGACGGCAACGACATGACCACGCTGTTATTACACGCCGATCTGGCGATGTATCAGGCCAAACGGACCAGCCGTGGCGGTTTGAGTTTCTACAACAAGGAAATGAATATTGTTGCACGCGAGCGCATGACGATGGAGCATGAACTGCGTCTGGCGCTGGCTAATAAATCACTGAGTCTGGCCTGGCAGCCGCAGGTGAGACTGCGGGATGGCGAACTGAGCGGCGTAGAAGTGCTTGCCCGCTGGTATCATCCTGAACTGGGATATATTCCGCCTACGCGTTTTATCCCGCTGGCCGAAGAGTGCGGCCTGATCCACCAGCTTAGCGACTGGGTATTGGATACTGCTTGTCAGCAACTTGTCCATTGGCGCAATGTGGGTATCTTCGTGCCCGTCATTTCGGTCAATCTTTCCCCGGCAAGTTTCCATAATCCGGATCTTCCCGCGGCGCTTTTTCGTACGCTGGAAAGATATGGTCTGAAAGCAACCGATCTGGTCATCGAAATCACGGAAAATATTCTGCTCGATAATCATCCTAATATTCTGACCTCAATAACCGCTATTCATCGCAGCGGCATCCAATTGTCCATTGACGATTTCGGTACGGGTTATTCCAGTCTGGGCTACCTGCGTCGGTTGCCGATCAGCGAACTCAAACTGGACAAGAGTTTTGTGGACGATCTTGAGCACGATGCCGCCAGCCGGGCGCTGAGCAAGGCGGTTGTCGGCATTGGCGAAGGTCTTGACCTCCGGCTGGTGGCGGAGGGGATTGAAAGGCGCGGGCAACTGGAAATTTTGCAGGAGCATGGATATCAGTCAGGTCAGGGATATCTGTTTTCAAAACCGCTGCCCGCATCGGCCTTTGAGACGTGGGTGGCTGAATACTCTGCTAAACCTGGCGGTGTGCAGTCCGATGAGTGATTGCCCCGTTCAAGGCGTTAAAATGGTACGTGAGGTTCTCCGGATCGGCGTAATGTGGGCGACAGATTATCCATTTGAAACACAAATAAACGAAGAAGGTTGAAAGAAATGGAATATGTCACTCATACTGCCTACATGACTTTGATCTGAGTTTGTTTAAAAAGGAAATCAATCATGGCTGAAGAAACCATTTTTAGTAAAATTATCCGCCGGGAAATTCCTGCCGATATCGTTTATCAGGATGAACTGGTAACCGCCTTTCGTGATATTGCGCCACGCGCACCAACCCACATTCTGATTATTCCTAACGAACTGATCCCGACGGTCAATGAGACCACCGCAGAACATGAAGCCGCGCTGGGACGCATGATCACCGTCGCAGGAAAGATTGCCCGTCAGGAAGGTATTGCAGACGATGGATATCGCCTGATTATCAACTGCAATCGCCATGGCGGGCAGGAAGTCTACCATGTACATATGCACCTGCTGGGCGGCCGTGCGCTGGGGCCTTTGTTGGCTCACTAATGGAGTTTACGATGCGTAATCCCATGATGCGATGTTTGTCACTCTTGTTGATGACCGGCGTATTGATCGCGTGTAGCTCGCCAAAGGTACTAACGATCAATGAACGACAAACATTGGTACTGGATGCGCCTCTGCTGTCGGCCGGGATTACGGCAGGCGCTCCTTCTCTTGATGCGGGAAACGGTAAACGGCGCGCGTCTTCCGTCGTCAGTAACCACACGGAGCAACCTGTCACCGTGCATTACCGTTTCTATTGGTATGATGATAATGGGCTGGATATATTGCCGTATGACGATGCGCAAACCCTTGTGCTCCCACCTCGGGCGGAAATAAAAATTTCTTCAACGCGCGGCAATCCTGATGTGCGTCAGGTTCGCCTTCATCTATTTTTGTAATGGTGTGTTGAGAGAGGAAACATGAAAAAGTATCTAGGAGTGGCGTTGGCCGTGCTGGTATTGACGGGGTGTCCAAGTCGTCCACCTGAGCCTGTTGAACCACCCGTGACGATCGAACCGGTAGAACCGCCGGTTCCAGTGACGCCGCCACCGGGGGAACCGGTCCCGCTGCCGCCAAAAGTTCAAACGTTGAACTGGGAAGCCAGCATCAATCCGCTGATTGCGCAAATGCTGAAGGCAGACGGCGTGGCGCAGGGCAGTATCCTGTTGTTGGATAGCGTGAAGAATAACACCAATGGCGCGTTGCAAACGGCGAATGCCAATAACGCGCTATATAACGCGTTGTCATCCAGCAATACCTTTACGCTGGTGCCGCGTGAGCAGTTGGCCGCCGCGAAGCAGACATTAGGATTATCGGTGGATGATAGCCTGGGATCGCGTAGTAAGGCGATTGGGTTGGCTCGGTACGTCAGTGCGCAATATGTGTTGTACAGCGATATAAGTGGCGATGTGAAATCACCCGAAATCGATATGCAGCTGATGCTGGTGCAGACCGGCGAAATTGTCTGGTCAGGTAATGGATCCATTCAACATTAAACAGCAGCTTACTGAGCTTGTTCATCAGTTTTTTCCGGCGGTATCTACCGCCGGTTTTCATTTTGAACCTATCAGCGGGCTCAGCAGTGAAAGTTGGCGCATCAGTGGACCTGATATTGAGTGGCTGGCGCGTCCGCAATCGGCATTGGGGCGCCAGACGGGCACCGATCGTCAACGAGAGTTTCATCTGCTACGGCAGATGGCTGCGGCCGGGTTGGCTCCGCGCCCGCTTTTATGGCGGCGCGACTGGTTGATTATTGAGTGGGTGCCAGGGCGTATCGCGACGGCGGATGAATTTTCCGCTTTGCTGACCCGCGGCGCGCTGGCGGGCTGTTTGTCCCGCATTCATCAACAGCCATGCAGCGGTTATCCGTTGGATCTGCGCACGCTGTTTTCCCGGCACTGGCAGCAGATGGATCCGCGCCGACGTTCTCCGGCGCTGTTGCGGTGGCATCAGCATTTTCAACGGTTGCCATTGCCGGCGTGGTTCGCCTATGCGCCATTACATCTGGATGTTCATGCCGATAATGTGTTGTTAACCTCGAATGGTATGATGCTTATCGATTGGGAATATGCGTCGGATGGTGATATCGCTTTTGAAATGGCCTTCATTTTTCGGGCGAATCAGATGGATACGCCGGCACAGATCAATTTTTTAGAAACGTATCAGCGACATCGTCCCGGATTCTCTGTCGAACGGCTCTATCGGCATGTTGTGCTGTGGTTGCCCTGGGTCGATTATCTGGTGCTGATGTGGTTCGAAGTCCGTTGGCAGCAAACGCGGCAGGACAGATTTTTGCAGGCGCTTCCATCCTTGCGCAGGCAATTGGGGTTAAATTAAACATCGCTTTCAGACCAGTGAAAGAGGCGTTTTTCTGGCAGACGTAACAAACAGTAAAGAATGAGGTTTGTGTGGGTCCGGTAATGTTAGATGTTGCCAGCTATGAGCTGGACGCAGAAGATCGTGAAGTATTGGCGCATCCGCTAGTCGGCGGCGTGATTTTATTTACGCGCAATTTCCATGATGCGGAACAGCTGCGTGAGTTGGTTCGCCAGATCCGCGTCGCATCGCGTACGCGTCTGGTTGTGTCGGTCGATCAGGAAGGCGGGCGCGTTCAACGTTTCCGCGAGGGGTTTACCCGTTTGCCGGCCGCGCAGGCATTTGCCGCATTGAATACGGAAACAGAGGCGCAGAGGCTCGCGGAAGAAGCGGGTTGGCTGATGGCGGCAGAGATGATTTCAATGGATATTGATATCAGCTTTGCACCGGTGCTGGATATTGGTCACCAAAGCGCCGCGATTGGCGAACGCGCCTTCCATGCCGAACCGCAAAAAGCGCTGATGATGGCGCAAAGCTTTATTCGCGGAATGCATAGCGCAGGGATGAAAGTGACGGGCAAGCATTTTCCCGGTCACGGCGCCGTCAGTGCGGATTCCCATAAGGAAACGCCGCGCGATCCTCGCCCGCTGGAGACAATCCGCACCCATGACATGTTTATTTTCAGCCAGTTGATCCAGCAACAGCAACTGGACGCCATCATGCCTGCCCATGTAATTTATACTGAAGTCGATCCGCGCCCTGCCAGCGGTTCGTCATTCTGGTTAAAGCAGGTGTTGCGTCAGGAACTGAATTTTAATGGCATCATCTTTTCTGACGACCTGTCAATGGAAGGTGCCGCCGTGATGGGAAGCTATCCGGAACGTGCGCAGGCTTCACTGGATGCGGGGTGCGACATGATTCTGGTTTGCAATAACCGAAAAGGGGCGGCGAGCGTGTTGGATAATCTGTCCCCGGTCAAAGCAGAACAGCTGTCCAGTTTATATCATCAAGGGGTGTTTTCCCGCAGGCAGTTGCTGGATTTGCCGCGCTGGCGGCAGGCCAGCCAGACGCTGACGGCGCTTAGTGAGCGTTGGCAGGCGTATAAATCAGCAGGATAACATTGGCGGGATAAACGCGGGAATAGACGCTTCTGCACCGTAGCCATGGTGTATTGGTAAAACAGTGGTGAGGATAAGATGATTATCTATTTACATGGTTTTGACTCGACCAGCCCCGGCAACCATGAAAAAGTGTTACAGCTGCAATTTATTGATGACGATGTCCGGCTGATCAGCTACAGCACGCTGCATCCGCGTCATGATATGCAGCACTTGCTCAAGCAGGTCGATAAAACGATTCAGCATTCCAATGACGAACGGCCACTGATTTGTGGGGTGGGGCTTGGCGGTTTTTGGGCTGAGCGGGTCGGATTCCTGTGTGACATCCGGCAGGTTATATTCAATCCAAACCTGTTTCCGCAGGAAAACATGATCGGCAAAATCGATCGTCCTGAAGAATATCTGGATATCACTACCAAGTGCGTGGCGAATTTCCGCGAGAAAAACCGCGATCGTTGTCTGGTCGTGCTGTCTCGTCAGGATGAAATGCTCAATAGCCAGCGTAGTGCGCAGGCGCTGAGTAACTACTATGAAATCATCTGGGACGATGTTCAGACACACAAATTCAAGAGCATTTCTCCACACCTGCAACGGATGAAGTCCTTTAAAACGCTGGGCTGAATCACTGAAGCAGGGCGTTGTCTCTATACTTCAAGGGGGAGAACTGTTCAGGTTTTCTCTCCTTAGCGGGAGTGCAGGCGGACGGCGGCCAATTTATCTACTTTCCTTACGGCGATCTTTTCCTCATCGGATGACGAGGACGGCGTTCGCGTATTCCTTTCATTATCCGCTAATCAGCTGAAAGCAAGATAAAATCCCGCCAGGTGTCAGCCGCGGCCTGAAAATAAATTGATATATATCAATTTTGGTATGACCAAATGACCTGTCGTGATATTCTTGCAGCAGATATCGAGTTTAACTTACGCGAACCCTATGTAATATAAGGATATTATTATTTTACCCTTTATTAACCATTGGTTCACAATTTAGGGGGTCATTTTGACATCACCAACCAAAAAAATCGTTATTGTCGGCGGGGAGCCGGCGGACTTGAACTGGCAACCAGCCTGGGCCATAAGTTAGGCCGCAAGAAAAAAGCGGAAGTAACGCTGGTTGATCGTAACCACAGCCATCTGTGGAAACCGTTGTTGCACGAAGTGGCAACCGGATCGCTGGATGACGACATGGATGCGCTGAGCTATCTGGCTCATGCCCGCAACCACTTCTTCCAGTTTCAACTCGGTATGTTGACGGATATCGATCGCGAGCAGAAGAACATCCAACTGGCGGAAATTCGTGATGAGCAGGGTGAACTGCTGGTGGCCGCTCGCAAAATACCTTACGACATCCTGGTGATTGCGTTAGGCAGTACCTCGAACGATTTCGGCACGCCGGGTGTAAAAGATCACTGTATCTTCCTGGATAACCCTAAACAGGCCCGTCGTTTTCACAATGAAATGCTGAATCTGTTCCTGAAATTCACCGCCAACACGGATGGAAAAGAACGGGTAAATATCGCGATAGTCGGTGGTGGGGCAACCGGCGTTGAACTGTCCGCCGAACTGCATAATGCGGTGAAACAGCTGCACAGTTACGGTTTCGATGGTCTGGATAAGGAAACGCTGAATGTTACGCTGGTTGAAGCCGGTGAGCGTATTTTGCCTGCGTTGCCACCGCGTATTTCAGCGGCCGCGCATCAGGAACTGACGAATATCGGTGTCCGTGTTCTTACCAAAACGATGGTGACCAGCGCTGAATCAGGCGGTTTGAATACCAAAGACGGCGAATTTATTGATGCCGATCTGATGGTATGGGCCGCCGGGATTAAAGCGCCGGACGCGATGAAGGAGATTGCCGGTCTGGAAACCAACCGTATCAACCAGCTTGTGGTTGAACCGACGTTGCAGACGACCCGCGATCCTGACATTTTCGCCATCGGCGACTGTGCGTCCTGCCCGCAGGAAGGCGGTGGTTTTGTTCCTCCACGGGCGCAGGCGGCACACCAGATGGCCTCCCGCTGCCATGGCAACATACTGGCGCTGCTGAGCGGTCAGACGCTGAAGCCTTATGTGTATAAAGACCATGGTTCGCTGGTGTCACTGTCCAAGTTCAGTACGGTGGGTAGCCTGATGGGTAACCTGATGCGTGGTTCGGTCATGGTGGAAGGGCGCATTGCACGTTTTGTCTACATTTCCCTATACCGTATGCACCAGATTGCCCTGCACGGCTATGTGAAGACCGGCTTGATGATGCTGGTCGGCGGCATCAACCGCGTTATTCGCCCTCGTCTTAAACTGCACTAATGTTGACACGCCGCCTGCGAACCGCAGGCGGTTGCGATCTGACATCTCATCCCGCCTGTTCCAGAATAAAATATCGTCCTATGGCCTATTCTCGTTAAGACAATTCTCAAATGATAGTTTTATGTTACGAAAGTGACATTTTTGGTTAATTAGTCTTATTGCGGGTGCCATAAACATTGTGCAGACTCCTCACTGTTTACAGGCGGCGTAGCGCGCACGTCGCGAATCCTGAGTGAAAGGCATTCAGGAGAAACCATCGGATCCATCGCGTATAACGCGAAGCGTAATGAAGATAAAGCATCTTTAACACGGGGGGCGAGGGTGGAGAAATGCGCGGAAATATATTCGGGAGGTATCCTGTGAACAAGTCAATGTTAGCGGGGGTAGGTATCGGCGTAGCTGCTGCATTGGGTGTGGCGGCAGTGGCGAGTATGGATGTGTTTTCATCTAAACCTCAGTATGCGCAGGTACTTACGGCAACACCAATAAAAGAAACGGTTAAAACCCCTCGTCAGGAGTGTCGTAATGTCGCGGTCATAAATCGTCGTCCGGTTCAGGATGAACATAAAATCGCCGGTTCGGTGTTAGGCGCGGTGGCGGGCGGTGTACTGGGTCATCAGTTTGGCGGCGGTCGTGGTAAAGATGTGGCGACAGTCGCCGGGGCTTTGGCGGGCGGCTATGCCGGTAACAAAGTTCAAGGCAGTATGCAGGAAAATGATACGTATACGACAACCCAGCAGCGTTGCCAGACGGTCTACGATAAATCGCAGAAAATCCTGGGTTATGACGTTACCTATAAAATTGGCGACCAGCAGGGTAAAATCCGCATGGATCGCGATCCCGGAACACAGATTCCGGTAGACAGAAACGGTCAGTTGATTCTGAACCAGCAGAGTTAATCTTTCAGAGTCTCCTCTTTGTGCTGACACCCGGTAATAAAACCGCGGGAAACTTATTCTGGTTTCCCGCAGTTTTTTAGCATACAGAGAAAAGGTTACGGCGTGCGGCGCGGAGCAACGCCGTGTTCACCTATTCTCTGAACATGATGGCGGCCCAACGTGCCAGCCCGGCGGTGACGGAGCCAAAATCATTACCGCTGGCGATGGGGATCGCCGGAAGCAGTTGCGCAATCGCCTGCCTCAGAATTGGGGAGCGCGCACTTCCCCCCGTCAGATAGATAACATCCGGCTGCGTTTGACTGGCTTTCAGCGCCAGTGTGATCTGTTGCTGAATACGCATCAATGGCTGGGTAATGGCGCTATTCAGTTCGTCGGCCGTTATGGCGGCCGCAAGACCGGGATCAATAAAATGCAGGTCGGCCATCGTTTGCGGCCTGTCGGAGAGCGTGATTTTGCTCTCTTCGGCCCGTTGAACCAGCCGGTAGCTCAACCGCTGCCGCCAGACGGTCAACAGGTGTTTGACCTGTTCAGGCTGGCGGGCATCTCGAATCATTTCATTGATTAAGGTGCGACAGGCCGGGCTATAGAATTCCTTCTGAGCCGGAATATCGTTAATCGCAATGGCGTTCCACCATGCCATGATTGGCAGAGCGATCCCTTTTTCGGTTTCACCGTTCATCCCCAACAACGGCATCAATTGTTTAAACGCCAGCATGATATCAAGGTCGTTACCGCCAACGCGACAACCGCTGTGGCCCAACAGACTTTGATGGCGGTCATGTTTCTGGCGCCACTCGGGTCCCATCAGCAGCATGGAGCAATCTGTTGTACCCCCGCCGATATCCACGACCAGCACCCGTGTTTCTTTACTCAGCGTGGATTCAAAATCCAGTCCGGCGGCAACGGGTTCAAACTGAAAAATCACCTTTTCAAACCCGGCTCGGTGGGCGGCGCGATCAAGAATTCCCTGCGCCTGCACATTGGCTTCCTCACCTCCGATACTCTGAAAATTGATTGGGCGACCGATCACGGCCTGCCTGATGGGTTGACCGACGTGATGCTCTGCCTGACGGCGAATGTGCAGCATCATGGCGCACACCAGATCTTCAAACAGAGCAATTTGCTGGGGTTTCAGGCCCACGGCGCCAAGGAAGGATTTGGGGGATTTGACAAACCAGGTGTCTTGCGGATCCTCCATATACTGCCGCAACGCGGCCTGCCCGAACTTCACGCTGTCTGGTTGAACGCGAATATCTTCCTCGCGGTTATAGCTGATCGCGCGCTTTAGCAGTTGCGCATTCTCCCCCTCCGCATTGACCTGATGGTGGCGCCATAGCCATTCGCTTACGGCTTCACGTACGGGAGCGCACAGTAGGGAAGAGAGATAAGGAGATTGGTTTTCCAGCGGCAGGAGCTGTGGTGTGCCCGCATTCATTACCGCAACGGAACAATTTGCTGTGCCGTAGTCAAAACCGATAAACATCCCGATTACCTCATGCCGTGAAAAAGGCTGGCGACTTTACTGTGTTATGGCGGGGCTTGTAAAGGGAGAGAGGTTGAATCCTGGCTGATAAAGGATTCAACCTCCCTTGAACGGCAAGCCGGCGAATCACCGCTTTGCGGTTTTAAGCCGCTAACGTATGTTGAGCCATGTTGGTCAACAGCGATCCGATAAACTCAATACGCTGTGGCCGGGCGCTCAGGTCTTTAATAAACTTCAGCCGCGTCGGGCCATCCAGCCGATAGGTGCCCGGCTCACGCTGTAACAGACCAATCAGATGGGACGGGTCCACGCGATTCTTCTCACTGAATTCAATGAAGCCGCCTTTTTCGTTGCCTTCAATGCGTTTAATACCCAGCGACTGTGCCTGTTGGCGTAGTGCAGCGACCTGCAACAAATGGCGTGTGGCATCGGGCAGCGTGCCGAAACGATCGATAAGCTCAACCTTGAGTTCGTCCAGTTCACCCGGGCTTTTCGCACTGGCAATGCGTTTGTAAAAGGACAGCCGCGTATTGACATCGGGAATGAAATCCTCAGGCAGCAGGGCCGGCAGGCGCAGTTCAACGTCAGTCTGGCTGCTGATCAAATCTTCCAATGACGGCTCCCGTCCGGCTTTCAGGGCATTAACGGCGCTTTCCAGCAACTCCATATACAGCGAGAATCCTACGCTGGTCATTTGCCCGCTCTGATCTTCACCCAACAGTTCACCTGCTCCGCGAATTTCCAGGTCATGTGTCGCGAGCGCAAAACCGGCCCCCAGATCCTCAAGTGAGGCAATCGCTTCCAGGCGTTTGTGCGCATCGGTGCTCATGGCTTTGGGATTTGGCGTCAACAGGTAGGCATAGGCCTGATGGTGCGAACGCCCGACGCGGCCACGCAGCTGATGCAGTTGAGCAAGTCCGAAGTGATCGGCCCGCTCGATAACGATGGTATTGGCGCTGGGAATATCAATCCCGGTCTCAATGATAGTGGTACAGACCAGTACGTTGAAACGCTGATGGTGGAAGTCATTCATTACCCGCTCCAGATCGCGTTCGCGCATCTGTCCATGACCAATGGTGATGCGGGCTTCCGGCACCAGTTCAGCCAGTCGCTGAGCGGCTTTTTCGATATTCTCCACGTCGTTGTAGAGATAGTAAACCTGACCGCCGCGCAACACCTCACGCAGAATGGCTTCGCGTACCACCAGATGATCGTATTCGCGTACAAAGGTCTTCACCGCCAGACGGCGTGCGGGCGGCGTGGCAATAATCGACAGATCGCGCATGCCGCTCATCGCCATATTCAGCGTACGTGGGATTGGGGTGGCGGTCAGCGTCAGGATATCCACGTTGGCCCGCATGGCTTTGATGCGTTCTTTGTGGCGCACGCCGAAACGGTGTTCTTCATCCACAATCAGCAGGCCAAGATCGCGCCAGTTGACATCATTTTGCAACAGCTTATGCGTGCCGATCAGAATATCGACTTTACCATTCTGCGTTTCTTCCAGAATCTGGGTTTGCTCGCGCGCGCTGCGGAAACGGGAGATCATTTCGATTTTCACCGGCCAGTTGGCAAAGCGGTCGCGGAAGTTATCGTAATGCTGTTGAGCCAGCAGCGTGGTGGGTACCAGAACGGCCACCTGCTTATGGTTTTCCACCGTCAGGAAAGCGGCGCGCATGGCTACTTCGGTTTTACCAAAGCCGACATCACCACACACCAGTCGATCCATGGCCAGCGGCTGGCACATATCACTCAGTACGGCATTGATGGCCTGAGCCTGATCGGGCGTGGTCTCAAAGGGGAAACTCTCACAAAAAAGCTGATACTGCGCTTTGTCATGTTTGAAGGCAAAACCGCTTTTGGCGGCGCGTTGCGCATAAATATCCAGCAGTTCTGCGGCAACATCCCGCACTTTTTCCGCGGCTCTCTGCCGCGCGCGCGACCAGGCATCGCCGCCGAGTTTATGCAATGGCGCGCTTTCGTCAGCGCCGCCGGCATAGCGGCTGATGAGATGTAGCGAGGATACCGGGACATACAGCTTATCTTCCCCGGCATAGGTCAAAATCAGGTATTCGGCTTTAATGCCGCCGGCTTCCAGCGTCGTCAATCCGGCATAGCGGCCCACGCCGTGTTCGAGATGCACGACAGGCTGACCCGGGCGAAGTTCCGCCAGATTGCGGATCAGGGTCTCGGTATTGATGGTTCGCCGATTATCCAGACGGCGGCGGCTGACGCGTTCGCCCAGCAGATCGCTTTCGCAGATCAGCGCGCGCTGACGCAGCGTGTCGATAAAGCCGTGTTCGCTGGCGCCGATGATCAAACTGGCGTCGCGATGTTGTGCCTGACCCAGCGTTGCAATCGGTGTGGGATTCAGTTTGATTCGCGCCAGCAGTTCCTGAAGGGTTTCTCGCCGGCCTTCACTTTCAACGGAAAAAATCACCTGTCCGTTATGTTGTTCAATGAAAAATTGTTCGATAAAACGGCGTAACGTATCCAACGGGGCTTTTTGCTGAGGCTGAATGGCAAGATCCGGCAACGGCAGGTAGCCAAGATTCACATGAGCCGCCTTTTCCGGCAGGGTATCGGTTCGCAGATGAACTCGCGGCCAGTTTTTTAACTCGGAAAACAGACTATCGACCCGCAGCCACAGCGACTCTGGCGGCAGCAGCGGACGCATCGGGTCAACCCGGCGGCTCTCGAAGCGCTGCCCGATATCCTGCCAGAAACGCTCTGCGCTCTGTTGGATATCACCGGTGTTAACGATCAGGGCATTTTCCGGGAAATAGCTGAACAACGCGGGTAACGGTTGACTGAAAAAAAGCGGCTGCCAGTACTCAATACCGGCGGGCCAGGCGCTTTTGCTGACCTGCTGGTAAATGTGCTCGGCATCACGACGGACCTCAAACTGTTCACGCCACTGGCTGCGAAAGCACTCAATCGCGTTTTTATCGGTAGGAAATTCGTGAGCGGGTAACAGTTTGATCTGTGGAACTTCATTCAACGTGCGCTGGGTATCCACATCAAACAGTCGCAGGCTGTCGATTTCATCGTCAAAAAAATCAATGCGGTAGGGTTCTTCGCTTCCCATGGGAAAGAGATCAAGCAGCGCGCCGCGGGTGGCAAATTCGCCGTGCTCCATGACCTGATCGACGCTGCGGTAGCCAGCCTGTTCCAGTTGGGTACGCAGTTTGTCGCGCGATAAATGCTGACCTTTTTTCAGCATCAATGCATAGCCATGCAGGAATTCATGCGGGCACACGCGTTGCATCAGCGTATTGACCGGCAGAATCAAGACGCCTCGCGCCATATGGGGGAGCTGATATAGCGTCGAAAGTCGGTTTGAAATGATTTCCTGATGGGGAGAAAAACTGTCGTAAGGTAACGTTTCCCAGTCGGGTAAGGTGGTGACGCTCTGCTCAGTAAATTGTTGTATTTCATCGCGTAAGCGCAGCGCATTTTGCATATCTGGCGTGATAAGAATGACCAGTCCATTGTGACGGTCAATAATCTCGGCACACTCTACGGCACAGGCCGCGCCGGTTAGCTGACCCAGCAGGCGTTGCTCACCCGCTTTGAGCGGCAACGAATAACGATATTTTTCAGGCATAATCTGATTATCAGGTCTCGACCCCGATATCCGCTAAGAAAAAGCCGGAGAGTGAGGGTGTTAGGGTTCCATAAAGCAGTACTACCCTTTATTATCCTTGATCACTTTGCTTTGGCAACCTTATCCAGACGGATTTCATGTATCAACCTGTCGCATTATTTATCGGCTTACGCTATATGCGTGGGCGAGCATCAGATCGCTTCGGGCGATTTGTCTCCTGGTTATCGGCAATTGGCATCACACTTGGCGTGATGGCGTTGGTAACCGTTCTTTCCGTAATGAATGGGTTTGAGCGCGAATTGGAGAACAACATTCTGGGGCTGATGCCGCAGGCGTTGATCACGACTCCTCAGGGTTCGCTCAATCCTCAGATGATACCGCCTTCAGCGTTGAGCTCGCTGTCGGGTGTCCAACGAATTGCGCCGTTAACCACCGGTGAAGTGGTGCTGCAAAGTGCCCGCAGCGTGTCCGTTGGCGTCATGCTGGGTATGGACCCCAATGAATCTGATCCGTTGTTCCGTTATCTGGTCAATGTGAAGCAGCAAGCCCTGCAACCGGGGGAATACCAGGTTATTTTGGGGGAGCAACTGGCTTTGCAACTGGCGGTCAAACGCGGCGATCAGCTGCGTCTGATGGTGCCGAGCGCCAGTCAGTTGACGCCGATGGGGCGCATCCCCAGCCAGCGAATTTTTACCGTTGCGGGGACGTTCGTCTCCAACAGTGAGGTTGATGGATATCAGTTGCTGGTCAATCAACAGGATGCTTCACGCCTGATGCGTTATCCGGCGGGAAATATCACCGGTTGGCGTTTGTGGCTGGACGAGCCGTTAACGGTGGATGTGCTGAGTACGCAGACGCTGCCTGCCGGGACGGTCTGGAAAGACTGGCGCGAACGCAAAGGCGAGCTTTTTCAGGCGGTGCGGATGGAAAAAAATATGATGGGGCTGTTGCTGAGCCTGATTATTGCCGTGGCCGCGTTCAATATTATTACCTCGCTGGGGCTGCTGGTGATGGAAAAACAGGGAGAGGTCGCCATTCTGCAAACGCAGGGGTTGACCCAACGTCAGATAATGACGGTGTTTATGGTGCAGGGGGGGAGCGCCGGGATTGTCGGGGCATTGCTGGGGGCGTTACTGGGCGTATTATTGGCCAGCCAGCTTAATACGCTGATGCCAATGCTGGGATTATTGATTGATGGGGCTGCGTTGCCTGTCGCGATAGATCCGCTACAGGTGGTGAGCATTGCCTTGAGCGCCATGCTGATCGCCCTGTTATCCACTCTGTACCCGTCCTGGCGCGCCGCCGCCGTTCATCCTGCTGAGGCTCTACGTTATGAATGATTTACTGTTATTGCAGTGCAATAACCTGTGCAAACGCTATCAGGAAGGCAAATTATCAACGGATGTTCTGCGCAATGTCTCTTTTGAGATGCATTGCGGGGAGATGATGGCCATTGTCGGGAGTTCCGGCTCCGGTAAAAGTACGTTATTGCATCTGTTGGGCGGACTGGACTCGCCGACGTCGGGCGAGGTGATTTTCAAAGGGCAGTCGCTGAGCCGGTTATCCGCGGGCGCAAAATCCGAACTGCGTAACCGCGAACTGGGTTTCATTTATCAATTCCACCATCTGTTGCCGGATTTTACTGCGTTGGAAAACGTGGCGATGCCGCTGCTGATTGGCCATGTCCCAACGGCGCAGGCGCAGGATAAAGCGCGGGAAATGCTGGCGGCGGTAGGGCTAGAAGCGCGCAGCCATCATCGTTCTTCCGAATTGTCGGGCGGAGAACGCCAGCGTGTTGCCATCGCAAGAGCGTTGGTTAACAGCCCGTCGCTGGTGCTGGCGGACGAACCCACCGGGAACCTTGACCAGCGTACCGCCGATACCATCTTTGAACTGCTGGGCGAATTGAACGTTCGGCAGGGCACGGCGTTTCTGGTGGTGACCCATGACCTGAAATTGGCGGGACGCCTGAGCCGTCAGCTAGAGATGCGGGATGGGCAGTTGCAACAGGCACTGACGCTGATGGGAGCCAGGCCATGACATTTCCTCCGCTTTCCCTGCGGATTGGTCTGCGTTTCAGTCGTGGTCGTCGGCGCGGCGGCATGGTTTCGCTGATTTCAGTGATTTCGACCGTCGGTATCGCATTGGGCGTCGCGGTTCTGATTGTTGGCCTGAGCGCAATGAACGGTTTTGAGCGCGAGTTGAATAACCGCATTCTGGCGGTGGTTCCCCATGGTGAGATCGCCCCGGTCAATCAGCCTTTTGATGGCTGGCAGGCGCTGCTGCCCAAGATAGAAAGCGTGCCGGGCGTTGCGGCGGCGGCGCCTTATATCGATTTTACCGGACTGCTGGAAAACGGCGCCAACCTGCGGGCGATTCAGGTTAAAGGGGTTGATCCCCAACAGGAGAGTCGCCTGAGTTCGCTGTCGTCGTTTGTGATGAACGGCGCCTGGCAGCGTTTTCATGCCGGGGAACAGCAGGTCATCATTGGTCAAGGCGTGGCAACGGCATTGAATGTGAAGGAAGGCGATTGGGTCACCGTGATGATCCCTAATAGCGATCCGGGTATGAAGCTGATGCAGCCTAAACGCATCCGTCTGTATGTCAGCGGTATTTTGCAATTGAGCGGTCAGCTCGATCACAGTCTGGCGCTGGTGCCCCTTGCCGATGCGCAACAATATCTGGATATGGGCGACAGCGTGACGGGGATTGCCATCAAAGCCAAAGATGCTTTTTCAGCCAACAAGCTGGTGCGTGACGCCGGCGAGGTCACCAATGCCTATGTCACTATTCGCAGCTGGATTGGCACCTATGGGTATATGTACCGTGATATCCAAATGATCCGGACCATTATGTATCTGGCGATGGTGCTGGTGATTGGCGTGGCCTGCTTTAACATTGTCTCGACGTTAGTCATGGCGGTGAAAGATAAAAGTGGCGATATCGCGGTGTTACGTACGCTGGGCGCACCGGATGGTCTTATCCGCGCTATATTTGTCTGGTACGGCCTGCTGGCCGGTTTAGTAGGTAGCGTGAGTGGTGTGGTGGTGGGCGTGATCGCGACATTGCAGCTCACCAACATTATCAGCGGCATTGAGTCGCTGATCGGCCACCGTTTCTTATCTGGCGATATCTATTTCATTGATTTTCTGCCGTCGGAATTGCATGCGGCGGATGTGGTCAGCGTGCTGGTAACGGCGCTTTTGCTGAGTCTGATTGCCAGCTGGTATCCGGCTCGTCGCGCCAGCCGTATCGATCCGGCCAGGGTATTGAGCGGGCAGTGACTTATCATCATATGCCGAATTGCGGGTAGGTATTTATCATCCATTTAAGGGGCAGTCATGTATTACGGTTTTGACATGGGTGGCACAAAGATCGAACTGGGTGTATTTGATGCCGAACTCAACAAGGTATGGCAAAAGCGCGTGCCTACGCCGCGCGACAATTATGACGATCTGCTGAACACGCTTGTCGCGCTGGTCAGAGAAGCCGATGCGCAGGTGGGGATGGCCGGTCATGTCGGCATTGGTGTGCCGGGCATGCAAACGGGCAGTAACGGCAAGCTGTTTACGGCCAATTTGCCGGCAACCATGGGGCGTCCGCTGGGTGCCGATCTGAGTGATGTGTTGCAGCGTGAAATTCGCGTTAATAACGATGCCAACTGTTTTGTGCTATCGGAAGCCTGGGATGCGGAGTTTCGTTCCTACCCGGTAGTGCTGGGAATGATCCTGGGTACGGGGGTTGGCGGAGGATTGGTGGTCAATGGCCGTCCGGTCGATGGGCGCAACGGCATCACCGGAGAGTTCGGGCATTTTCGACTGCCTGTGGATGCGCTGGATATTATTGGCGCCGATATTCCGCGGGTGAAGTGTGGCTGTGGCCAATCCGGTTGTATTGAAAACTATATTTCCGGTCGTGGCTTTGAGTGGCTCTATTCACATTTCTACCAGGAGGCGCTCCCGGCCGTTACTATCATCCGGCACTATCGCGCCGGAGAGGAAAACGCGCTGGCGTTTGTCGATCGTTTCATGGATTTGCTGGCGGTCTGCCTGGGTAACTTGCTGACCATCTTCGATCCCCATCTGTTGATTCTTGGCGGCGGGTTATCGAATTTCGACGAAATTTATCAGATATTACCCACCCGTCTACCGTCCCGGCTGTTACCGATTGCCAAACTACCACGGATAGAAAAAGCGCGTTATGGCGATGCCGGCGGCGTTCGCGGCGCGGCTTTGCTACACTTAATGGATAACTAGCAGGAGCATATATGCATACGCATCAACGATTGGGACGTTTTCATAAAGGGAAACGTATGCGTCAGCAGCGCCTGCGTGCACGTATTTTCCATCGAGATTATCTGGCGGCGAGCGAAGTGAAAAAACCACGCGTTGTTGTGTTGACCGGGGCAGGTATTTCTGCGGAATCTGGGATCCGTACCTTTCGTGCGGCTGATGGGCTGTGGGAGGAACATCGCGTTGAAGACGTCGCCACCCCCGAAGGGTTCCAGCGCGATCCCCAACTGGTTCAGGCATTTTACAATGCTCGCCGGCGTCAGCTACAGCAGCCGGAAATCGTGCCTAATGCGGCGCATCTGGCTCTGGCTAATCTGGAGACCATGCTGGGAGATAATTTCCTGCTGATCACCCAGAACATTGATAACCTGCATGAGCGTGCGGGCAGCCAGCGGGTGATCCACATGCATGGAGAACTGCTGAAAGTACGCTGTTGTCAGAGCGGCCAGGTATTTGACTGGACCGGCGATCTTTCTGCTGACGAACGTTGTCATTGCTGTCAGTTTCCCGCCCCTTTGCGTCCGCATGTCGTATGGTTTGGCGAAATGCCACTGCACATGGACAAAATTTATCAGGCGTTGTCGCAGGCGGACTATTTTATTGCCATTGGCACATCCGGACATGTTTATCCCGCGGCGGGCTTTGTGCATGAGGCCCATGCGCACGGCGCCTATACGCTCGAACTGAACCTCGAACCGAGTCAGGTGGAAAGCCAGTTTGACGAAAAAATCTATGGTCCGGCCAGCGTTATCGTGCCTGAGTTTGTCGGGGCCTGGCTGACGCGGCGTAAAAGCATCAAGTTTTAGCGGGATTAGCGGCTATCCGGTTTTTCTTCCCGCCGTAAACCGTCGTGCTGACATTCGTTGACCTGATCGAATGGCAACGTCGCCGAGTGGTTAAAAAAGCAGAACTCACTTTCGCGACAGTAAGAATGCTTTCCTGCCGGTGTCGCGGGCCTCGTTGGTGGATGAGAGGCCCACGCCATGAATCGTCGGAACATGGTCAGCATATCGTTACCCTCGCGGTATCTGGAGCATGAGCGTTATTCTCATTTTTAAGCGTAGCCGATCTCTAATCATTCGCCGCATATCAAACATCGATAACGCGTCGATCGTGCAGGCAAATGCGCTGGAATTGCCGTTTCCGGATAGATGTTTTTCGACCTGTTTCATACGTTTCGCCGTAACCGCCTCGGTATCCGGCACGTTTGTTTTTATTGCTGGTGGATGATGCAGCCATTAAATCCGGGATATACCCAGTTAACACGACAGCAGCGTATTCAGGATCGCTGGCGGCTGGCGATTCTGTTGTGTCTGACCCTTGTTATTCTGATCGTCAGCCTGTGCGCCGGGGACCGCTGGATTTGGCCGGTGTCCTGGCTGGATGATTCACAACAGATTTTTGTCTGGCAATTACGCTTGCCCAGAACGCTGGCTGTTCTGCTGGTTGGCGCAAGTCTGGCGATGTCGGGAGCGGTGATGCAGGCGATATTCGATAATCCGCTGGCAGAGCCCGGCCTGTTGGGCGTAGCCAATGGCGCAGGCGTAGCGCTGGTGCTCACGGTACTGCTGGGACAAGGGCAACTGCCAGTCTGGGTACTGAGCCTGAGTGCGATTGCCGGAGCACTGCTGATTACCTTTCTTCTGTTGCGCTTTGCCCGCCGGCATGTTTCCAATGCCCGTCTGTTATTAATCGGCGTGGCGCTGGGCATTATCTGTAGCGCAATCATGACCTGGGCGGTCTATTTCAGTACCAGTCTTGATTTGCGCCAGCTGATGTATTGGATGATGGGCGGCTTCAGCGGTATCGACTGGCGGCATGGCTGGCTGATTGCGGCGCTGTTGCCTTTCCTCGTGTGGCTGAGCCGACAGGGCGCGGTGCTCAACTGGCTGGCGTTGGGGGAGGTACAGGCGCGCCAGTTAGGCGTTTCAGTCTATCGCTGGCGTAATATTCTGGTGTTGATTATTGGTGTGTTGGTGGGGCTGAGTGTCGCTCTGGCCGGCGTTATCGGGTTTGTCGGTTTGATTATTCCGCATATGTTGCGCCTGTGCGGGTTGACCGATCAGCGTTATCTGTTAACCGGCTGTGCGTTGGCGGGCGGCGCCATTCTGATGCTGGCGGATACCGTTGCGCGTATTGCACTGGTGTCCGCCGAGTTGCCGATCGGGGTGGTTACCGCTACGCTGGGCGCGCCGTGGTTTATTTGGTTGCTGTTACGTAACAGGATTTAGTCCACTGTACCGAACAGCCTGACGGCTGACGGGCTTGATGAATCACAGGATAAAAGGATCAAGACGATGAGTAATGAAATCTACGCCATCCCGCTCAAAACGATCGGAGGGGAAGCGACAACGCTTGAAGTCTATCAGGGGAAGGTCGCTTTAATCGTCAATGTCGCCTCGCAATGTGGTTTGACGAAACAATATGAAGCGCTGGAAAAAATTTATGAAACCTACCGTGACCAAGGGTTCGTCGTGCTGGGGTTTCCGTCGAATGAATTTGCCGGACAAGAACCGGGCAGTGAAGAAGAGATTCAGGCGTTTTGCCGGGGAACGTTTGGCGTACAGTTCCCGATGTTCAGCAAGATTGAGGTCAACGGCGCCAACCGGCACCCGCTATATCAGGTATTAATCCGCGAGCAGCCTAAAGCGACCGGGTCTATGCTGAGCGGTTTTTATGCCCGGTTGGTTAATAAAGGTCGTAAGCCTGTCCATCCGGAAGATATTTTATGGAATTTCGAAAAATTCCTGATTAATCGTCAGGGACAGGTTATTCAGCGTTTTGCGCCCGATCTGACGCCTGATGATGCAACGATTATTGCAGCAATAGAAGAGGCGTTGGCAAAGTAATTGGGACCGAAAGATACGCCGCTATTAAGGTTGAGGCAGGCTGGTGTGATGCCCCGTCTGTCTCCGGTTGATGCCGAATGTGGCGCGGGTGAACTGCTGCATATTATCGGCCCGAATGGGGCCGGTAAAAGCACGCTGCTGGCACGGTTGGCCGGGTTGCTCGCGGGTGAAGGCGAGATCTATTTGTCCGGCGCGCCGCTTTCTCAATTGTCTGCTCAGCATCTGGCGCTGCAACGCGCCTATCTGGCGCAGCAGCAGCCCCCGATGGCTTTCATGCCGGTATTCCAGTATTTACGCTTATGCCAACCGCCGATGGCCGATGAACAAGGGCTTGAGGACGTCGTGCATTTTCTCGCCGATCGTCTGCTGCTGACGGATAAGTTGGCTCGCCCATTAACCCGACTCTCCGGTGGCGAGTGGCAGCGGGTTCGGCTGGCCGCCGCGTGCTTGCAGATTTGGCCGACGCTGAATCCGCATGCCCGCCTGCTGTTGCTGGATGAGCCGGCCAATAGTCTGGACGTTGCACAGCAGGCCGCACTGGATGAACTATTGCATCAGCTTTGTCGGTCGGGCATTACCGTTATTCTGTGCGCGCACGATTTGAATCATAGTCTTCACCATGCCGATCGCGTCTGGCTGATCGCTGCCGGACAGCTTATCGCACAGGGAAAGACGGATGACGTGATGGATCCGGCGTTGCTGTCACCGGTGTTTGGCGTGGGTTTTCAACGTCACCTTGTTGATGGCCGCCACTGGATTATCCCTCGCTGTGTTTGATTTGCCATATACGCACAATCGGAAAAATCGGCTCTACTTGCCTGTTATCGCCGTTCTGTCTAGATTAGACAGAAATATCATTCAGATAACATTTGCCGGGTGTGACAGACATCCGCTGATTTCTCAGGTAACGAGCATGATACGGTTAAGACATCTGTTGATACTGGCAAGTTTGATATTGGTCGGGTGCAGCAGTCATAAAGGCCCGCCGCCAAACGCGCGTCTGAGTGATTCCATCATGGTGATCGCACAGTTAAACGATCAACTCAATGAGTGGTACAGAACGCCTTATCGTTATGGTGGTCTGGATCGAAACGGGATTGATTGTTCGGGTTTTGTTTACCTGACCTTCCGCGATCGGTTCGGTCTGCAATTGCCGCGTACCACCGAAGCGCAGACTGAACTCGGCGAGCGGGTCGATCGCGACAGTCTGTTGCCGGGCGATCTGGTTTTTTTCAAAACCGGCAGCGGCAGCAACGGATTGCACGTGGGAATTTATGATAAAGACGATCAGTTTATTCACGCATCCACCAGCCAGGGCGTTATTCGTTCATCGCTGGATAACGTTTACTGGAAACGAGCGTACTGGCAGGCTCGCCGTATCTGATTTCCTCCTTTCATGACATGGAGCCGCTTATGTCTTCTCTACGCTTATTACTCTCTGATTCCTTCGATCCCTGGTTTAATCTGGCGGTTGAAGAGTGCATTTTTCGTCAAATGCCGCCGACACAGCGCGTGCTGTTTCTCTGGCGTAACGCCGAAACGGTGGTTATAGGCCGTGCGCAGAATCCATGGAAAGAGTGTAATACGCGTCGGATGGAAGAAGACGGCATTAAGCTGGCACGGCGCAGCAGCGGCGGTGGCGCGGTGTTCCATGATTTGGGAAACACCTGTTTCACCTTTATGGCGGGCAAACCCGAATATGATAAAAGCGTTTCGACCCGCATTATTCTCAACGCGTTGTCAGCGCTTGGCGTAAAGGCCAGTGCTTCTGGTCGCAACGATCTGGTGGTGGAAACGACGGAAGGGAGTCGGAAAATCTCCGGTTCTGCCTACCGTGAAACCAAAGATCGCGGCTTTCATCATGGAACGTTACTGCTAAATGCAAATTTAAGTCGTCTGGCGGATTACTTAAATCCCGATATTAAAAAATTACAGGCTAAGGGAATTACATCCGTCCGTTCGCGGGTGGCGAATCTGGTTGAACTCTTGCCCGCTATCGATCACCACGGCGTGTGTCAGGCGATTATTCAGGCTTTTTTTGACTATTACGGCGAACGTTGTGCGCCTGAAATCATTTCCCCGGCGGCATTTCCCGATTTACCCGGTTTCAGTGAGCAGTTTGCCCGCCAAAGCAGTTGGGAATGGAATTTTGGGCAAGCGCCAGATTTCTCTCATTTATTAGATAACCGTTTTCCCTGGGGCGGTGTGGAATTACATTTTGACGTCGCGCGCGGTGTTATTAATCGGGCTCAGGTTTATACCGACAGTTTGAATCCGACGCCGCTTGAAACGCTGGCGGTTGAATTACCCGGCACGCTATACCGGCCAGAAAATATGGCTGAGATATGCCAGCAATTGATAAAAAAATTTCCTGAACAAGGTGAGGAATTGCAGCAACTGTCGGCGTGGATAGTAACAAGCATTCGCTAATCTCCCTTTTTCTCGTCTGGTTAAGCGGTTCAGAAACGGATAGGGGAAAGGTCAGGGTGGATAAGGTACTTTTTTTAATCTATAACTTAGTAATGATTTGTTTTAATATCGAGCTACTGGCCGGTTTTTTTATCACTGGCATGATGACTGAGCTTAAAAACGTTATTTATCGTTATCTACGGTTTCTATTTTCAGCTGATGGTCACAAGTCGTGATAGTTATCAATAAACTGGAACAACACCACTACTATTTTACTTTAAAAATACCTTATGCTTGTTCGGTTAGAAGTAGATTATGTCAGTGATTATGTTTTCTGGCCTATTTATAGCCTGGAAGGCAGGCTGGTTGCTGTCGAAATGATAAGTAGATTTAATAGTTCTTCAGGTAATCTGAGTATGCCGTCAGATATTCTGTTTACCCTATTAAATAGCATGCAACGCTATGATTTCATTAATGAACAAATTTCATTTATTCAGGGTAAAGCCAGTTGGTTTATTGATAATGATATCCTTTTAGTGCTTCGGGTTGATCACGCAGTCGTGGATCTATTTATGCAATCCGAGACGCTATGCCATTCTCTGCGGCGTTTTACCTTCATCCAGTTGGAAATTAATGAGTATTTCCCCGGTCTATCACAAGGGAAAGAAAACGCGGTGTTGGCCAAAATAAGCCAGGCGTTTTGTCTTTGGCTGGACAACTTCGGCGCCGGGAAAAGTAATCTGAAGCCTTTGCATGATGGGTTGCTGTGCGGGGTCAAATTGGATCAAAACTTTGTGGAGCATTTATTATCGCGTCCCCAAAATACGCTCATCATGGATCCCTTATTGAGAATAATTAAAAACTATTATCAAGATATCAACGTTATTGTTAAAGGTATCGGCACCGCCGAGTACTTTCATAAAGTTAAGAACTTAAATATTGATGCAGTACAAGGTGAGCTATGGCCTGCCGTTCATTTTGATGAACTAAGAAAAAAAATCGAACTCCCTTGAGGCTGCTTTTATCCGTTAATCTCTTCATTGTCACCAGGCGACAGCCCACAGGGTGACGGGCAGGATAGCCCGCCATAAAAAAACGCAGACGCGTTTTTCAAAACGAATATCCCTGTTTTCCCTCGGTGTTAATTCTCTTGCCGGCCATCTACACTTTCTTTTATAGGGGAGAAACTATGCCGAAAAGACCACAGTTCGTTAATCATTATTTTCAGCAGTTGCCGGGGTTTTACACTGCGCTTAAACCCACGCCGCTACAGGGGGCCCGTTTGCTCTATTACAGCGAGGGGCTGGCAAATGAACTGGGGCTCTCTCCTGAGTATTTTACTGCTGAGAAGAGCGCCATCTGGAGTGGCGAGATGCTGCTGCCGGGTATGGAGCCATTGGCTCAGGTTTATAGCGGACACCAGTTTGGTATGTGGGCCGGGCAGTTAGGTGATGGCCGCGGCATTCTGCTTGGTGAACAGCAACTGGCGGATGGGCGCACGCTGGACTGGCATCTTAAAGGGGCCGGCCTGACGCCTTATTCGCGTATGGGCGATGGCCGGGCGGTTTTACGCTCGGTCATCCGAGAGTTTCTGGCGTCTGAAGCGATGCACCATCTGGGTATTCCTACGACGCGCGCGCTAACCGTTGTCTCCAGTGAGCAGCTCGTACAGCGCGAACGGGAAGAACCGGGCGCGATGCTATTGCGCGTGGCGGAAAGCCATGTGCGCTTCGGCCATTTTGAGCATTTTTACTATCATCATGAACCAGATAAGGTCCGGCAGTTGGCGGATTACGTCATCGCGCGGCATTGGCCGCAGTGGCGGGATGACGCGCAACGTTACGCTTTATGGTTCGGTGACGTCGTCGAACGGACTGCGCGCCTGATGGCACAGTGGCAAGCGGTTGGTTTTGCCCATGGTGTAATGAATACGGACAATATGTCGATCCTTGGTTTGACGATAGACTACGGTCCATATGGTTTTCTGGATGACTATCAGCCCGATTATATCTGCAATCATTCCGACCATCAGGGCCGCTATGCCTTCGATAACCAGCCGGCTGTTGGACTATGGAATCTCCATCGTCTGGCTCAGGCGCTGTCAGGATTGATGAGTACCGAAGTGCTGGAGAAGGCGTTGGCGCGCTATGAGCCGGCGTTAATGCGGCAGTATGGTTCGCTGATGCGCGCCAAATTGGGACTGTTTACCGCCGACGCTCAGGATAATGACATTCTGGTAGGGTTACTGCGGTTGATGCAACAAGAGCGGCGCGATTATACCCGCACCTTCCGGCTATTGGCGGAGAGTGAGAAGCATGCGGCGCTTTCGCCTTTGCGGGATGAGTTTATCGATCGTCAGGCGTTTGACCAGTGGTTTAGCGCCTATCGCAAACGGCTGATGCAGGAAGAACAGAGTGATGCCGAGCGGCAACAAAGCATGAAATCGGCCAATCCAAAATATATTCTGCGCAACTATCTGGCTCAGAACGCCATTGACCGAGCGGAAAAAGAGGATATCAGCGTGCTGGCGCGTTTGCATCAGGCGCTGTGCCGTCCTTATGACGATATACCTGAGATGGACGATCTGGCGGCGTTACCGCCAGAGTGGGGCAAACATCTGGAAATATCCTGCTCCAGCTGAGGCTGAGTGCCGACGCCTACTGACGCAGGTAAACCTGCGGAATGGGATATTCAGGGTGTGGGCTGACGCTGAGATCGGCCTGATACCAATGGGTGAGCACATCGGCCCGCAGCACTTGCTCTGGTGTCCCTTGCGCAACCAGTTCACCTTCATGCAACAGCAGAATTCTGTCGGCATACAGCGCAGCCAGGTTAAGATCGTGCAGGACGCAGCACACGGCCAACGGCTGCTGGCGGGTCAGTTGTTTCAGCAACCGCAACAGATGCTGCTGATGATATAAATCCAATGCTGAAGTGGGTTCGTCCAAAAACAGCCAACCGGGCGTTGGCTGCGGGTGCCAGAGCTGCGCCAGCACGCGGGCCAACTGAACGCGCTGCTGTTCGCCGCCGGACAGATGGCGGTAATCCCGGGTTGCCAGCGTCAGACAGCCGGTTTGTTCCATCACCCGCCGGACCACCGTTTCGTTGTGCTGAGCACGTCCATGAGGCGCGCGTCCCATCGAGACAACATCCTGAACGCTGAAGGCAAATGCCATTCCACTGTGCTGCCGCATCACTGCGCGGGTTCTCGCCAGCGCATTGGGTTGCCATTGCGCAAAGTATTTTCCTGCCAACAGACACTCCCCCTGCTGAGGTGTCAAATAGCCGGTTAAGAGCCGCAGCAGCGTCGATTTTCCTGCCCCGTTGGGGCCGATAATCGCCACAATTTCACCACAGTTGACCTCAAGGGAAACATCCTTTGTCAGGTAGCGTTCACCGGTGTGAAAACTGAGGTGGCGCGCAATCATCGACGTTTCGGGAGTGGCGGGATTACTCATTTCCGCGTCCTTTATGCTGAACGATCAGCCATAAGAAGTAGGGGCCGCCAATCAGACTGCTTAACAAACCGACGGGCAATTCCGCCGGAGACAGTATCGTCCGGGCCAGCGTATCGGCGACCAGCAGCAGGCAGGCTCCGCCCAGCGCGGAACCCGGTATCAACCAGCGGTGATCGGCGCCCAAATGCATTCGGATCAGATGTGGAATAACCAATCCGATAAAGCTGATGACACCACTGACGGCAACGGCGACGCCGACCAACAGAGAGCTTAACAGCAGCAGCATGTGCTTGGTGCGCTTCACGTTGACGCCAAGATAATGCGCTTCCTCATCCCCCAGCTGTAACAGATTCAAAAGACGAGCCTGATACAACGTTATGATAATGGCTGGAATGACCAGCGTGCCGGCGACTAATAGCATCGGCCATTGCGCTTGCCCCAGGCTGCCCATCCCCCACAGAGAGAACTGGCGTAACTGCTGATCGGTACTGATGTAGGTCAGAACCCCGATGGATGCCATACATAACGCGTTAAGGGCGATACCTGCCAGTAACAGACGCGTGACGCCGCCCTGCCCGGAACGATTAAGGATGAAAATAATCGCGGTAATCGCCAGACTGCCGACAAAAGCGGCCAGCATGGGGCTATAAAGCGCCAGCAGCGGGGGCAAACCCAGCGGCAGCACGATGGTCAGCGCAACGCACAGCGCTGCGCCGCTGCTGATCCCCAGCAGGCCGGGATCGGCCAGTGGGTTACGAAACAGTCCCTGCATGATGGCCCCGGAACAGGCCAACGCACAGCCGACCAGCACGGCCAGCAACACGCGGGGAATACGGATATTCAGCCAGATATGCCAGAGCGGATCGTCAAATGGCGTCTGCCACAGTGTTTTAAATGACAGGGTCAGCGCGCCCAGATTCGACGCCCCGACCATCAGTATCAACAACAATAGCAGTAATGCAGTCAGCCAATAACGCGGATGAAACCGTTGTATCATTTGATTTTTTCTGCCGTCTGACGCAGCGTCGCCATCAGTGCCGGCGTTTCCAGCGTAAAGCCAAGCAGCGCCATGTCATCGACGACCAGCAGACGGTTGTTTTTACCCGCAGGAGTCAGGGCCAGTCCGGGTAATTTCCAGATCTGCGCTTCCCCGCCCAGACTTTTTAGTCCCTGGCTGGAGATCAGTATCAGGTCTGGCGCGCTGGCGATCACGCCTTCCTGCGAGAGCGGCTGATAGCGTTGTACGCCCTGCATGGCGTTTTTCAAGCCGACGCTACGGATGATGGTATCCGCAGGCGTATTCTGTCCGGCTGCCATGGCAGTCATACCGCCGTGGCTGAGAACAAACAGGACGTTAACCGGCAAGGGCGTTTTGGCGATGGCCGCCAGTTGTTGCTGGTACGCTTCTGCCAGCTTTTTGCCCTCGTCCTCTTTATGCAACGCTTGTGAAATGACACTGATTTTCTGCGGTACGGTTTCCAGTGCCGGCGTGGCCGGCACCTGAATAACCTGCGTGCCGCTTTCAGCAACCTGCTGTAACACCAGTGAAGGTTGGGATAGCTCGCTGGCAATCACCAGTGACGGTTTCATGGTCAGGATGCCTTCGGTATTGAGCTGGCGCATGTAGCCGACATCCGGTAATGCCGTAGCGGCATCGGGATGCAGGCTGGTGCTATCGCGGGCAACCAGATCTTTTTCCGCGCCCAGCGCATAAATAATCTCGGTGACATCACCGCCGATGGACACAAGACGTTCAGCGGCTGACGCACCCAGCGGCAGCGCGATTAGTAACGGGAATAGCCAGTTTTTCATGCGGCCAGCTCCTTGAGTGGTTTCAACGCGCTAATCTGGTCGCGCCACTGCTGTTGTTCCGGTGTTCCTTCGGTACGTTGTCCAAACAGTTGGGCAATCTGCGTGCCGTCAGCGGCATACAGTTCCAGACTGGTGACGATACCGTCAGCCGTCGGCTTGCGGGTGACCCAACTTTCGGCAATGGCGTTTTCAATCAGATGCAGGGTGAAATCCTGATTAAAGATATTAATCCATTCGGCGTGTTGTTCCATGCGTTCAACGCGTTCGATCTTGCCGGTAAAAATCTGCACACAGCCACGATTACCCACAAATACCATGATTTCGTTCTGATCTTCACGGGCGGTAAACAAAATTTGTGACAGCGCGTCGTTATCAACCCGGTAGGCCAAATCATCACTGACGGCGCGGAAAGCCTGCTGACGAGTGAGGTTATAGCGTTTCAACAGAATAAAGAATTGATGCACATCGGTCATTGCCCGCCAGTCCGCTTCAAACTGCGGATTCGCCTCTGCGGAGGCGCTGGCTGCCGGTTCGCCCGCCAGCGGACGAACCGGCAGTGCAGGGTTTTCTGCGTGGGCGAACTTATCGACAAACTGCTGCCAGGCTTGCATATCGGTGGTATCCGTGGTGTAGACCTTCAGGATGGCGTCACCCTGATGATCAAAGAACTGAATGCTTTGACGTTCACCGCGTGGCGTCGTTTCACGTAATGCGAAAGCGGAGGCCCATTGGTGCAGGAACAAACGCAAATCCAGTCCGCGTGGATTCAGAATCAGGCCGGCGTGACCATCCAGCGATTGATTCTGGTAATCACCAACATGCTCATGTACCGCATAATTGTTACGAGTGATCGACTTGGTATTACCAACCTGTTCCAGTGCGTTCAGCCAGCTTTTGGCATCACCTTGTAAGCGTTGGGCATCGTGTCCGACACGCGCGTGCGTCAGTTCTGCTTCACTGATGCCGAGCAGATCTGCCAGATCGCGGGCGTATTTACGTGGGTGGGCGATTTTAGCCTGGAGGTATTGCTGGTAAATTGAAGTCTGCATCTCGCTTCCTTATCCTTTATCTCGATACTGCTAGGGATTAATGAGAATCATTTTCATGTAACAAAAACGTTACATCAAGTGAAATTTTCTTAATACGCGTGCGCGGCGTGCAGCGATCGTGCGTTTTGCTACGACAATAATGCAGAAGAACGGCGGATGAGGGGGGCTACTGGAGCGTCGTCATGGAGCGGACGTATTTTTGCACAAGGACGTTCAGCATGAGAGTCATGCGCTGAACCGTTACGCCTGCGTACCGGGGGAAAAAGCGGTTCAAGCCCAACTGGTGAACACGCCCCATCAATGGCGTCTTGTCGGGCCTGCGGATGGGGCGCTGGGTTGCGCGGCGAGCGTTCGCTCAGACTGCGCGGAAGCGCGTATCGACGGCCTCTGCCAGCCGTTCGAGCATGGTCTCCGTATCCTGCCAACCCAGACAAGGATCGGTGATGGATTGCCCATAGGTCAGCGCTTGCGGCGTATTTATTGGCTGGTTGCCTTCGATCAGAAAGCTTTCTGCCATGATGCCGGCAATGGAGCGTGAACCGGAGCGGATTTGCTGACAAACATTGTCCGCAACCTCCATCTGGCGGCGATGCTGTTTCTGGCAGTTACCATGACTGAAATCGATGACCAAATGTTCAGGCAATGAAAACTCACGCAGGTGCGCACAGGCATCGGCAATATCGTCAGCGTGATAATTGGGCTTTTTGCCACCGCGCATAATCACGTGACCAAACGGATTGCCTTGCGTTTGGTAAACCGTCATCTGTCCCTGTTTGTCGGGCGAAAGGAACATATGCTGCGCCCGCGCCGCCCGAATGGCGTCAATCGCGATACGCGTATTGCCATCGGTGCCATTTTTAAAGCCGACGGGGCAGGACAGCGCGGAAGCCATTTCGCGGTGGATTTGGCTTTCCGTTGTTCGGGCGCCAATCGCTCCCCAGCTAATCAGATCGGAAATGTACTGGCCGGTCACCATATCCAGAAATTCGGTGGCCGTCGGCAGTTGCAGTGCGTTGACGTCCAGCAGCAAACGTCTGGCCCGTTCCAGTCCTTCATTCACCTGAAAGGAGCCATTTAGCGCCGGGTCTGCAATCATACCTTTCCAACCTACGACGGTTCGCGGTTTTTCAAAGTAAGTACGCATCACGATTTCCAGCCGATCCTGATAACGGACGCGCATTTCAGCCAGCCGATGGGCATAGTCCAGGGCGCTGGGAATGTCGTGAATAGAGCAGGGGCCAATAATAACCAGTAAACGGGGATCCTGGCCGGTAAGAATGTCTTCAATACTTTTTCGCGACAGCGTCACGGTTTCGGCAATGGCGG
This sequence comes from Brenneria roseae subsp. americana, assembly GCF_003115815.1. Classification (NCBI taxonomy): domain Bacteria; kingdom Pseudomonadati; phylum Pseudomonadota; class Gammaproteobacteria; order Enterobacterales; family Pectobacteriaceae; genus Brenneria; species Brenneria roseae. The sequence goes on along the minus strand of NZ_QDKJ01000003.1, from coordinate 106,527 downwards.
GCAAAAGGGGTAATTTGGTTATCAGCGCGAGTGGCGTAACCAAACTATCGATGCGCCTGCTTCGCAGTTCATCTGTTTGATACATATTGTGTCTCTAAGCATTTCAAGCCGAGAGCCTATCACCCGAGACGATGCCGTATGCCTGTGAACGCATTAGTTGTGTTCATAAAAGACAATAACGCGATAAAAATCATAACGTTATAAATGCAAAGCGAACGCTGCGAACAACGTTCAAAAACACATCAGGCGTTTTTGAACGCAGAAATAACCGGTGGCGCGGATGAAACGTTACGGTGACCGTTCGCCATTCGTCTCATCATGTATGCCTTCGTTGCTGTGTGTCGTCTTTGCCCAATGAGCATAAAGTCTATCGGGATAGGGATCTCGACTAAATTGGTTTCTTCTCAACGGCGAAATACCGGGAAGTGATGAGACTTACAATAAACTAAACGGCGTGCATTTCAACCGCGTGACGATAAAAAATCGCCTGGAGCGATTTTCAACGTCGCTTGCGACGGCCCGCAAGGGGGGCGGGCAGGGATAGCCAGCCATAAAAATATATTATGTACTAGTACATTCTTCGACTCATGCCCAGCGTGTCGATGATTTTGGCGGAGATTTCCTCAACAGAATAATTGGTCGTATTGATGTATTTAATCTGGTGTTTGCGATAAAGGGCTTCGACTTCGCTAAGCTCCATTCGACATTGACGTAAAGACGCATAGCGACTGTTTCCCCGGCGCTCTTCGCGGATCGCCGCCAGACGTTCGGCATCAATTGTCAGACCGAAAAGCTTGTGCTGGAAAGGTTTCAACGCGTCGGGTAAATGCAGGTTATCCATATCATCGGCGATAAACGGATAATTTGCGGCGCGAATACCGAATTGCATCGCCAGATAAAGGCTTGTCGGCGTTTTGCCACAGCGGGATACGCCGAGCAGAATAACCTGAGCCTGATCGAGATTGCGCAGTGAAATACCGTCATCATGGGCCAGCGTGTAGTCGATGGCGGCGATACGCGCTTCATATTTACCCAGATTGTTGGCGGTCAACCCATGGGTTCTGTTCGCCACATGCGTTGGCGAAATGTTTAACTCTTTTTGCAAAGGGGTAACCAGTGCTTGCACAATATCCTGACAAAATCCCTCGCTGCCGATAATAATGTCACGCACGGTGGGGGTGACAATGGAATAGAAAACCAGCGGGCGTAAGCCGCTCTGCCGGTAGGACAGATTGATCTGTTCACACACGGCTTTGGCGCGTGTTTCGTTTTCAACAAAGGGCAAAGTGTAGCTCACGGTATCCACCGGAAATTGTGATAGCACCGCATGACCAAGCACTTCCGCCGTGATCGCCGTACCGTCGGAGATATAAAACACGCTTCTTTCCACCTGAACTCCTTATTGCGTTTTCTTCAATAAAAACAAATCAACCTCGTCAAAAATTGCGTTTTCAGAATGCTTTTATTAAAACGCTATTTCATTATCCTTATGAAAAGGATACCAAACTTTTACGATATTGGATTTTTGCATCGTTAAGCAATACTTGGCGATGAAATCAGTTTTTTTTCGTAGGTTGATCGATTCACCTGTCCATGCTTTATAAAACGCTATGCTACCCTGATTAGGTTGAAACTCATTTTCAACCGAACTCTTTCATACCCTAACTGTATGCAGAAAGGATTATTTTCGATGTCCAATAACGGCCCTGATTTGCGTAATGTCCTCTGGTATAACCAGCTTGGTATGCACGACGTTGAGCGGGTGGGTGGCAAAAATGCCTCCCTGGGTGAGATGATCACCAACCTTTCAGAACTGGGCGTAGCCGTCCCGAATGGTTTTGCGACAACAGCACAGGCGTTTAATGATTTTCTTAATCAAAGCGGTATCAATCAGCGTATTTACGAATTGTTGGATCGCACGGATATTGACGATGTGAATCAACTGGCGAAAGCCGGTACGCAAATTCGTCAGTGGATTATTGATACGCCTTTCCAGCCGGCGCTTGAAGAGGCGATTCGTGATGCGTACCAGCAACTGGCCGACGGTGAGAAAGATGCGTCGTTTGCCGTGCGTTCTTCTGCAACCGCGGAGGATATGCCGGATGCGTCGTTTGCCGGGCAACAGGAAACTTTCCTGAACGTTCAGGGTATCGATGCGGTGATGATCGCGGTAAAGCATGTGTTTGCCTCTCTGTTTAACGATCGTGCCATTTCCTACCGTGTGCATCAGGGATATGACCATCGCGGCGTGGCGTTGTCGGCTGGCGTTCAGCGCATGGTGCGTTCCGATCTGGCGGCGGCCGGCGTCATGTTCACCATTGATACGGAGTCCGGTTTCGATCAGGTGGTATTCATTACCTCGGCCTATGGCTTGGGTGAGATGGTGGTGCAGGGCGCCGTTAACCCTGATGAGTTTTATGTGCATAAACCCACGCTACTCAATGACAAGCCCGCGATTGTCCGTCGCAACATGGGGTCGAAAAAAATTCGGATGGTGTACGCTGCCAGTCAGGAACATGGCAAGCAGGTGCGTATCGAAGATGTTCCCGATCAGCAACGTACACGCTTCAGTCTGACGGATGACGAAGTGCAGGCGTTGGCGCGTCAGGCGCTGTTGATCGAGAAGCACTACGGTCGTCCGATGGATATCGAATGGGCAAAGGATGGTCATACGGGCAAGCTGTACATTGTTCAGGCGCGTCCGGAAACCGTCCGCTCCAATGGTCAGGTGATGGAGCGTTATCATCTGCCAGCCAGTGGTGACGTGCTGGTAGAAGGACGCGCTATCGGCCACCGTATTGGCGCCGGTGAAGTTAAAGTGATTCAGAACATCAGCGAGATGCATCTGATCAATGCGGGCGATGTGCTGGTTACGGACATGACCGACCCGGACTGGGAGCCGATCATGAAAAAAGCGGCCGCCATTGTCACCAATCGTGGCGGGCGCACCTGTCATGCGGCCATTATTGCCCGTGAGCTGGGCATTCCTGCCGTTGTTGGGTGCGGCGATGCGACCGAACGGCTGCATAACGGACAGAAAGTGACCGTTTCCTGTGCCGAGGGCGATACCGGCTACGTTTATCATGACCTGCTGGATTTCACCGTGAAGAGTTCTCAGATCGATGAAATGCCGGATTTACCGCTGAAAATCATGATGAACGTCGGCAATCCCGATCGGGCGTTTGATTTCGCCTGTCTGCCGAACGATGGCGTCGGGCTGGCCCGACTGGAGTTCATCATCAACCGCATGATTGGCGTGCATCCGCGTGCGCTGTTGGAGTTCGATCAGCAAACGCCGGAGCTACAGCGTGAAATCAAGGCGCTGATGAATGGCTATGACGATCCGGTTGAGTTCTATGTCGGCCGTTTGACGGAAGGTATTGCAACGCTGGCCGCGGCGTTCTCGCCAAAACGGGTGATCGTGCGTTTATCCGATTTTAAATCGAACGAGTACGCCAACCTGCTGGGCGGCGAGCGTTATGAACCGGAAGAAGAAAACCCTATGCTGGGCTTCCGTGGCGCGGGTCGCTATGTATCCCCGGACTTCAAAGCGTGTTTTGCGCTGGAGTGTGCGGCGGTAAAACGCGTGCGTAATGATATGGGTTTGAAAAACGTGGAGATCATGATCCCGTTTGTTCGTACAGTCGCGCAGGCGGACGCGGTAATCGAAGAGCTGGCTCACCAGGGGTTACGCCGCGGCGAGGATGGCCTGAAAATTATCATGATGTGCGAGATCCCATCCAATGCGCTATTGGCGGAGGAATTCCTGCAACATTTCGATGGCTTCTCTATTGGCTCAAACGACATGACCCAGTTGGCGCTGGGGCTGGACCGGGACTCAGGCGTCGTCTCTGCGCTGTTTGATGAGCGCAATGATGCGGTTAAGGCACTGCTGTCAATGGCGATCACCGCGGCCAAAAAACAGGGGAAATACGTTGGCATCTGTGGTCAGGGGCCTTCGGATCATGAGGATTTCGCCATTTGGTTGATGGAGCAGGGGATTGATAGCCTGTCTCTGAACCCGGATACCGTGGTGCAAACCTGGCTGAATCTGGCTGAACATCAGTAATCATTCTCTCCCAACCTCCCTCTGGTAAGAGGGAGGACTCTTACTCCCTACTGGGTAATGAGAAAAGATTTGAACTGTGGCGTCATGATGGCGCTGAAGCCTTTATCTGTTCTGGTGATTAAATAAACCGCCAGTCCTTGTTGTTCCGCCAGTTTTAACGCTTTTTCCGTACCCAGAACCATCAACCCGGTATCCCAACCGTCAGCTTCCAGCGCCGTCGGCGCGATAACCGTGACGGAAACCAACTGGTGCGTAATGGGGCGACCCGTAGTAGGGTCGATAACATGGGAATAACGTTTGCCATCCTGCTCAAAGTAATTACGGTAGCTGCCGGAAGTACTGATAGAATAGCCCTGTAAATCCACGGCTGCCTGCATGGCGTTTTCCTGATCGGTCGGCTTCTGGATGGCCACTCGCCACGGTTTACCTTCCGAATTCACTCCGCGGCTGGAAATGGCGCCGCCCACTGAAACGAGATAGTTGGTAATACCTTTGCGCGCCATTAATTGCGCCAGCACATCCGCCCCGTAGCCCTCACCCAGCGTGGAGAGATCGACATATAAATCGGGCAGATCTTTTTGAATCCATTCCCCGCGTGAGTCGCTCAGTAACTTCAGGTGGCTCAATCCCACTTTTTGCTTCGCCAGATCAATTTGTTGCTGAGATGGGATTGTCACCGGTTGCTTTTGTGGACCGAATCCCCACAAATTTACCAGCGGACCAACGGTAATATTCATCGCTTCATCCGTTGCTCTGCCGATACGTTGCGCCGCCAAAATAATATCCGCCATGCCATTGCTGATGGGCTGGGGATCTGTGCCCCGATATTGATTGAACCGTGACAACGTTGAATGCTCACGGTAGGTAGAAATTTCATCATTGGCCTGCTCCAGCAGACGATCAATTTCCTGCTGCAATTGCGCTTTATCTTCTGTCAATTCTCCGCTGATTTTTACACTGTAGAAGGTGCCCATCGTTTTACCCTCAATGGTCAGCAGAGGACGTGGCGGGGTATGGGTTGCATTATCACAGGCGGTAAGCAGGCTGAACAGGCAGCCCAGAATTAATCCCTTAATGGCGAGCTTGGTCATGAAAAAACTCCCGGAAATGAAGCATGCGCGATAACCAATAGATTTCAATGTGCAGGAAAACGACGCCGCTGAAACTCGAATTATTCAGGGTATAACCAATAAAGCAAAGCGGCTGAAATGCAAATAGCAGATTAACAAAAACAGGATTAACCGCAATTTATGGTGAAAAATGTCCGGCGAAACGGTCATCAATAGTACACTTTGCGGGCATAGAGAAGAAAATGGATGTCTGTTCGCTGGATAAAAAAAAGCCCATCTCAGGGGATGGGCAAAGACTACACACAGCAATTCGTTACTAACTCTGACGAGGAGGAAACCTCATTGACAAACAGTAGGTTAAAAACTAGCTCCGATATTCATGCTAGGGATTATGCCCTATTTAGTCATTAAGAATCATCCTAATGGTTAATTATTTTTTAAGATTGCTCAATACACGGTGGGCTACAGTGAGTAAAATTGAAGTGATAATGGAGAAAATATCAATTTATTAGGAATAATCCCTAGTTTTGCGGGTAAAACATTAAATTTTTTTACTTATCAGCCTCGGCATGACATGGGTGGTTTGACCACCCATGTTGAGGCGAATTCCAGCGATCATCATCAATTTTTGTCAGGATCGATTGAAGGATCGGCGGTAATGATATTTTCGGGTTCGGGGATCTCATCCATCCAGGCAAACAGGAGTCGATAAGATACAGCCAGTACGACCGGACCAATGAACAAACCAATCATGCCAAAGGCCAGTAATCCGCCAATAACGCCGCACAGAATTAACAGCAGCGGAAGGTCGGCCCCTAAGCGAATTAACATCGGACGGATGAAGTTATCAATGGTACCGACTACGCAACTCACAATCAGCAGTACCGTCCCCCAGGTGGTATCCCCGCTCCAGTAAAGCCAGATAACCGCGGGGATCAATATGGGAAGCGGCCCCAACTGCACCAGACAGAACAGAAACATCAATACCGTCAGCAAGGTGGTATAGGGTATGCCGGAAATGAACAGACCGAAACCGCCCAGCAGCGACTGAACAATGGCGGTGACCACCACGCCCAGCGCCACGGCCCGGATGGACTGCGCCGCCAGAATGACCGCGGTATCCCCTCGTTCCTGTCCGAGACGGATAGCGAAGTGGCGCACCGCTTTGGCGACGGACTCTCCTTTGTAGTAAAGCAGCGCGCTGAATACCAGCATCAGGGCGCAGTGCATCAGAAAGCGGCCAACGTGCGCGGCCTGCGCCACCAGCCAGGTTGCGGTTTTGCCGGCATAAGGCTGAACTTTGGAAAAAAGGCCGCTGCCGCCGCTCTGCAACAGGGTTTGCCAGCTATTGAACAATTTGTCGCCAACCAGCGGAATGGACGTAAGCCACTCCAGTTTCGGCGGTGAGAAATTTTCCTGACTGGAGCCCCAGGCCATTAATGCCGAACTATTATCGATCGCGCTGCTGACCAGTAGGGCAATCGGCAATACGAACAACAGAATCAACAGTAACGTCATGGCGATAACGGCCAGAGAACGTCGGCCCCACAGTAGATGCTGAAGTTTAATTAACAGCGGCCAGGTGGCAATAACCACCATACAAGCCCAGGCAAGCCCCAGAATAAAAGGCTGTACAACCCAAAAGCAGGCAATGATCATAATGATGATAAACAGCAGGCTAAATAATGTCCTTGCCGCGTCGAAATGCTGTTGTCGATATTTTCTTATCAATGAATAGTACCTCTATAAATAGACGTAATGTCTGAAATCGACGCCGCTTTTGCAAGGCGATGAAAGCGACGACAATTTATCATGGGATATTTCCGGGCTTTTTGACAGCCTGTTGAACATTTTGTTGGTGAAACGGCGGAAACCCAACATGGTGTATGCTTTTACCGATCAAGCTGCGCATACTTCGTTGAAATGTGATATATCCTTCATCCTTCAAGTTGCAGGCACGTTGGCGACCTTCACTCGTTTTGCTCGTTTGTACCGTTGCCGCCATCCCATATCCTGGGAGCGATAAGGGTAAAAACGCGACAGGTCTGCCGAATGACGTTCGGTTAGCAGATTGAACGTCGACGCCTCGCAGACACTAATGACATAATTGGCAAACACTTTTTGTACAGACAGGGTCAAAAAATAATGATCCCACAGATCACTCAGTCACCCGGACTTGTTCAGTCGGTGCTTAATTTTTTGGAAGCGTTGAAACAAAATGGATTTACAGGCGATATGGCGACAGACTACGCCGATCGCCTGACGATGGCGACAGATAACAGTATCTATCAACTCTTACCCGATGCCGTTGTTTTCCCCCGTTCTACCGCTGATGTGGCCATTCTGGCCCGTTTGGCTGGCGAAACGCGTTTTCTCGGACTGACATTCACCCCTCGCGGTGGCGGGACCGGCACGAATGGTCAGGCGTTGAACCACGGCATTGTGGTGGATATGTCGCGCTACATGAACCGAATTCTGGAAATTAACCCTGAACAAGGGTGGGTTCGGGTCGAAGCGGGCGTGATCAAAGATCAGCTTAATCAATATCTCAAACCCTTCGGCTATTTCTTCGCGCCGGAGCTTTCTACCAGCAACCGCGCCACGCTGGGCGGCATGGTTAATACCGATGCATCGGGACAGGGATCGCTGGTTTACGGTAAAACCTCCGATCACGTTCTGGGGCTGCGTGCGTTGCTGTTGGGCGGCGATATACTGGATACCCAGGCGATGCCGGTGGAACTGGCCGAGCAGTTGGCTCAGGAAGCCTCACCTGTCGGGCGTATTTACCACACGGTGTTGCATCGCTGCCGTGAACAGCGACAGCTGATCCTCGATAAATTTCCTAAACTGAACCGTTTTCTGACCGGGTACGATTTGCGCCACGTCTTCAGTGATGATTTGAAAACGTTTGATCTGACGCGAATTCTGACCGGGGCTGAAGGCACGCTGGCATTTATTACCGAAGCGAAACTCGATATTACACCGATACCGAAGGTGCGGCGGCTGGTCAATATCAAATACGATTCCTTCAACTCAGCGTTGCGCAATGCGCCGTTCATGGTGGAGGCAAAAGCGCTGTCAGTCGAAACCGTCGATTCAAAAGTGTTGAATCTGGCGCGTGAAGATATTGTCTGGCACTCCGTCAGCGAACTGATCGCCGATGTTCCGGATCAGGAGATGCTGGGGCTGAATATTGTTGAATTTGCGGGTGATGATGAAGCGTTGATCAACGGACAGGTGGAAACGCTGTGTAAACGCCTTGATGAATTGCTGGCCGCGGGGGAAGCCGGGGTGATCGGCTATCAGACCTGTAACGATTTGGTGGGTATTGAGCGTATTTATGGTATGCGCAAGAAAGCGGTGGGGCTGCTGGGCAACAGCAAAGGGCTGGCGAAACCTATTCCCTTTGCCGAAGATACCTGCGTACCGCCGCAGCATCTGGCCGACTATATCGAAGAATTTCGTCAGCTTCTGGACAGCCATAACCTGACCTACGGTATGTTTGGCCATGTGGACGCCGGGGTCCTGCATGTCCGACCGGCGCTGGATATGTGCGATCCGCAGCAGGAAATGCTGATGAAGCAGCTTTCCGATCGAATTGTCGCCCTGACGGCCAAATACGGTGGTTTGCTGTGGGGGGAACACGGTAAAGGATTCCGCGCCGAATACAGCCCTGAATTTTTTGGTGCGGAATTGTATGCTGAATTGCGTCGTATCAAGTCTGCATTCGATCCTGATAATCGCCTCAATCCTGGAAAAATCTGTGCTCCGCTGGATGTTGATGCGCCGATGATGAAAGTCGATGCGGTCAAGCGCGGAACTTACGATCGGACCATCCCGCTGGCGGTGCGGACCTCATTCCGTGGCGCGATGGAGTGTAATGGCAACGGACTCTGCTTCAATTTTGATGCCCGAAGCCCGATGTGTCCTTCCATGAAGATTACGGGGAACCGTATTCATTCGCCGAAAGGGCGGGCGACGCTGGTGCGTGAATGGCTGCGATTGCTGGCCGATCAGGGGGTTGATCCGCTGGCGCTGGAAAAAACACTGCCTCAACAGAGGCTCAGCCTGCGAACATTCATTCAGAAAACCCGGAACACCTGGCAGGCGCGTCAGGGCGATTATGATTTCTCCCACGAGGTGAAAGAGGCCATGTCAGGCTGTCTGGCCTGTAAAGCCTGTTCGACACAGTGTCCGATTAAAATTGATGTTCCCAGCTTCCGTTCCCGTTTTCTGCAACTGTATCACACCCGCTATTTACGCCCGGTACGCGATTATCTGGTCGCCGGTGTTGAAAGTTATGCGCCCCTGATGGCGCGCAGTCCCAAAACATTCAATTTCTTTCTCAAAATGCCGTGGGTTAATACCTTAAGCCGTCGGCAGATTGGCATGGTGGATTTGCCGTTGCTTTCCTCGCCGTCGCTGCGTCAGCAATTTGCGGGCCACGGTGCGATACGAACCACGCTGGAGCAACTGGAGACCTTGTCCGATACAGAACGGCAGCAATATGTGCTGATCGTGCAGGACCCGTTCACCAGTTACTACGATGCGCAGGTGGTGGCCGATTTTGTGCGTCTGGTGGAAAAACTGAAATTGAAGCCAGTGCTGCTGCCGTTCTCGCCAAATGGTAAAGCGCAGCACATAAAGGGGTTCCTGCAACGCTTTGCGAAAACCGCGGCTAAAACGTCAGATTTCCTTAACCGGGCGGCAAAGCTTGGTATACCCATGGTGGGCGTCGATCCTGCGCTGGTACTCTGCTATCGCGATGAATATCGCGAAATCCTGGGTGATAAGCGCGGCGATTTCCAGGTAAAACTGGTGCATGAATGGTTGATCAGCGCGTTGACGGACAGCGCGCCGCAGACCGCGGCAGGTGAATCCTGGTATCTGTTTGGTCACTGTACGGAAACGACGGCGTTGCCTGCCAGTACCCAACAGTGGTCTGATATTTTCTCGCGGTTTGGCGCGAAACTGGAAAATGTCAGCGTAGGCTGCTGCGGTATGGCGGGCACCTATGGTCATGAAAGCAAAAATCTGGTGAACTCTCAGGGAATTTATTCGCTATCCTGGCAGCAGGCATTGCAGAAATTGCCGCAGAAACGCTGTCTGACGACGGGATATTCCTGCCGTAGTCAGGTCAAACGGATGGAGGGTAGCGGGTTACGCCACCCATTACAGGCCTTGCTGGAGATTATTTAATGCAGTGGAAGCGAAAGGTCACCCTTGAGCAACTGAATGAGCAGAGTCAGGGATGCATGATAGACTATCTGGGGATTCGCTATACCCGGATTGCCGACGATCATCTTGAAGCGGTTATGCCCGTCGATCCCCGAACCCGGCAGCCGTTGGGGTTATTGCACGGCGGGGCGTCTGTCGTTTTGGCTGAATCGCTGGGGTCTGTTGCCGGTTATCTCTGTACCGAAGGGACGCAGACCGTTGTCGGGATGGAAATCAATGCCAATCACCTGCGTTCGGTACGCGATGGCGAAGTGCGCGGCGTGTGCCGTGCGCTGCATATCGGACGACGCAATCAGGTATGGCAGATTGATATTTTTGATAGCCAGAACCGACTGTGCTGTACCTCTCGTCTGACTACGGCGGTTATCTAGCGATATAACGCCAGGCTGACGCCGTTTGTGCATACTACGACAGCGTCAGCAACGCGGGATTTTCGAATTCCGCGCGCTTTCAGGGCAGGAAAGGCACCCGCTTGACGAAATCGGTCTGGAAAGCCGTTGCTTTATCCCAGGAACCCTGCATGCTTAGTTGATGGCAAATCAACTTGAGCGTGTTACGCGCGAAATAGTAACTCTGTACCCGGAAGAGGTGGCAGCGCTTTTCGTTATTTATCTCTTTAATCAGCCGGTTATGCAATTTTACCAAGGCATGCAAATAGCTGTCGTCATCCCCATTCCGCAGACACAAATCGACCATATCCATACAGGCGTTGTGATAGCGCCGCAGATGATCAATATTGCTTTCCGGGCGATTCAGACGCGCCTCAGCCATATAGAAATCGACGGTGGCATCCCGGATTTGAAATTTATATTCGTCGATCTGATGCTGTAGCCAGGCATTCATCGAAAGCATGGTTATCAATCCTGAATATTAAATGATAATCATTATCATATTTATAAAAATAGTCGGGATCAATGGGGAAAATGTGCTTTTCCATTCAAAATGTACAAGCGGTGAGATGAAATCTTCATTTACTTTTCCTGTTTTATAAATAGGCATTCGCTATGAATGTTATACTAATGATAATGAATTGATGATTTTCTTGCGCGGCGAGAAGGGGCGTCAAGAAGATTTAATACTGATTTATCATGGTGTTAAACCTATGTGCGGGGTGTTTTTTTCGCCTTGTAATCATGATGAACGAGCCTCGTCGCCGTCATCAAAAAACAAATGTTACGAATAGCCCTGCGAAACAAGAGGTTGAAGCAAGTTTCATTATCACTAACATTAGAGGAAACCAGCCTGAAACTGGTACGACACGTCATGAGGTATTCGTTATGCAAACGGAAAGTGTAGGGACCTTTTCACTGGATGAAAACGTCTGGAAAGGATTGACACTGACAGATAGCGCCGTGGGACAAATCAAGCATTTGATACAGCAGGATGCTGCGGTGAAAGGTTTACGGCTTGGCGTTAAACAATCCGGCTGCGCTGGGTTTGGTTATGTGTTGGATCTGGTTCGTGAATCCGAAACGGATGACTTACTGTTCGAACGCGACGGCGCAAAGCTGTATGTGCCGCTAAAAGCGATGCCTTTTATTGATGGCACCGAACTCGATTTTGTCCGTGAGGGACTGAATCAGGTGTTTAAGTTTAATAATCCCAACGCTCAGCATGCCTGTGGATGTGGCGAGAGCTTCGGCATTTAAGTGATGACAAATTATGGCACGTAGCACAGTAGATGTACCTGATGATGTCCAGATCTGGATGGGTGATGGACGCTATAAAGAAGGCTTTTTTACCGAGCTGGCAACCGATCAATTGGCGCGCGGCATCAATGAGGATGTCGTGCGGGCCATTTCAGCAAAACGCAATGAACCTGAATGGATGCTGGAATTCCGCCTGAATGCCTACCGGGCGTGGTTGGAAATGGAAGAGCCGCATTGGCTGAAAGCGCATTACGATAAGCTCGACTACCAGGACTATAGCTATTATTCCGCACCGTCCTGCGGCAATTGCGATGACAATTGCGACTCGCAGCCGGGCGCGACCCAGCAATCCAGCATTGCGGAAGTGAATAACTACCTGACCAGTGAAGTCGAGAATGCTTTCAATCAGCTCGGCGTCCCGGTGCGTGAAGGAAAAGCGGTGGCGGTTGACGCCATTTTCGACTCCGTCTCCGTCGCCACCACCTACCGACATGAGCTGGCGGAGCAGGGCATTATTTTCTGTTCATTCAGCGAAGCCATTCAGGAGCACCCTGATTTGGTGCGCCAGTATCTCGGTACGGTCGTGCCCTCGAATGACAACTTCTTTGCTGCGCTGAATGCGGCGGTCGCGTCTGATGGTACGTTTGTCTATGTACCGAAAGGCGTGCGTTGTCCGATGGAGTTATCCACCTATTTCCGCATTAACGCGGCTAAAACCGGCCAGTTTGAGCGCACGATCCTGATTGCGGATGATGACAGCTACGTCAGTTATATTGAGGGTTGTTCCGCGCCGGTACGTGACACCTATCAGCTGCATGCGGCGGTAGTTGAAGTCATCATCAATAAAAACGCGGAAGTAAAATATTCCACGGTGCAGAACTGGTTCTCCGGTAAAGACGCCGAAGGCGGCATTCTGAACTTTGTCACCAAACGCGCGCTGTGCGCGGGCGAATATTCTAAAATGTCCTGGACGCAATCGGAAACCGGCTCGGCCATTACCTGGAAATACCCAAGCGTCGTGCTACGCGGCGACAACTCGGTCGGCGAATTTTTCTCTGTTGCACTGACCAATGGTCGTCAACAAGCCGATACCGGGACCAAAATGATTCATATCGGTAAAAACACCCGCTCAACCATTATCTCCAAAGGGATTTCCGCCGGACACAGTGAGAACACCTATCGCGGTCTGGTGAAGATCATGCCGAGCGCCACCAACGCGCGTAACTTTACGCAGTGTGACTCGATGTTGATTGGTAGCGACTGCGGCGCGCACACGTTCCCGTATGTGGAAGCGCGCAATAACACGGCGCAACTGGAGCATGAGGCGACAACCTCGAAGATTGGCGACGATCAACTGTTCTACTGCCTGCAACGCGGCATCAGTGAAGATGATGCGATCTCCATGATCGTTAACGGATTCTGTAAAGATGTCTTCTCTGAACTACCGCTGGAATTTGCGGTAGAGGCGCAGAAGTTACTGGCGATTAGTCTGGAACACAGCGTAGGTTGATTGGCGATTACCGGGATTTTTATTGATAGAAAATCATCGGTTACAAAAATGATGAGCGTCGCAAGATATCCGACGCCTGGAAGGATAGAGCATGTTAAGCATTGAAAATTTAAAAGTCAGCGTAGAAGGCAAAGAGATTATTAAGGGGCTGAATCTCACGGTTAAGCCGGGAGAAGTCCATGCGATCATGGGGCCGAATGGCTCAGGGAAAAGTACGCTCTCCGCTACGCTGGCCGGACGTGAAGAATATGAAGTCACCGACGGCGCCGTCAGCTTCAAAGGCAAGGATTTACTGGAACTGGATCCTGAAGACCGCGCGGGTGAGGGCATCTTTATGGCATTTCAGTATCCGGTGGAGATCCCCGGCGTCAGTAATCAGTTCTTTTTGCAAACGGCCGTGAATGCCGTGCGCAAATACCGTGAACAGGAACCGCTGGATCGCTTTGATTTTGCCGATTTTATCGAAGATAAAATCAAACTGTTGAAAATGCCGGAAGATTTGCTGACCCGTTCCGTCAACGTCGGCTTTTCCGGCGGCGAGAAAAAGCGGAATGATATTCTGCAAATGGCGGCGCTTGAGCCGGATTTGTGCATTCTTGATGAAACCGACTCCGGTCTGGACATCGATGCGTTGAAAATTGTCGCCAACGGGGTGAATGCCCTGCGTAACGAACAGCGTTCTTTTATTATCGTCACGCACTACCAGCGTATTCTTGATTACATCAAACCAGACCATGTACACGTTCTTTCTCAGGGACGCATTGTGAAATCTGGCGATTTTTCTCTGGTGAAACAGTTGGAGGAGCAAGGCTATGGCTGGCTTACCGACCAACAATAAAACGAGCGCCAAAGCAGGCATCGAGCAAAAGCAGGAAAAAGCCCTGCAACAGTGGCACAGCCTGTTTGACCGCGCGAATACTCAGCGTTCATCGGATGCGTACCAACATTGGCAGGAAGTGCTGCGTCTGGGATTGCCGCACCGTAAGCACGAGCATTGGAAATATACCCCGCTGGACGGACTGTTGGCGCACGAATTCGTTGCGCCGCAGGTATCGTCCGTCGCGCAGGATACGCTGGATGCGCTGGCGTTGCCCATTGATGCCTGGCGTCTGGTCTTTATTGATGGCGTATTCAATGCGTCGCTCAGCGACACGCAGTGGGGACCCTATCAGGTGGATATCAAGGTCGCTCGTGCGCACGGTGAATTTCCTCCGGCAGTTCAGCCGGAAGTGTTCCTGCATCTGACGGAAAGTCTGGCCGCGCAAAGCACATTGATTCGTCTGGCCGCTAATCAACAGGCTGAAAAACCCTTGTACTTACTGCATATCAGCAGCAGCCAGGGCGCGGCGTTGAATACCGTCCATCATCGCCATCACTTGCAGGTTGAACGCGGCGCCAGCGCGCAGATCATTGAGCATTACGTCAGTCTGGACCAGTACGCGCACTTTACTGGCGCCCGCCTGACGGTCAGTGCGGGAGAAAACAGCCGCGTCAGCCACTATAAACTGGCTTTCGAAGCCGCGGCCAGCTACCACTTTTCGCATAACGATCTGGTGCTGTCGCGTGACGCGCAGGTTCGTAGCCACAGTTTCCTGCTGGGCGCGGGGTTGACCCGTAATAACACCAGCGCGCAACTGAATGGCGAAGGAACCAATTTGGTCATCAACAGCCTTATTCTGCCTATCGGCAGCGAGGTGTGCGATACCCGGACTTATCTGGAACATAATCAGGGATTCGGTGAAAGTCGGCAGTTGCATAAAACCATCGTTAACGACCGCGCTAAAGCGGTGTTCAACGGTATGATCAAAGTGGCACCTCATGCTCTGAAAACCGATGGACAGATGACGAACAACAATCTGTTGTTGGGGCGATTGGCTGAAGTCGATACCAAACCGCAGCTCGAAATCTATGCGGATGATGTTAAGTGCAGCCACGGCGCGACGATAGGACGCATGGACGAAGAACAGCTGTTTTATCTGCGTTCACGCGGCATCACGCAGCAGGACGCGCAACAGATGATTATTTTTGCCTTTGCCGCAGAATTGACGGAAGCGATTGAAGATGAGTCGCTGCGAAGTGTGATATTGAAACGCATCGCACTGCGTTTGCCTAACGCATTGGCTGAGTCGGAAAAGGCGGCGTTATGAATTATCCCATCGAACAAGTTCGTGCTGACTTTCCTTTATTGACGAGAGAAGTCAACGGACAACAATTGGCCTATCTGGACAGCGCCGCGAGCGCGCAAAAGCCGCAGGCGGTCATTGCGCGGGAAATGGCCTTCTATCAGCATGAGTATGCCGCTGTACATCGCGGTATTCATACGTTGAGCGCGCAGGCCACCACGGCGATGGAAGCGGTGCGTGAGCAGGTTGCGACCTTTATCAATGCGGCCTCGGCAGAAGAGATCGTCTTTGTGCGGGGAACCACGGAAGCCATTAATCTGGTGGCCAACAGTTACGGGCATACGTTCCTGCAAGCGGGCGATAATCTGATCATTACGGAGATGGAACATCACGCCAATATTGTTCCCTGGCAAATGCTGGCTGAAGCGCGAGGTGTGGAAATTCGCGTTATTCCGTTGGCAGCGGATGGAACGCTGGATCTGTCGCATCTGCCCGAATTGCTTGATGAACGGACCCGCTTGTTGGCGGTAACGCACATCTCCAACGTACTTGGCACATTAAATCCGGTCAAAGAGATCATTGCTCAGGCGAAAGCCGCAGGGGCGGTCGTTCTGGTGGATGGCGCCCAGTCGATTATGCATCAGCCGATCGATGTACAGGATCTGGATTGTGATTTCTTTGTTTTTTCGGGACATAAGATTTACGGTCCTTCCGGTATCGGCGTGTTGTATGGCAAACAGGCGCTGTTGGCGTCAATGCCGCCGTGGGAAGGCGGAGGCGCGATGATCCGTCAGGTGAGCCTGCATACCGGAACCACCTATGCGGATGTGCCGTGGCGCTTTGAGGCCGGTTCTCCCAATACTGCCGGGATCATGGGGCTGGGCGCGGCGCTGAGCTATGTAACCGCGTTGGGGCGTGATGCCATTGCGCGCTATGAATCTTCCCTGATGCGCTATGCGTTGGAAGCGTTGGCTCAGGTACCGGATTTAACGCTGTACGGCCCGGCAGAACGGCATGGAGTCATTGCGTTCAATCTGGGGCAACACCATGCCTACGATGTGGGCAGTTTCCTCGATCAGTATGGAATTGCGATCCGCACCGGCCACCACTGCGCGATGCCATTGATGGAACACTATGCCGTTTCCAGTATGTGCCGCGCCTCGCTTGCCGTTTATACTACTCGCGAAGAAATCGACCGGCTGGTCGCCGGGTTGCAACGTATCCATCGATTGCTGGGCAACTGAGCCTCGCGCCACGTTGCCTGGGGAGGAAAAAATGGCAAGTCTGCCGGATCCGCAGAAATTAGTACGTAATTTTTCGCGCTGTCATAACTGGGAAGAGAAGTATCTTTATATTATTGAGCTGGGGGCGCGGCTTGAACCGCTGCCGGAAGTCTGGCGTCGGGCCGAAAATCTGATTTCCGGCTGCCAGAGTCAGGTCTGGATTGTGATGCAACGTGACGAGCAGGGCCGGATAACCCTGCACGGCGACAGTGATGCCGCCATCGTGAAGGGATTGATTGCCGTGGTGTTTAGTCTTTATCAAGGGTTGACCGCACAAGATATCGTTAAGCTGGATGTTCGCCCTTTCTTTGAGGAGCTGGCGCTGAATCAACATTTAACGCCATCTCGTTCGCAGGGGTTGGAAGCGATGCTGCGGGCGATTCGCGCGCGCGCCGCGCTGCATATTCAGTAAATTCAATATCCGGCAGCAAAAATGTACCGGCAGCGTGAAGAATAACAGGGATAAATAACATTATCCCAATCGGTTCATTTCGTAAGAAAGCGCCAGCGTATCAAGTCTGGCGCTTTTTGCTTTTCATCAAGGCGTTACGCGCTGATATTTCAGAATGAGTCCATAGATTTATCAGGACATGGATTTTATTCTACGACTGCTTTTTGTAAAGAATTGCATATCAATGCGTTGATTTTTAAATAAAATATAATTTTATTTCGATAATGCTACTATAACAGGATACTGGTTGCAGGAAATAGGACCAGGCATCGTTGATTAACCGACCACTTGGGCCTTGATGTAGGAATTTAGTATGAAACGCGCATTTACTTTACTTGGTATGGTCTTGGCGACATATCTGGCAGGCAGTAGCGTTGCCAGTGCGACGGAGTATCCATTACCACCGCCTGATAGCCGTCTTATCGGTGAGAATATCGCTTATACCGTTCCGGACGATGGGCGTCCGCTGGAAGCTATTGCTGCTGACTTCAAGATTGGACTGTTGGGGATGTTGGAGGCGAACCCGGGCACCGATCCCTATCTGCCGAAAGCGGGTTCCACGCTGACGATCCCTACCCAAATGTTGCTGCCTGATACGCCGCGCGAAGGGATTGTCGTCAACCTCGCAGAGCTGCGTCTGTACTATTATCCCAAAGGCAAAAACACCGTGATTGTTTATCCTATCGGCATCGGTCAACTGGGACGTAACACGCCATTGATGACCACCACCATCCGTGAGAAGCGAGAAAACCCGACCTGGACGCCGACAGCCAATATTCGTAAACACTATCTTGAAGAGCAGGGGATCACGCTGCCCGCAGTGGTACCGGCCGGGCCGGATAATCCGATGGGATTGCATGCCTTACGTCTGGCGGCGCATGGCGGCGTTTACCTGTTGCATGGCACCAATGCCAATTTCGGTATCGGCATGCGCGTCAGCTCAGGGTGTATCCGCTTGCGGCCTGAGGATATCCAGGCGTTGTTCGATGACGTGCCTGTCGGAACCCGCGTACAGATCGTTAACGACGCCATCAAGACCTCGGTTGAGCCAGACGGTAAACGTTATGTGGAAGTGCACCAGCCGTTGTCTAAAACCGATAAAGATGATCCGCAAACCATGCCGATCAACATTAATGCCAAAAACAAGAAATTTATTGATGCGGATGATACCGATGCCAGGGCCGTCGCTGATGCTATCGTGCGTCGTTCAGGGATGCCGATTCTGGTGAACGTGGGACAAGACATCAATACTTACGAGGAAGCGCCGGTGCAATTCGCCGCAGATGACGCTGAAACGCATCAGGCGGCCCCCATTACCGCAATCAGTGCATCGGCTCAATAATATGAGTCAACCGCGCTGGCTCTGCGTTCAGTCCATCTGCGCGGGGGAATGGCAGAATGTGACGGCGGCGTCCTGCTGACGAAAAGGGGAACGCGGAATACCGCGCTCCCCTGTGAAAAGAAGGCAAAAAAAATGGCGCACAATGTGCGCCATTTTCACTACTTAACCAGTTCGATTACTTTTTGTAAGTACGAACTTGGTTGTCAAGACGCTGGTTAGCACGAGCTGCATCGTCTTTAGCAGCCTGTACGTCAGAGCGGATTGCGTTCACGTCGTTGCTCAGTTGATCAACTTTAGCGTTCAGAGTCTGAACGTCAGAAGACAGTTGGTCAATTTTAGCATTGCTGGAGCAACCTGCCAGCAGAGTAGAACCCAGAATTACCGCGCCCAGTACCAGTTTAGTACGATTCATTATTAATACCCTCTAGATTGAGTTAATCTCCATGTAGCGTTACAAGTATTACACAAACTTTTTTCTAATGAGAATAAATTTTTGATGAGAACATGCTTAATTTTGATCGTTCGCTCAAAGAAGCAGCGGGTTTTACAGAATCATTAAAAAAGTAAGGAAAACAGCATTATTTTTATCGGACAAGTCTGAGGTTTTGGCAATTAGAATTATGTGTTAACCAGAGGCGTTAATTTGGTTGCCAATGCGTGTTTGATAACAACAAAATATAAAAAAGCGCCATTCAAGGCGCTTTTTTAATAAATGTGTAAGCCAGCCGGTTTTAGAGGCGGTGTACGGATGCCGTATTGGTGGTGCCGCTGGAAACCAGCGCGCCTGAAACCATCACAACAACATCACCTTCTTGCGCATAGCCGCTGTTTAACGCGGCTGCTTTACCGAGGCGATAGAAATCATCCGTAGAGGCGATTTCTTTGACCAGCAGCGTGTCGACGCCTTTGCTCAGCAACAGTTGACGAGCCGTGACTTCGTTGGTGGTCAGCGCCAGAATTCGTGCGTTCGGGAAGTACTTCCGGATAGATTTCGCGGATTTGCCGCCGCTGGTTGCTACAACGATCAACGGCGCATCCAGTTTCTCCGCGGTTTCTACCGCACCACGGCACACCGCTTCGGTAATACGCAGTTTGCCCGGGGACTTGATGGTATCCAGACGCGATTTCATCACGGTGTCGGTACGCTGGCAGATGGTTGCCATAATCGTCACCGATTCCAGCGGATATTTCCCTTTCGCGCTTTCACCAGACAGCATGACCGCGTCGGTGCCATCAATGATGGCGTTAGCGACGTCGCCCGCTTCGGCACGGGTTGGACGCGGGTTTTTGATCATGGAATCCAGCATTTGCGTCGCGGTGATAACGACTTTGCGCGCCAAATTGCATTTTTCGATCATCATTTTCTGCGCGAAAATGACTTCTTCAACCGGAATTTCGACGCCCAGATCGCCACGGGCGACCATGATGCCGTCAGAGGCTTCCAGAATTTCGTCGAAATTGTTCAGGCCTTCCTGGTTTTCGATTTTGGAAATGATCTGAATGTGCTCGCCGCCGTGCGCTTTCAGATGAGCCCGAATCTCTTCAACGTCAGAGCGTTTGCGGATGAAGGATGCCGCAACAAAATCGACGCCTTGTTCACAACCAAAAATCAGATCACGTTTGTCTTTTTCAGCCAAAGCGGGCAACTGGATGGAAACGCCTGGCAGGTTAACGCCTTTGTTTTCCCCCAGGTCGCCGTTGTTCAGGACTTTACAAACCACTTCATTGCCGCCGATCGCGGTAACTTGCATACCGATCAGACCATCATCAACCAGTACGGTGTTACCGACGCTCAGGTCTTCGGTGAAACCGGCATAAGTCACCGCAACGCGGTCTTTGTTACCAACGACGTTTTGATCGGTGGTGAACGTGAATGTCTGGCCGGCAGTCAGAGACACATCTGCGCCGTTTTCCAGCTTCATGGTACGGATTTCAGGGCCTTTGGTATCCAACAGGATCGCGGCTTGTTTACCGGTTTTCGCTATAACAGAACGCAGATTTTTGATGCGTTGACCGTGTTCGGCGTAATCCCCGTGAGAGAAGTTCAGGCGCATAACATTCATACCGGCAGTCAGCATGTTGGTCAGCATCTCTTCAGATTCTGTTTTTGGCCCGATGGTACAAACAATCTTTGTCTTTTTCATACGTTAGGTTCTACAAGTTGTGATGGATAAAAAAACGTGGGATCCGGCGGTGCGAGAGAAAACAACCTACGGAAAAAATGCGTTTGGGAACAATCTGGATGAAACCGGTTCTTAAAGGGATAAGTATAGATGATTACAGCGAACAGATGATAAAAGCGTAACCGATCGTCGCGTATTATTAGCGGGAAAAAGGTAGGCGATGCCATTGATAATAGTAGTGTTATTGATAGCGGCACGTTGGTTAGCTGAAACCATTCAATTGAAACGACGTTTCGTATTATAGTTATTAAGCCATGAGAAACAAGGTGGTAAAATGCAACAAAGTGAATATTTTGTCGTGTTCACGCAAAAAACCGAACGATTTGTTATTTTTACCTACCTTTGTTGCGCAACTGCACAGGAAAACGCTACGCAAACAGGAAACGCCGGTGGCAACATGCTGTCCAGGATGCGATTTTTCATGTTATTTATGAAATAAATAAAAAGAAGATGTAAATAAAATGTTTTTTCTATCGATCTGCATCACGTTTCTGCGTCATTGCTGTTGAGAAGATAACAGCAAGTGATAGTTTATTTGACATTATGGATTGTTACTGCACAAGCAGGCAAAACCAGACACTCGTTTATAATGAGCGAATGTCTGGTTTTTTTGTTTCCAGGGTTTGAATAATGAAGATTGCCAAGATACTCAACAACAACGTCGTGACCGTGATTGACGAAAACAATAATGAGTCGGTTGTCATGGGCCGGGGATTGGGGTTCAAAAAGCATACTGGCGATCGGCTGGATGAGTCGTTGATTGAACGTGTGTTTGTGATGAAAAGCGGTGAGTTGACGTCGCGGCTGCAAGAGCTGCTATCTGAAATCCCGCTGGAAGTGATAACAACGGCGGATAAAATCATCCTGCTGGCGAAAGCGCGTCTGCCGGGAAAACTGCAAAACAGCATCTACATCTCTTTGACCGACCACTGTCATTTTGCGATAGAACGTCACAAGCAAGGGGTAAATATTCGTAACGTGTTGCAGTGGGAGATTAAGCGGCTTTATCCGAAAGAATTTGCGGTTGGTATGGAAGCGCTGGATATTATTGAGCAGCGTCTGTTCGTTCGCTTGCCGGAAGATGAAGCGGGTTTCATTGCATTACATTTAGTCAATGCCCAGCTTGATAGTGAAATGCCAGAGGTTATTCAGATTACCAAGATCATGCAGGAGATACTGAATATTGTTAAATACCAGTTAAATCTGGATTATGACGAGCAGGCGCTAAGCTATCATCGGTTTGTCACTCATTTGAAATTCTTTGCGCAACGACTCATTGGGAAAAGCACCGTTTTTAGCGATGATGAATCGCTACACGATGTGGTTAAAGAAAAATATTCGTTGTCCTACCATTGCGCAGAAAAAATACAGACGCATATCTGTCAGCAATATTGTTATGCCTTGACCAAAGAAGAATTGATGTTTTTGACTATTCATATTGAACGTGTCAGGACGGAGAGTTGCCTGAAAAAAATGAATTAACATTAGTAAAAATAAATTTGCTTTGCATCACATAATTCTTATTTGTTTTCCATAAACTACTTGCAATGTTTTCGGGTTAGGTAATAGGATTTAATCAGGTTAATTAAAAAAAACAGGATTGTAACTGTCAGCAAGTGAAACTTGTTTTCAGGCAAAACCTAAATCATTTTGTTCCCCGGTTATTGACGGCGAGGAAAATGATTTGGGTTTTTTTTTATCTCAAAAATAGCATTGGATGAGCGTAACATCCTGATTTATATGTGTAGTTATCAGTGTTAAGGATAGGCAATGAAATATAAGACATTAGCCAGTGAGATACTTGAAGGCGTGGGTGGACGCGATAATGTAAATAGCGTAATACATTGTGCGACACGGTTACGTTTTAAATTAAAAAATAACAAGAAGGCGGATGCGGTTGCCCTTAAAAATAACCCCGGCGTTATTATGGTGGTTGAAAGTGGAGGTCAGTTTCAGGTTGTTGTGGGTAATCATGTCAGCGAGGTTTATCAGGATCTGCTCGATGTTTCCGGTATTGGCGAAGGGGAGGCAAATACGCCGGGAGACGGTGAGAAGGAGAATATTTTCTCGCGTCTCATCGATATTATTGCTGGTATATTCACGCCACTGATGGGCGTTATGGCCGCATCCGGGATCCTGAAAGGATTTTTGGCGTTGAGCCTGGCCTGTGGCTGGATGGTGGAAAGTAGCGGCACCTATAAGTTGTTATTTTCCACCAGTGATGCACTGTTTTATTTCTTCCCAATAATATTAGGTTATACCGCCGGTAAAAAATTTGGCGGCAATCCTTTTGTGACGATGGCGATTGGCGGCGCGCTGGTGCATCCGACCATGATTGCTGAATTTAATGCTATGTCGGCGGCGGATTATCAGCCATTACATTTTCTCGGCATTCCCATTACGTTTATCAATTATGCTTCATCGGTTATTCCGATTATTTTTGCCGCGTGGGTTTCCTGCAAACTGGAAAAACCACTGAACGCTTTCCTGCACGCCAATATCCGTAACTTCCTGACGCCGGCCCTGTGTTTGCTGATTACCGTACCGCTGACGTTTTTAGCCATCGGTCCGGTGACCACTTGGCTAAGCTATCAGCTGGCGCATGGCTATCAGTTGATCTATGGCGCAAATCAAACCATTGCCGGCGGCTTTATGGGCGGTCTGTGGCAGATCTTCGTCATGTTCGGTCTGCACTGGGGATTCGTGCCGCTGATGATCAACAACCTGAGCGCATTGGGGCATGACACGCTGATCGCCGTATTAACGCCGGCGGTATTGGCGCAGGCAGGCGCGGCGCTGGGCGTCTCTCTGCGCACCAAGGACGCAAAGTTGAAAGGCATTGCGGGTTCGGCATTTCCGGCCGGGATTTTCGGTATCACCGAACCGGCTATCTATGGCGTCAACCTTCCTTTGCGTCGTCCGTTTATCTTCGGCTGCATCGGCGGGGCGCTCGGCGGCGCGATTGCCGGCTATTTCGGCACCACACAGTACTCTTTCGGCCTGCCCAGTATCTTCGCCTTTACGCAAATCATCCCGCCGACTGGAATGGATATCACCGTGTGGGGGGGAATCATCGGCTCGGCTGTCTCCTTTGTATTCTCTGCGGTGGCCAGCTACCTGTTTGGGATAAAAAAAGAACCCGTAGCGGCTCCGTCGGTTGAAGCCGTACGGGAGGAACGCGCCGCGCCAGTACGTCAGCAATCCATCGGCAGTCCGATCGAAGGCGCAACCCATCCATTGGAACAGGTCAGCGATCAGACGTTTGCCAGCGGACTGATGGGAAAAGGCGTTGCTATCAAGCCGCAGAGCGGGCGAGTGGTTTCACCGGTCAATGGCGTTGTCGCATCGTTGTTTAAAACCAATCATGCGATTGGCCTGGAGTCCGATCAAGGCGCCGAAATATTGATTCACATCGGGATTGATACCGTAAAACTGAACGGACAGTATTTTACTGCCCACGTTAAAACCGGGGATGTGGTCAAGCAGGGCGATCTCCTGGTGGAGTTTGACTATCAGGCCATTGAAGCGGCGGGATATGACACGATCACGCCGGTCATTATTACCAACAGCGATGATTACATCGATGTATTACCTGTAGCGGGTGATTCCGTAGCGGAACAGTCCCCGTTGTTAACCTTGATTATTTGATTGTTAAACAGTTACTACCCGAATTGGGGAGGAGATTAAAAATGAGCCACCGTTTTCCTGACGATTTTTTATGGGGCGGCGCGATCGCGGCCAATCAGGTAGAAGGCGCTTACTTAACGGACGGTAAAGGGTTATCCACCTCCGATTTGCAACCGCAGGGTGTTTTTGGCGAGATTGTGGAGAGAACCGAGGGCGATAGCGGCATAAAGGACGTGGCGATCGATTTCTATCACCGCTATCCGGAAGATATCGCGTTATTTGCCGAAATGGGCTTCAAGTGTCTGCGTACCTCGATCGCCTGGACGCGCATTTTCCCGCAAGGCGATGAAGAGACGCCAAACGAAGCCGGACTGGCATTCTACGATCGCCTGTTTGACGAAATGGCCAAACATCATATTCAGCCATTAGTGACGTTGTCACATTACGAAATGCCCTATGGTCTGGTGAAAAACCATGGCGGCTGGGGCAATCGTCAGGTGATTGCATTCTTTGAACGCTATGCGCGCACGGTATTTCAGCGTTTTCAGCATAAGGTTAAATACTGGCTGACGTTTAACGAGATTAATATGTCGCTGCATGCGCCGTTCACCGGCGTTGGTCTGCCGGAAGGCAGCGATAAGGCGGCGATTTATCAGGCGATCCACCATCAACTGGTGGCCAGCGCGAAAGCGGTAAAAGCCTGTCATGAAATTATTCCCGACGCCAAAATCGGCAACATGTTGCTGGGCGGTCTGCTTTACCCGCTGACCTGTAAACCGGCTGATGTACTGGAAACGCTGCGGCAGAACCGCGAATGGATGTTCTTTGGCGATGTTCAGGCACGCGGCAGTTACCCCTCCTATATGAAGCGTTTCTTTAAACAAAATGCTATCGAGCTACAGATAACGGATGATGACCGGGATTCGCTCAAGGAAACCGTCGATTTCATCTCCTTTAGCTATTACATGAGCGGTTGCGTCACCACCGATGAAGAACTCAATCAAAAGGCACGCGCTAATATCCTGAATATGGTGCCCAATCCTCATCTGGAAAGTTCGGAATGGGGTTGGCAGATCGATCCTGAAGGGCTGCGCATCCTGTTGAATGTGTTGTATGACCGTTATCAGAAGCCGCTGTTTATTGTGGAGAACGGGTTAGGCGCCAAAGACCGGATTGAAAGCGATGGCAGCATCAATGATGACTACCGTATTCAGTACCTTAACGATCACCTGGTTCAGGTTGGCGAGGCGCTGGAAGATGGTGTCGAGGTGCTGGGGTACACCAGTTGGGGGCCTATCGATTTGGTCAGCGCGTCGAAAGCGGAAATGTCGAAACGCTACGGTTTTATTTATGTCGATCGTGACGACCAGGGTAATGGCACGCTGGAGCGTAAACGGAAGAAAAGTTTTTACTGGTATCGCGATGTGATTAACAGCCATGGTGACGCGCTGAAATAGGTTTAATGCCCCCTGAATCGTCGGCAGACCAGATCGCTTACCGTGCCGGCCGACGATTTATGGTTTTATCGCTGCGGATCGGATATTGACATGAATAGACGAGAATTATTGATAAAAGCTGCCGTGGTTGCTTCGTGCATCAAAGCATGGCCGGTGCAGAACGCACAGGCGAAAGCGGGTTCATCGGTACGGACGGGAACCGCTGCCGCGGCTACGACTCCGGCGCAGCGCTATCTGCAACTGGCTGACGCTTTGACGCCGGCGTTGCCGGAGGTTGCCTATCCGGCGCTATCGGTGGTGGAGCCGAAAGCGGATAAAAGCCACCTGCTGGGGTATGTCATGGAGAACACCGCCGGCGTGGAAACGTTGGCGCAACGCACGTTTAAAACCGGAGACAGCGTGATTGTCGATTTCGGCGATCATTACACGGGATTTCTGACCTTCCTGTTAGGCTGGAAAGGGGTTTCCTGTGATTCGCCGGCACGTTTACGCTTGACCTTTGGGGAAGTGGTCACTGATGTCGCGGAATCCCTTTATCCCTATAACGGCTGGATTAGCGCCGCCTGGCTGCCGGAAGAGATCATCAATGTCGATTTTCTTCCTGCGCCGGTAAGAATCGACCGCCGGCACGCTTTTCGCTATGTGAAAATTGATGTGATTGCGACCTCATCCAACTTCAGCGTCACATTCGATGATCTCCAGGTTCAGGCGGTGTCATCGGCAGGTGAGGACAAACAACGTCCCGAACGGTATGACAGTCCCCTGTGGCGGGATATCGATAAAGCCAGTATCAGGACGCTGCGTGAATGTATGCAAACGGTCTTTGAAGATGGCCCGAAACGAGATCGGCGGCTATGGTTGGGAGACCTGCGCCTACAGGCATTGGCTAACTATGTCAGCTTCAATAATACGGATTTAGTGCGCCGCTGCCTTTATCTCTTTGCGGGTCTGCAACGTGATGATGGTTATGTTACCGCATGCGTTTATGAAAAGCCGACGCCCAGAATAGGGGAAGTGGTGCTGCTTGATTATGCCGCGCTGTTTGGCTGTGTCCTGCTGGATTATTTTCGTGCCAGTCAGGATAAAGCGACCGCTGTTGAACTGTGGCCGATAGCGAAAAAACAAATTGAGTTGCTGCTGCAACATGTGAATCAGGACGGTCTCTTCATTATACCGGAAAAAGATTATGTTTTTATTGACTGGAACAGCGGGGAAGATCAGGACGCCGCAATACAAGGAATAGACAAACAGACGGCGATGCAGGGAGTATTGATTTATAGCTGTCAGCGCTTAATTGAATTAGGAAAAACTATTCTCCCCACAGAGAATATGGATGCGGTCGCCGAAAAAATGACGAAAATGACGGCCGCAGCCAGAGAAGCATTTTATGATCCGGCATTGCAATTATTTATTAGCGGGAAAAATCGGCAAATATCCTGGGCGTCGCAAATATGGATGGCATTAGCTAATGTATTACCCCAGAAAGAACGCGCTATTTCTTTACAGAAAGTGATGAAAACCTCTGAGGCAATTCGACCGCTGACCCCTTATTTATATCATCATATGGTTGACGCGCTGGTGCAGGGTGGATTAACAATGGAAGCCAAAAAACTGGTCGAAAATTATTGGGGAGGAATGATAAAAGCGGGAGCGGATACCTTTTGGGAAGCCTTTGATCCTGATAATCCTCAGGCTTCGCCGTATGGCAGCAAGCAAATTAATAGCTATTGTCATGCGTGGAGTTGTACGCCAGGCTATTTTATTCGTACCCAATTTAGGAAATAGAAAAATACTGATATTACATAAGTGAGCTAACGCTCAGCAAATTTTTATTAAAAATCACGAACAGATACTGACGATAGTATCGAGTATTCCTTTGTTTTTATTTTAACTATGTATTCTATCTGGAAAATATTATGCGTAAAAAACACTACTCTCTAAAACTCATTGTATTATTAATATCATCAGCTATTTTATCTAATAGTGCGATGGCGGCGGCGTTAACGATAGAAGAAAGGCTGGCATTGCTGGAAAAGGAATTAGCGGAAAATAAACAAGAATTACAATCAACGAAACAAGAATTACGTGAATACAAATCGATCGTTGAACACAAACAGCAGGTGGCAACCAGCAGTATTGAGAAACCAACCGGCCAGGAGCGTATTGTTACTGAAGTGGTAGCGCCCCAGCAGGCA
Source organism: Brenneria roseae subsp. americana (assembly GCF_003115815.1). Taxonomy (NCBI): domain Bacteria; kingdom Pseudomonadati; phylum Pseudomonadota; class Gammaproteobacteria; order Enterobacterales; family Pectobacteriaceae; genus Brenneria; species Brenneria roseae. Next base: position 78,330 of record NZ_QDKJ01000003.1, on the reverse strand, counting down.
GGCACGCAGCAAACGGCCGCCGCCACAGAGCAGAAATCACTGACGCTGCATGAGCTTAGCAAATTCATCAAGGATGATATTGGTTTCAGCTATCGTGGATACTTCCGGTCAGGGTGGGCCACCGGTACGCGCGGCGCGCCGAAGTCTTATGCTATCGGTTCCGTGGGGCGCTTCGGTAACGAAAACGGCGCCTGGTTCGATCTGGAACTGGCGCAGAAAGTGTACGACCAGGACGGCAAGGTAGCTAAAGCGGTGGTCATGCTGGATGGCAATGTGGGTTTGCAGTACAGCGGGGGCTGGTTTGACAAGGATTCGGAAAATGTGCTCGCATTTTCAGATATTTATTTAACTACCAAGGGATTCCTTCCCTTCGCGCCGGAAGCGGATTTCTGGGTGGGCAAACACAATATGCCGGTCTATGAAATTCAGATGCTGGACTGGAAGAGTCACCGCACCAACGCTGGCGCGGGCGTCGGTATTGAAAACTGGCAGCTCGGCCCCGGCAAGCTGAATGTGTCGCTGACCCGTCAGGATCTGGACGCGCACGCGGTGGATTATGAAACCTCGGGCAATACGCAGCAGGTAAATAGCAATTCCATTGACCTGCGCTATAAAGATCTTCCATTGTGGGATAAAGCCACGCTGGAAGTTTTCGGCCGGTATGCGATGGCGAACCGCAATGACACCAATAGAAGTAATGAAAATGACGGCAGTTACTATAGCGTGAAAGATTCCTGGCACGCCGGCGTTATTTTGCGACAGAATTTTACCGGCGGCGGCTTTAATGAGTTTACTCTGCAAGGGGCGGATAATTCTATCGCCAGCGGCTTTGCGCTTATTTCCGATGCCAACCCGTCCTATGGCTATAATGACGATTATTATGGCGAACACAGCTATGGCAAGGCGTTCCGTTTAATTTCACAAGGGGAAATGTATTTACATCCCAACGTGATTATGGCTAATGCTCTGGTCTATTCCCGCGGCAGTGATATATACAGCTATGATACCGGCGCGCATACCGATTTTGAAAGTGTTCGCGCGGTTATTCGTCCGGCTTATATCTGGGATAATAACAACCAGACTGGCGTGGAACTGGGATGGTTTGATCAGAAGAATAAAGCCGGAGGCGCGGAATATCATGAGTCGGGTTATAAAACCACGCTGTTCCATACCATTAAAGTGGACACCAGCATGCTGACATCCCGTCCTGAAATACGTTTCTACGGTACCTATCTGAAGGCATTGGATAATGAAATCAGCCAATTCCAATTTGCGGATAGTAAAAGCGATCAGTTCACCGTGGGGGTACAGGCGGAAGTGTGGTGGTAATAACGACCCGCTAGCGTAAGGGGTTAAATATGGATTATGGCGGCATGAAATTCAGCGCCGGATTTCATGCCGTACCTAATCGAGTTTGTGCAAAAGTTATTCAATTAATTCAACCTCATTGGAATAAGAGAATGAAGGATACTTATGGCTATTAACTGTGAAGTTGTAAAACACGTCACCCAAACCGGTAAATGGTTGGCTGTCGTGGTCATCGCGCTTTGCGCTTTTTCTACCGTCGCGAAGGGGCTGCCGTTCGACGTGGCGGACGGTAAACATGTCCGGGTGATGATCAGCAGCGATGCCAAGAACGAGGCGGATGATGATTTTGCTGTGGCGCATGCGCTGCTGACGCCGACGTTTCAGGTTAAAGGCATCATTGCCGCTCACTATGCCCGCACCGCGCCGTTAATGAAAAGCGATCCCGGCGCCAGCATGGAAAATAGTTATCAGGAATTAAAACATCTGCTGACGCTTATGGAGAAAACCGATGTGCCGGTGTATCGCGGCGCGGTGGACGCGCTCAAAAAGGGGGAAACGTCGCCAGCGTTGAGTGAAGGGACAAAAGCGCTGATTAAAGAGGCGATGAAGGAGGATAATACTCCGCTGTTTGTGCTGGTCATGGGGTCGCTGACGGATGTCTCCGCCGCTTTGCTGGCCGAACCGCGAATTGCGCAGAAAATGACGGTAGTCTGGATTGGCGGCATGCCATATCCGAAAGGCGGCTGGGAATACAATATGTTTAATGACCCGGTTGCCGCGAATGAAGTGTTTAAATCGCAGGTTGCGCTGTGGCAAGTACCGCACAATGTCTATATGTCCGTTCGCGTATCGCTGGCGGAACTGGCCGCCCGAGTCAAACCACAAGGTCAGGTTGGGGAGTATTTGTGGCAGCAGATGATTGATTTCAATAAGAAGATTTCCGCCATTATCAAAGATGTACCCTGGCCGAAAAGTGAAGTGTGGGTGCTGGGGGATAATCCTTCCGTTTCTCTGTTGCTCGACGATCATGAATACAACTACACCCTGCGTGATGCGCCACTGCTGAATGATGATCTTACTTATGCTCCTCAACCTGGCGCGCGTCAGATTCGCGTATATCACGCCGTTGACTCCCGGTTTACGCTGGAGGATTTCTACGCCAAGTTAGCGCTGGCCTATGGAGATAACAAATGAAACGGCCCTTGCGGGCATGCCGCCATCGCTGAGCAGAGAGGAGAATCGACCTGTCGGCGATCGGTTACTTTATGGGGTGGCTTATTACGATGAGTACCTGCCCTATGATCGTCTTGATGAGGACATCAGAATGGTGAACGCGGTGGATATCAATGTGGTAGGCATCGCGGAATCCATCTGGGCTCACTGGAAGTAATACGAAACAACCATAACGATTTATTTGGCTATTCTGTTCGTTATGCTGTTGTTCGTCCCGGGGTGGGGCGCCAATGATAACGCCTGCCAGCAAGAGAACCTCAACAGCGCATGTCTTGTGCCAGCTTAATGGTGGCCGCGATGTTGCGCGCCGTGAGGCGAACATTCTCTGCCGCATCCTTCAACGCTTCTTCCAACGAACAGATATGGTAGAGCACGCTGAACACCGCATCCAGCCCATGTTCATGCACCACGCCGACATCCGCCGTCAGGCTACCCGCAATCCCCACCACCGGCTTGTTATAGCGTTTCGCTACGCGCGCCACGCCAATCGGCACCTTGCCGTGGATCGTTTGGCTGTCGATACGTCCTTCTCCGGTAATGACCAGCGACGCATCCCGCACCAGTTCGTCCAATCCCAGCGCTTCCGTCACAATCTCAATCCCCTGACGCAACTCCGCCCCGCAAAACGCCTGTAGCGCCGCGCCGATGCCTCCACCCGCGCCTGCGCCCGGCACCTGTTCGACATCTATAGCCATATCGCGCCGGATCACCTCGGCGTAATGCTTCAACGCGGCGTCCAATTGCCTAACCATGGCTTCCGTCGCCCCTTTCTGCGGGCCGAATATCGCAGAGGCCCCCAGTTTCCCGGTTAATGGGTTGGTGACATCGCAGGCCACCTCAATGCGACACTGTTTGATGCGCGCATCCAGTTTGCTGATATCTATATGAGCCAGATTTTCCAGCGCGCCGCCGCCAAAGCCAATCTGCCCGCCATTTTTATCGATCAGATTGGCCCCCAGCGCCTGCGCCATACCCGCGCCGCCGTCATTGGTCGCGCTGCCGCCGATGCCAATAATGCAGTGGCGCACCCCGAGGTCCAGCGCGTGGCGGATCAGTTCTCCCGTACCATAGCTGGTCGTCAGCAGCGGATTACGCTGCGCCATCGGTACCTGCTCCAAACCGCTGGCGGCGGCCATTTCGATAAACGCCGTTTTTTTATCACCCGACAGGCCGAAAAACGCATCTATTTCCTCTCCCAGCGGACCGGTTACCGAAACCTTGACAATCCGGCCTCCGGTCGCGGCAACCATCGCATCCACCGTGCCTTCGCCGCCGTCCGCCAGCGGAAGTTTAACGTAACAGGCATCAGGAAATATCTCCCGGAAACCGGCTTCAATCTGCGTCGCTACGTCTTGGGCTGATAAACTTTCTTTATAAGAATCCGGTGCGATAACGATTTTCATAAACGATCCGATTTTATAAATGCGCCGTTTGCATTACGCTGCTGCGATGAGCCGACGCCGATCAAAAGCCGGGCCGATACAAAAAAGGTAACGTCCCGGCTTGTTGCATCAGTGTGTTACTTCGACCTTCGCCAGCTTCTCGTAGTAGCGGATCAGAACGCTATGGTCCGCCGAACCGAGATCGTCGGCTTTCAGCGCTTGCATCATTTCCATCACCGCCGCGGTCAGCGGCAGCTGCGCGCCAACGCCGTGCGAGGTATCCAGCGCATTGGCCAGATCCTTGATATGCAGATCGATGCGGAAGCCCGGTTTGAAATTGCGATCCAGCACCATCGGCGCCTTGGTATCCAGCACGGTACTGCCGGCCAGACCGCCGCGGATCGCCTGGTACACCAGCTCAGGGTTAACGCCCGCTTTGGTCGCCAGCGTCAGCGCTTCCGACATCGCGGCAATGTTCAGCGCCACGATCACCTGATTCGCCAGTTTGGTCACGTTGCCCGCCCCGATATCACCGGTATGCACCACCGAACCGGCCATGGCTTTCAGTACATCATGACAGCGATCGAACAGCGCCTTGTCGCCGCCCACCATGACCGACAGCGTACCGTCAATGGCTTTCGGTTCACCCCCGCTGACCGGCGCATCCAGCATGGCGATGCCTTTTTCCGCCAGCACGGCGGCGATTTCACGGCTGGCGATCGGCGCGATGGAGCTCATATCAACCACCACGGTTTCCCGGCGCGCCCCTTCGATGACGCCGTTTTCCCCCAGCACTACCTCTTTGACGTGCGGCGAGTTCGGCAACATGGTAATGACGATGTCGCTCTGTTCCGCCACCGCTTTTGGCGTATCGGCAGCGACGGCTCCGGCTGCGACGACATCGGCAACGGCTTCTCTATTCCGGTCCATCACGATCAACGAGTAACCCGCCTTAATCAGGTTTTTACTCATTGGTTTTCCCATGATACCCAGTCCAATAAAACCAATTTTCATGACGATAGCCTTTATTGTCCGATCTTAAATGATGGGTTAGGTTTACGGCCTGAAAGGCCGTGGTTGCGTGAATTACTTTTTAAACTTGTCGCACAGCGCTTGCGTTGCGCCGCGGAACACGCCCAGATCGCTGCCGACGGCGACAAAGCGGGCTCCCCATTCCAGATAGCGCCGGGCGTCCGCCTCTACCGGCGCCAGAATACCGCTCGGTTTGCCGTGCGCCGCCGCGCGTTCCAGGATATGCCGGATCACTTTCTGCACTTCGGCATGATTCGGTTGCCCCAGATAACCCAACGCGGCGGAGAGATCGCCCGGTCCGACGAAAATGCCGTCAACCCCGTCCACGGCGGCGATAGCATCCAGATTGTCCACGCCTGCCGGACTTTCGATCTGTACCAGAACGGTGATGTTGTCGTTAATCGTGGCGAAGTAGTTGGGTTCCGTGCCGAACGCATTGCTGCGATGTCCCACTGACACGCCGCGGATACCGGCGGGCGGATAACGCGTCGACGCTACGGCGCGCACGGCTTCTTCTTCCGTTTCCACAAACGGGATCAGAAAATTGTAAAAACCGATATCCAGCAACCGTTTGATAATTACCGGTTCATTGCAGGGCGGGCGCACTACCGGCGCGCTGTGGCTGCCTTTCAGCGCCATCAGTTGCGGAATAAACGACAGTACATCGTTTGGCGAATGTTCGCCGTCCAGCACCAGCCAGTCGAATCCGGCCAGTCCCAGTATTTCGGTGGTGGTCGGATTTCCCAGCCCGCACCAGCAGCCGATAAGCGTTTTTTGTTGCTGCAAATCCTGACGGAAGCGGTTAGGTAAGAGCGGCGTTTTCATTTTTCATCCTCAGTGATTAGCGGCTTTAAAAAACAAAGCCGCTTGTGGTGTTGCTATTTTGCCGTCGGCATGGCGAATTCCGGGCCTTGCGCAATGCTGTCCGGCCAACGCTGCATAATGCTCTTGTAACGGGTGTAGAAACGGATAGCCTCTTCGCCGTAGGCGTGATGTTCACCGAACAGCGAGCGTTTCCATCCGCCAAAGGAGTGCCAGGCCATAGGCACGGGAATGGGAACATTGATGCCCACCATGCCGGCTTTGACGGTGCGCGCGAACGTACGGGCGATACCGCCGTCACGCGTAAAGCAGACGGCGCCGTTGCCGAACTCATGGTCATTGGCCAGTTCAACCGCTTCTGCAAATGTCGGCACCCGCACGATAGAGAGCACCGGGCCGAAGATCTCCTCGCGATAGATGGTCATTTCCGGCGTGACGTCGTCAAACAGCGTTGCGCCGACGAAATAGCCGTTTTCCGCTCCCGGCGCGCGGAAATTCCGTCCGTCCGCCAGCAGTCTGGCGCCTTCTTCCACCCCTTTATCAATGTACCCGGTAACGCGCGCCTGGTGTTCGGCGGTCACCAACGGCCCCATCTCGGCCTCGCTATCCGTGCCGTTGCGCACTCGCAGTTTCTCAATACGCGGCAGCAGCTTCTCTACCAGCTCATCGCCGACGGAACCTACCGCCACGGCGACCGAACAGGCCATGCAGCGTTCTCCTGCCGCGCCATATGCCGCGCCAATCAGCGCATCGGCCACCTGATCAAGATCGGCGTCAGGCATAACAATAATATGGTTCTTGGCGCCGCCGAGCGCCTGTACGCGTTTACCCTGCTGGCTGGCCTGCTGATGAATGTATTCGGCGACCGGCGTTGAGCCGACAAAGGAAACGGCTTCCACTTTTGGATGCGTCAACAGGCGATCCACGGCTTCTTTGCCGCCTTGCACCACATTGAAAACGCCGTCCGGCAATCCGGCTTCCTTAAGCAGGCGGGCCAGCATCAGGCTGACGGACGGATCGCGTTCAGACGGTTTCAGCACGAACGTATTGCCGGTCGCCAACGCCATCGGGATCATCCACAGCGGCACCATGATCGGGAAATTGAACGGCGTGATGCCGACGCATACGCCAAGCGCCTGACGCAGGTTCCAGTTATCGATATTGCCGCCGATATTGTCGGAAAATGAGCTTTGCAGCAGGCTGGGCGCGCCGCAGGCAAATTCCACCACTTCGATACCGCGAGTGATTTCGCCCATCGCGTCGGACAGCACTTTGCCGTGTTCACGGGTGATGATTTGCGCCATCTCTTCACTATGTTTTTCCAGCAATTCTTTGAAACGAAACAGAACTCTGGCGCGGCGCAGCGGGGACTGAGACGACCAACCGTCAAACGCGGCGGCGGCGGCTTCGACGGCGAGATCAACGGTTGCCGGACGCGCCAACGCCACCTGAGCCACGACTTCGCCGAGCGCAGGGTTGTATACCGGCTGTTGTCCGTCCTGTTCGCCTTCCACCTCTTTCCCATTGATAAAATGTCGGATTCTTTCCATTACAGCATTTCCTCACTCTTTCGGTTCATGGAGAAATAAATAACGCGGATTAAAACGGCGGTTTTTTCACCACCGCGTCTTTTCTTGCCTTGACGCCTGGCGGTATTCAGGCGTCAACATCGGTTGGGCGATTACTGAATCGGCGGTTCAGGAATCAAGCCTTGTTCACCCGGCACGGTTTGTAGGAAATCAAAATCGCAGCCATCGTCCGCCTGACTGACGTGTTCGGCGAATAACCGGCCATAGCCGCGCGGATAATAAGGCTGGGGTGGCGTCCACGCCTGACGGCGCTGCTCCATTTCTTCTTCGGGGATCAGTAAATTAAGCTGGCGTTTTGACACGCTTAACTCAATGTCGTCGCCATCGCGCACCAGCGCGAGCGGTCCGCCGACGAAAGATTCAGGCGCGATATGCACCACGCAGGAGCCGAAACTGGTGCCGCTCATGCGCGCATCGGACAGGCGCACCATATCGCGGATCCCCCGTTCCAGCAGTTTTTTAGGGATCGGGATTTGTCCCCATTCAGGAAAGCCGGGAGCGCCCAATGGTCCGGCGTTCTTCAGAACCAGTACGGAATTCTCATCCACGTCAAGATCCGGGTCGTCAATGCGTTTTTGCAGATCTTCCACGTTGTTGAAGACAACCGCCCGGCCGACATGCTCATGCAGCCGTGGATCGGCAGCGTGAATTTTCAATACCGCACTGTTGGGCGCCAGATTGCCGCGCAGGATCACCAGACTGCCCAGTTCCCCCAGCGGCTTATCCAGCGGCAGGATCACATCGTCGTTGTACACTTCCGCATCGGCGAAATTTTCCCCCAGCGTTTTGCCGTTCACCGTCATCGGCGATCCGTCAATCAGCGTCCCCAGCCGGTTGAGCATGGCCCGCAGGCCGCCGGCGTAATAGAAATCTTCCATCAGGTATTTCCCGGCGGGGCGAATATTGGCCAGGTGGGGCACTTTCTGCGACAGCTCATCGAAACGATCCACGGTGAGGGGGATACCGGCCCGGCGCGCCATGGCGATCACATGAATCACGGCATTGGTGGAGCCGCCGAGCGCCAACGCGGTGGTAATGGCATTATCGAAGGAAGCGGGGCACAGGAAATCCGAGGGTTTGAGATCTTCCCAGACCATTTCAACGATGCGGCGCCCGGTGCGTTCGGCCATGATGGCATGGCGCGAATCCGGCGCCACAATGGATGACGCGCCGGTAAAACAGAAGCCCAGTGCGTCGGCGATGCTCATCATGGTTGGCGCGGTGCCCATGGTCATACAGGTCCCGGCCGAACGGGAGATGCCGTTTTCCACCTCTTCCAATTGCTCTTCGCTATATTCTCCGGCTTTATATTTGTACCAGGAGGCGAACAGGTCGGTGCCCGAACCGAGAAATTTCCCTTTATTGTCGCCGCGCAGCGACGGCCCGGCCGGTAAATAAATAGCGGGAATATTCATGGAAATGGCGCCCATGATCAGGCCGGGCGTGGTTTTGTCACAGCCGCCCATCAGTACCGCGCCGTCAATGGGATGGGAACGCAGCAGTTCCTCGGTTTCGATTGCCAGCAGATTACGATAGAGCATGGCCGCAGGCCTGACATAAGGCTCGCCCAGCGACATGGCCGGTAGTTCAATAGGAAAGCCGCCGGCCTGAAGAATGCCGCGCTTGACTTGCTCAGCGCGTTCTTTGAAATGCGTGTGACAGGGATTGATCTCGCTCCAGGTGTTGACAATCGCAATCACGGGTTTCCCCATGTAATCTTCACGGGCGTAACCTTGCTGGGCCATACGGGCGCGATGTCCCAGTGAGCGGAATACCGGCGCGCCATACCAGCGATAACTTCTCAGTGTTTCAGGCGTTTTTTTGATGTGTGCGCACATGGTTGCCTCCAGTTATTATTAAAAAAATAAGTTTTATTACCTTGTTACTTGACCGAAAACTCTACGCGCTTGATCTCTCCCACCAGGAACACATAACAGAAGATAGCCAGAGCGGCGAAGAGGGAGACATACAAAAGGGCGCCGCCGAACGAACCGCTTGTCGCCACGATGTAGCCAATGACGATCGGCGTCACGATACCGGCGATATTCCCGATGGTGTTGAACACCCCGCCGCTCAGGCCGATAGCTTCTTTCGGCGAGGTATCGGCAACGACTGCCCAACCCAGCGCACCGACGCCTTTGCCGAAGAACGAGAAGGACATCAGGAAAATCACCAGTCCGATAGAGTCGGTGTAGTTACACAACACCATGGACATGGAGCAGATCATGCCCAGAATAATCGGCGTCTTGCGGGCGAGAGACAGCGAGTAGCCGCGTTTCAACAGCGCGTCGGACAGTACTCCGCCTAAAATCCCGCCAAGGAAACCGCAAATTGCCGGCAATGAGGCCGCGAAACCGGCGTTAAGCACGGTCAGGCCGCGTTCTTTCACCAGATAGATGGGGAACCAGGAGATGAAGAACCAGGTCAATGTCGAGATACAGTACTGCCCCAGATAGACACCGACCAGCAAACGCTGCGACAGCAGCATGCCAATCGTGACTTTCGGTGCGTCCGGCGTCAGCTTGGGCGCCTTATCGATGGTGCCGGATACCGTTTCCTGTTTTGAATCCAACTCGACCAGCGCCCCGCCTTCGCGCATGTAGTCCAGTTCTTCTTTGCTAATCCGGGGATGATGCACCGGCGGATAAATCACCCGCAGCCACACCAGGCTGATGATAATGCCAAGCACGCCCATGAAGATGAACGGGCTATGCCAGTCCATGGTGTGAACCAGCCATCCCATAATCGGCGCGAAAAACGCGGTAGCGAAATATTGCGCGGAATTAAAGATAGCCGACGCCGTGGCGCGTTCTTTTTGTGGAAACCAGGCGGAAACGATTTTACTGTTGCCGGGGAACGCCGGGCATTCCGCCAGGCCGACAATAAAGCGCAGTGTGAAGAGTAGAACGATCGCTAACGACATGCCACCGAACACCGTGATGCCATGGAACAGAAAAATAAATCCTTGCAACAGGGTAAAGAGCGACCAGAAAAAGATACTGGCGAAATAAACGCGTTTGGCGCCATAGCGGTCCAATAACCAGCCGCCCGGTATTTGCCCTATGACATACGCCCATGCAAAGGCGGAAAAAATGTACCCCATGGTGATTGAGTCAATATTTAATGCATCGGCCATCGGCGAACCGGCAATGGCCAGCACCGCACGATCGCCATAGTTAATCGCAGTCACGATAAATAGCATCAGAATGATGTGATATCGTACGTGTTTGCTCTTTTTTATGTTTTCCTGCTGTTGAGCTAAGTGTGTCATTATTTACTCCAGCATCGAATAAAATCAGTTTGTAGGGATATGAAGATACTAAGCTGAATGCATCAGACACGGATATTCCATCTGTCTCTAATCCAGCGCACCAGCAGTAATAGGCGATATGCAACTTCCTGTTGTAAATAAAAAGCCTGTATTAATAGATTTATTAGGCAACAGGAGGTTAAGCGACTCACGTTGATTAGTTTAGGGAGAGGTGTACATGCTGACCAGATACAGTTTTATTGCATAAAAATAAACTGTATTGTTTTAAAAACAATACAGTTATTAAAATAAAAACCCCATAAAAACAATTGATTATATATAATTCAGCCAGACTAATGTTTTAATTAATTAACTGTATAGGTCACAGTGGAATATTTTAGTGACGACATAGACATTTTATTGTCTCCTCAGAATGCAGTGGGCAAAAATAAGGGAAAATGCATAAAAAGGAGATGTTTTCGAAATATTTTATCTGATTTTGTTTATAATGAAATTTATATTTTCATTTCATTTTATTTTCATCCAGAAAATGAAGAAATTCATTTTGGTAACGTTGTAAAAAAGCCACGTTAAAGCGAATCCACGGACTGGCGCAGCGATGAGGATGAAATAATGTTCCCGGCGCTAAAAACAATTTATGTTGTCGTGCGATTTCCGCCAGCTTCAGGGCGTCCGTGGCGTTTTTCGTCGGACAGGCATACAGATAAAAACCATTGACGGCCTGGGTATGAAGTTGCCAGCCGATAGTCTGAAAAAACTGGCCGGCGCTGGTTTGCGCCTGGGCCAAACGCGTTCGTAACCGGGTACGGTATTTATGATATTGCCCATCTTGTAATACGGACAGGATAACGCGCTCGGTCAGTTCTGAACTGGTCAGCCCGGACATCATTTTAAACACGATTAATCTTTCAATCAGCTCCGTATTGCCAATCACGTATCCGACCCGCAGGGTCGGGGAGAGGGTTTTGGAAAAACTGCGAATTTGCGTAACGCGCTTCATTCCGCCCATTGACAGTAACGACACTGCGTCTTGCGGCATCAGCTCTCCCGAGACGTTGTCTTCTACCACATGGATGTCGTATTGCTCCATTAAAGATAATATCTTGTGGGCCATGCCAAGCGACAGGCAGGCACCGGTCGGATTCTGAAACCAGGGGTTCGTGATATACAGCCGTGGCTTTTCCCGGCGCAGCACTTCCGCCATATGATCCATATCCGGTCCCTGAGAGGTCCAGGGAATGCCGATAGGACGGATACCGCGCAACATAAGCGACGTGAGGAAGTTACAATAGGCCGGCTCATCCACCAATACGCTGTCGCCACGGTTCAGTAAGGCCATGGAAACAATGTCCAGTGCTTTACTGGCGCCCTGTGTTAGCAGGATATTTTCGGGGCTGACGGGTTGAATATTTTCCGGTAGCGTGACAGCCAGATGCTGGCGTAGCGGGAGATATCCCCAGGATTCACCATAGCCTGAATCGCTCAGATTCTGGCGCGACACGGTCCTCAGTGCTTTCGCTAGGATGTCCTGTTGATACCAATCGTCCGGTAACCATCCGCAGCTCAGTTGGCGATATTCAGGCGAGGAAACATAGATGCTGGACAATAACCAGTAATCATTAACGGGGTTTATGGCATAGTTTTCATTGGTCGTGACCACCCGGGTTTCGCTTATTCCGGATTCGGCGACGTAAAAGCCCGAACCAGGACGCGCCGTTATCCAACCTTCAGCAACCAACTGTTCATAGGCTTGCACCATTGTGGAGTTACTAACGGAAAATAAGCTGGCGCCACGGCGCACTGACGGCAACCGCTGTCCGCCAGGCAGTTGCTTGCTGACGATGGCGGTGCGCAAGGTGTTGACGACTTGCATGACTAAAGGCAAAGGGAGCGTTTTGTTAACTGGGGGAAAAAGCTGACTCACAAGCATCCTCACATAAGTAATGATTACAAAGCGTTTCCAATCCAAATCGTTCAATCCGGCTTCAAGGTGAACCCGAATTTACTCTTGTCATCATGGGCAATATTCGCATTCAGATTTATCGCTCGTTTCGACAATCAATCTATTTTCATACCGATGCTTCATTCTCCTATGCATGATGGGGTTATATCCTATCAGAGTGTATGCTCTATACTTTGACTTTGTATAGCGCATCCGCGAGTGACAGGGGTCCGTTCCCATTCAGGCAACAAGGCTGGAGTCGTTCGTTATTGAGGGGGCTGGCGTGTTGTCCGCCGGTTTATCGGCGGGGGGATTGAGGAATGTCACGTTGAATTCCCCGTGAACACTCCCGCATGCTGAAATATCAAGCGTTCGCGATGACGACGGTGTTAGCCACCTTCATCGCTCGCGTCAGTTCATCGTGACGCATATTAATCTGTCGTGCTATTACAATGCGCCAGTCAAATATTGTGCCTCGCCATTAGCGAAGCTCCAGTCGCCTTTATGGTTGGTGATAAAGGTAATCATCAGATCGCTGCCGTCGATTCCGCAATGCGTATTTAATTCATGCGCCAGCGTTTTCATAAAAAACTGCTTCTGTTCGTCACTACGCGGGCTGGTGTAAACCCGAACCATGACCAGCTTGTCCGTGCGCGTAAAGCCCAGTCCTGTGTCCTGAAAAACCATATGGTGAGGTTTGTTTTCGTGAACAATCTGATAGCGGTCGCGTTCCGGAACCTGGAAGGCTTGCAACACGACACGGTGCGCGGTGTCCAGAAGGGTTTTTATTTCGGTCGTGGAACGTCCTTCAATAACATCAAATTGCAGTAATGGCATAATGTGTCTCCGTCGATGTGTGGGATTAAGTATTGCTCTGGGGAATATTCTGGCTTTTTGATGCGGAGAGAAAAAGCGCTATAGTTGAAAAGATTATTTTCTATTTTGAACAATTAGCATGAAAAACATTAAAACCAACGCACTATGGATGCATCTGTATTGGCTGACGGTATTGGCCGAACAGCGGAGTTTTACCCGTGCCGCTGAACGATTGGAAGTGAGTAAGGCCGCAATGAGCCAAAAGATCAAAGAGTTGGAAACGCTGGCCGGTGTCGCTCTGGTTCAGCGTACCACCCGCAGTGTGCGTTTGACCCGCGCGGGAGAAAAGCTGGTGGCGGAGTTACAGGAACCATTCGCTCAGATTGAACAGAGCTTTTTTGCCGTGCGCGATGACAGCGGCCCGGTGCGCGGACTGATTCGCATTACCTCGCCGGTGGCCTTTGCGCGTCAACAACTGGTGCCAAATATCAGTGTGTTTTTGCAGGCGTATCCGCAGGTACGCATCCAGCTTGAGGTATCAGACAGGATAGTGTCGCTAACCAGCGAAGGATTTGATCTCGCTATCCGTCACAGCAACCATTTGCCTGAAACGCATGTCGCGTTGCCGCTGTGCGAGACGCGGGCATTGCTGGTTGCATCGCCAGAATACCTTGACGCGCGGGGTGTCCCCGCTCATCCGCTGGAACTGACGGCGTATGATTGTCTGTATTATCCGCGCGGCACCGAACTGCCGCGCTGGCGTTTTGTGCATCGCCTGACAGGCGGCGAGGCGCTAACCGTGGATGTGAAAGGTCCCTTTGCCACGAATAACAGTGAATCTATCCGGGATGCGGCATTGAGCGGCCTGGGCATTGCCATGCTGCCGGATTTCAGCGCACACACGGCTATTGCGGCAGGCACGCTGCGAGAAGTATTGCCAGACTGGCAAATCGTCGAGGCATTCGCCGACAAAATATGGATCGTGCGTCCTTACGCCGCGCAGGTGCCGCGTGCCGTCAGCGTTTTTACGCATTGGCTGAGATCGCGGTTTACACGCTGATGACAGATACGAAGTAGACGATTATCGCTGGATGGATGTCACTGGAAAACGAGAGGATAGAGGTTTTCACCTCATTTTCAAAGATCGACAGACGTTAGGGATATCTGCGGAATTTGAATTGGTACGACCGAGTGGACTCGAACCACCGACCCCCACCATGTCAAGGTGGTGCTCTAACCAACTGAGCTACGGTCGTACAGGGTATGTCAGTTCTGGCAATAGATCACTTATGAACTAACATTTTGATTTTAAATCACTTCTTTCATTCCAGCATCTGGAATGGGCATCATTATGGCCTCGCTCGACGGTTATGACAAGCCCTTTATCGAGATTCTCTTGCTAAGTGGTGAATGTTTGGCCGAATACGGTGATTTCAGCTTATATCCCGGTGACGCCGCCGTATACTAAGATCGGTGCGGCAGGCGAGGCAGCTCGCGACGGAACCCCAGCCCAATAATGCGGCCCGTTAAACGCGGTAGCCAGGGCTGGCGGATCAGCCACATCACTAATGCGGGTGGACACCGTTTGGCCGCGCGTGACGTATCTTTTCCTTTGCCGGTCATCATAATTTGCAGACGTTGGGTGGCGCGGGTAGGAAATTCACGGCGACGCTGTACACGATTCAGGATATTCAGGCTGACGGGGCCACGCGCCAGGGGCGTGGCCAGAATATTGGCGGCGGCTACAGCATCCTGAATCGCCAGATTGACGCCTACTCCGCCGATGGGGGATATGGCGTGAGCCGCGTCACCGATGCACAACACGCCTGCGGCGGCCCAGCGATCCAACCGGTCGATACGAATATCCAGCAGTTTGACATGCTCCCAATCGGGTACTGCCGCCGATAGCCGTTCGACACCGATAGGTAACACCGCTGAAATCTGTTGCAGCAGCGCGGGTAAACCCTGTTGTTTAAGATGGGGAAGGGTGCCTTTCGTCATGCTGTAGCCGCATTGCCAGTAATCGCCCCGATCCAGCATGATAACGTTGTTTTTGGGGCCGCCGTGGCCGCTGGTCCAGTTGCCGTCGCCGACCGCTTTGGGCAATTTCATCCACAACACATCCCGGGGCATACCAAAACTTTGACCGGTCAAGCCAGCGGCCTGGCGTACGACCGATTGCCGACCATCGGTACCTACCACCAGTCCGGTACGAATCAGCAGCCTGTCGCCCTTGGCATCCCGTGCTTCCACGCCATTCACGCGCCCATTTTCCTGGCGCAAGCCCACGGCCTGAGTGGATCGCAACAGTTGGAATCCCGGTAGCGTTTGCCCCTGTTCGGCAAGAAAATTGAGGAAGTCCCACTGCGGCATCAGCGCCATAAACCGACAGCGGCACCGTAGATGCCGGAAGTCCGCCATCGTGATCTTCTTGCCATTAAATTCCCCGACCAGCGTTTCTACCTGCTGGTGCGGCAGACGCAGAAAAGACGCCAGAAGCCCAAGATGCTCTATGATTTCCAACGTTGAGGGATGGATGGTATCGCCACGAAAATCACGCAAAAAATCGGCGTGTTTCTCTATCACCACGACGGAGATGCCGGCCCGAGCCAGCAGGTAGCCGAGCATCAGCCCGGCCGGGCCACCGCCGACGATACAACAGGGCGTTTCCAGGATTTTCTCGGTCATAGGCAGTCTCACCATCGCAGTCGTGCAGATCTCTATGATAGAAGCCCGTGGCTGACTTGCAAATAATAATCATTACCGTTTGCTATGATTGAGATGTCGCCATACCCATTTCTGATCTGTTGCCGGCGTTTAGTCGCATCAGCGGTACTCCTGCCGCCAGAGCGTCGTCGAACTAAGAAATTTATGGAGAAGAACAAAAGAAATACCTCCCTGATTCATTGCCGTTTTCAGGGCAACGTAAATGTAAAATATTCTTATTAAGAATGAAAAGAAGTGCCTTTAATGTGTATCTGGTTCAGCCAGTACGTAGAAATCTATCAATGAGTCGATATTTGCAACGCGTGTACCTTATTCATTCGGCAGAGGGCAAATTGAAGGGCGTTGTCTGACCCGGAATTATAACCGGCGTTTCCAGAGAACGACGGTTTTTCTGATAGTGATATTGAGTGGCGAAAAACGCTGTCAGTATTAAAATATGGACTATTATTTTTGTGTAATACGATTATTGCATTGTCTGTTTTTAACACGAATATCAATACGCAGGAATATTGCTCATGAAAATATGGAATAAAGTCCTTCTGGCTTCGCTGCTCGGATTAGCCATCGCCGGCTGTGACGATTCGTCTAAAGTAGATGCACAATTGGACAAAGCGAAAGATAACGCGCAGCAAATCAAAGCCGCCGCCGATAGCAAAGCTGAGCAAATTACCGATTCGGCCCAGCAAAAAGCCGATGAATTGAAAAAAGAAGCCTCAGAGCAAATCGACCAACTGAAATCGCAGGCAGATGCGATTAAAAATGATACGGCCCAGCGCGCAGATGCCATTACTGACGAAGCCAAAGCGCAGGCCGAGAGCATCAAAAGCCAGGCAGAGGAAAAAAGCGGTCAGATTGTGGAGCAGGCAAAGGATATAAAAGACACGGCCATTAGCGACGCACACGCGCTTTCGGCAGACGCGCAAGCGCAAACGCAGGCGATTAAGGAGAGTATCAAGCAGGAAACGCCAGCGCAGAGCGACCCGGCTCCGATAACCGAAGCGGAAGGAACCCCAGCCGCGCAAAGCGGTAAGTAACCCATTTTTGCAGTCCACTTCCTGTCGGTGGACTGCAATATACCAGCCGTCGTACTCCCAGAATAGAATAATGAAAACGGCTATGGCATCGTGATTATTCGCCATTATAGGTTACCTGCTGGCGGAAACGGCCGCACGCTCTTTTTATATCCAGAAAATATCTTTATCCTGATGGTTTAAATGAAATTGCCGAATGGTTTTTTTACCTGTTTTTCTGCGCTAATCCTTGTGGAATCCACACCTTACTTTAATACACCTGATATTTTATCTTTTAGGACTGTTTTACAGTAGTTATATTATGTGATTATATTGTTGTTACCATATATCGATGGTGATCATCTTTTCTTGTCGATAAAAAGGTAAACTCAACGGTGAATATGCCGATTAATGGGTGTCATGGAGCTGATTGTTTAACTAAGGCAGGGAGCTAGCAGCAATGAAATCGATTAGCAGAACAGCAAAAGTTATCATGGTTTTTAATATCGCGCTCGGCGCGCTGGGTATGTTACTGCTCTGCCAGTTTGTGATAGCAAAAATCGATCAAGGCAAACTGCGCGATTATTCTGACTCGCTCATGCTGCGTGCAAATAACGTAGCGATGCAGTCCGAACGGGCGATGAGTGAGGTCAGGCATCTCTCATCTGCCCCCTGTACTGATGAAGATCTGTTTCAACTTAGCTTTCTGGTCTACAAATATAGTTACCTGTTGGATATTGGCCGCCTTCATGATGACAAACTGGTTTGCTCTGCCGGACGCGGGCGCCTGACTTCTGCTGTAGCGCTACCGGCTCCGGATCTCGTGGGAAAAAACGAAACCCGGCTTTGGCGAGCGGTGAAAGGATTGCTTGACGCCAGAATCGCAACGGATATCGCCAGCCAGAACGATATTATCGTATTCACGTCCCCCGATGCTTTTCACAGCGTTTCACTTTCTATTCCCGGCTATAGCGCTTTGCTTACCACGGCAGACGATCGTCACATTTATCAGTCATTTGGCGTAAAAGGGGAATATTCCCGACAGAGCAGTGCATGGTACAAACAGTACCGATTGGGGTATCAGTGCAGTAAACTTTATAACATCTGCGCCTATGTCCGTCTTCATTCATCAGGGCTCTTTTCTCTGCCGTTTTATGTTGGCTTGGCCATTGCGCTGTTGGGGGGATTATTGAGCGGGGCCTTATCTCTGACGGCGATTTTGCTTATCGAGCAGAACAAATCGTTCAACAAACAGCTTCATAGCGCGGTACGTGATAAACAGTTACACGTTAAATATCAACCGCTGGTTTGTTTGCGTGATAATAAAATGGTCGGTGCCGAAGTTCTGGTCAGATGGATAAATCGAAAAGGGGAGGAGATTCCGCCGGATGTGTTTATACCGGTAGCGGAAAAGCTGGGCATTATCGGGCAAATTACCCGTCAGGTAACTCGTATGGCGTTGGAAGAGCTTCGGGATGTCCTGACCAGGAACAAAACCTTTTATCTCAGCATTAACCTTGATATTAGCGATGTATTGGATCCTGATTTTCAACCCTATCTTGCTGAACTCCTACAGCGGTTCGGCATTGCCAGAGAACAGATTATGCTGGAAATAACGGAGCGTTCGACGGCAAATCATACCCTGATGTCCGAAAGGCTCACCGCCTTGCATGATGCCGGGTACCGGGTGGCGCTGGATGATTTCGGAACCGGTTATTCCAATTTGTCCTATCTTGCCGTAATGCCTTTCGATGTGATTAAGATAGACCGGATGTTTACAGAGGCGATTGGCACGGATTCTGTGAATGCGCAGATGGTTGATCACCTCTTTGACATGATGGCGATGTTTAATGCCACGGTGGTGGTTGAAGGTATCGAGACCCGTGAACAGGCGGTCTATGTTGGCGAGCATTGTACGGATGCGATTGGGCAAGGCTGGTATTTTGGTAAACCGATGAGCGGGACGGATCTCAAGGATCAGTACTTTATGGATGCCAGATAGCTGTCCGCCATACCGCTACACGTTGGTTGTTCCCTGCGTTGCTTTGAGAAAAGGGTTGACCGTCTTCATAAAATGACATGAACCCTTTTTCTCTATCCGCCTGACCGAATAACCGATGATCAAACGGTCGGCATTGGGCGGCGGAGGCGTAATAACCTGACGTCTGGTCAGGGGAAAAATCAGTCAATCTGAGCAATTTCCGCAGCGGCGTTATCGACGATGCCGATGATCTTCTTCAGCGTTTCTTCATTGATACCTTCACGGTTTACCTTGATGTCCAGCACCGATTTGATGTTATCCAACGCTCGCTTCATCTCCGGGTGTTTACGCAGTTCCATACCGGCGGTGTGCGCTTTGATGCGTTCAAGGATCTGCTGCAACTCCTCGCGGCGTTGTTCAAGATAGAGCTGGCCCTCATCGGTGATTTCGAAGCTTTTCCGGCCATTAAGTTCGTCCGTAATGACGATCAGGTTCTGCTCCTGCAAGAAATCGAGCGTCGGGTAGAGTACGCCGGGACTGGGGGCGTAATGACCATCCGTCAGGGATTCAATGGCTTTGATCAACTCATAACCGTGGCTGGGATTTTGCGCCAGCAGATCCAGCGCCACCAGACGAAGATCGCCGTGGGCAAAGAGGCGCTGGCGTCGGTGATGCATAGCGTGATGCCCCTCTTCACCGTGTCCGCGCCGACCGTGGCCACGGCCTTGTCTCTGACCTCGTTCGGATTCCTGTTCCCGGTGTTCTGCCCGGCCTTTTCCTCTGCCTTCCGCCCGGCTACCCCGGCCTTTCATTTCTTCTTTCTGGTCTTGTCCGTCTTGATGGTGATGTTTGCGCATAGTGATTTCCTCACGCTGTTTTAGATATATCTATTTATATCTAAACAAATGGTGTTGTCAATATTTCTGTGAGGATTTATGGATGATAAAATAAATTATATTTTAACATATTGATATTAATGATTTTGATTTTGTATTTTTATAAGAGAGTCGCCGGAGAACATCGGCGTAGTCGGGTGAACGTTCATTGAATTAGATATAGTTGGCCGTCCGTTGGCTGGAATGAAATGGATAACTGGCAGTCCTGCCGGGCGTGTCTTTGCTCATCGAGCGCCTCCGGCACCGTAGCTTATCGTTAATGACCCGCTTCCAGAGCCGGTCGCTCGTTTGATTCTGGATGCGGCCGATATTCACAGGGTCGTTATACTTGCGCCCAACATTTATCTGGTTTTATCGGAGATGGCGGGGACGGAAATTTTGGATATTTAAAATATCAGCAATCTCTGATGGGGAGTATTTTCCCTCTGGGTTATTTTCAATTAAAGTCATAATCACCAGCCGTTATTATGTATTGGTTTGCCAAATGGTATTCCGGATATTGATGGCGCCAAAATGCAAACCCAGGGTAAAAAATGAACGACAATAATTTACTTACCAATGACGCTGGTATTCATCACCCGGCGTTTATTGCTACGGCGCGAAGAAACAGTGGATTTTAACGTGGCATTCTGGTTATCCCGCCGCAGGTATTTCTATTTTCTTGATAAAATTCAACCAAAAACCGTAAATATCATCATTAGGGGAATAATTATCATATAGGTAATTATTGGCTATAAAGCATTCCCCATCGATGCCGATACCACTCAGTGCCATATCATTAATTATTATGTCTCGAAAATATCCTGAATAACCCTGGCAGGCTGAAGAAAATAATCACGGCACCAGGATTTCCCTTATTTACGCGAGGGAAGTCCTATGATCGCCGTGCGGCTGGCCGTCTCATTTATGTGCGACACATTTAAGAGAAATACGATGAAATTACAGACTCGAATTATACTGTTGTGCGGCGCAATGCTGTTGGGATTATTGGTGCTTTCCGCTGTGGCATTGAATACTTTGTATTCGTCGATGATGAAGGAGCGCGTCGGACAACTCACCGCGCTGGTGGAATTGGCTCATGCCTCCGCGCAAAAAACCTATGAGCGGGAGAAATCCGGTCAGCTTTCGCATGAGGATGCGCTAAACGAAGCCAAGCGCGCCATCGGCAGCTTTCATCAAGGCAACCGCTATTTCTTCGTGCTGGGCTACAGCGACGATGTGAACTACGTACACCCCGATCCCAAGCGCGTTGGCATCGTTGATGCTAATGGCGGCCGGGAATCGGGGATCCGCAACCGTGCGGCTCTGGAGGGGAAGACCATCGCGATGACTGAGGGCAAGGGCATGCGCCCCGGAACCCAGGAACTGGTCGATAAACTCTATTCTATCACCCGGTTCGAACCCTATGACTGGATCATCGGCACCGGTGACTACATTGATGATATCCAACAAACGTTCTGGCATAACGCACTCACTCTGCTGGCCATTGTCGCGGCGCTGCTGCTGGTGATTTCTCTGCTGGCATGGAACATGTTGCGTACGCTTTTGCGCCAATTGGGCGGTGAACCGCAGTACGCTGTGGATGTGGTGCGTCAGATTGCCGATGGCAATCTGGTGGTGGACGTGCAGACCCGGGCTGGCGATCGGACCAGCATTTTGTACGCCATTCGTGCCATGCGCGATAATCTCTCCCATCTGGTGAGCCAGGTGCGCAGCAGCACCAACTCCATCACGACTGCATCGGTGCAGATCGCTTCAGGCAACGAAGATCTGTCGGCTCGCACCGAGTCGCAGGCCAGCGCACTGGAACAGACCGCCGCGGCGATGGAGCAGTTGACCTCCACCGTGCAAAACAACGCGGATAATGCGCGCCATGCCAATGAGCTGGCGCAGTCGGCGTCCAGCGTGGCTGAACGCGGCGGTTCGGTCGTCAGACAGGTGGTGGATACCATGGATTCGATCAACGCCTCTTCACGTAAAGTGGTGGATATCATCGCGGTGATCGACAGTATTGCCTTCCAGACCAACATTCTGGCGCTCAACGCCGCGGTAGAAGCTGCGCGCGCCGGGGAGCAAGGACGCGGCTTTGCCGTGGTGGCAAGCGAGGTGCGCACGCTGGCGCAGCGCTCCGCCTCCGCTGCCAAAGAGATCAAGGGCCTGATAGATGACTCGGTGTCCAAAGTTATCGAAGGAACCGATCTGGTGAAGCATGCCGGTTCCACCATGAGCGAAATCGTCGAGAGCGTACAGCGTGTCACCGCGATGGTGGCGGAGATCAGTGCGGCGAGCACGGAGCAGAGCTCTGGCATCAAACAGGTTAATCTGGCGGTGTCCCAGATGGATCAGAGTACAGAGCAGAACGCGGCGCTGGTGCAGGAAGCCCTGGCGGCGGCAAAATCGCTTAGCGATCAGGCGCAGCAGCTATCGCGCACGGTTGATCGGTTCCGTGCCGACGAATCTGCTGATTATTTGCCTGAATTGGCGCATCAAGCCTGATGTATTGATTTTATTACGGTATCGCTAAAAAGGGGCGATCCGAAACGCCCCTTTGGCGATGAACCGGACGTCGCGGATCGGTGGTTTTACAGGACGGATAACGTCGTCCCGCGGCGCCGCAAACGCGGGTTAAGGGCGGTATGCAACGCGTCGCTCAACAGATTAAGCGCCATGACCGTCAACATAATGGCCACGCCAGGGAGGGCGGTCATATACCATCCGGTCCGCAGCGCATCCCGCCCGGTGCCAATCATCGATCCCCAGCTCACCACGTTGGGATCGCCCAGACCGAGGAAAGATAAACCGGCTTCGGACAGGATCGCGTTGGCAATCAGCAGGGCGGTGGAAACCACTACCGGAGTCCAGGCGTTGGGGAGTATTTCACGAAAAATCAGATGCATATCGCTAGCTCCCAGAGAAATACTGGCGCGGACGAATTCCCGTTCGCGCAACGCCAGAAATTCAGACCGTACCAGTCTGGCGATGCTGGTCCAGGAGGTGATGCCGAGAGCGAAAATGATGGTCGTGATGGATGGCTGCAAGACCGCCACCAGAATGATAGCCAGCAGAAATGCCGGAATAGTCTGGAACAGCATGGTGATCCCGGTCAGCACGCTATCCACCCGCCCGCGGTAAAAACCGGATGCGATGCCGACGGCAATGCCGATGACTAAGGCAATTACCGTTGAGGCGATGCCAACCAGCAGCGATACGCGGGCGCCGTGAAACAGACCGGCCAGAATATCCCTGCCCATCAGGTCGGTGCCGAGCGGAAACTGGGCATCCTGTCCCGGCCACAGATAGGGGACGCCCACCATATTCATGGGGTCGTCGGGGAAAAGCCATGTCGCCATCCCGGCCGTCGCCAGTACGGCCAGCAGTATCGTGAGGCCTATCATGGCCGATGGCTGTAATAACCAGCGCATTCTACCTCCAGTTTATATTGCCGGCGTTCAACGCCCGCGATTAACGATACGTACCCGAGGATCGAGCCAGGCATGCACAATATCTACCACCAGATTCGATAACACCACCAGCACGCTGCTGAACAGCAATACCCCCAGCAATACGGGAATATCCCGGCTGCGGATGGCATCAAACGACAGCTGCCCCAGTCCCGGCCAGGCGAAGACGGTTTCCACCACGATCGACCCTCCCAGCAGGGCGCTGCTCTGTACCCCCAACATGGTGATCACCGGCAGTAACGCATGACGCAGCGCATGGGCGAAAATCACCCGCTTCTCACGCGCGCCCTTGGCCCACGCGGTGCGGATAAAATCTTCGGACAGCGTTTCAATCATGGATGCGCGGGACAGCCGGGCATAGACCGCCATATAGTAAATCGCCAGCGTTAGCACCGGCAGCACCAGATGGGCCGCAATATCCCGCAGTTGGCGCCATCCCGTATATCCGGCATTGATATCTTGCCAGCCGCTGGCCGGCAGCCATGACAGCTTGACGGCAAACAGAATGATCAGCATCAGGGCAACCCAAAACATGGGAGCCGAATAGCCGATGGTGGAGAGCATGGAAATCGTGGTGTCGGCTGCACCGTGAGGCCGCCGTGCCGAAGCGACGCCCAGCAGGACGCCGCCAGTCACCGACAGGATCAGGGCGACGCCAACCAGCAGGATGGTGGCTGGCATTCTGTCGAGGATCAGATCCAGCACCGGCTCGCCGAAGCGAAAGGAAAACCCCAGATTTCCCCGCGTCAGTTCCCCCAGATAGGCGATGAGCTGCGCAAACAGATTTCGATCCAGCCCATACAGCTCACGCAGATGCTGGATGAGTTCTGGCGTGGCGCTACCGCTTTCACTGGCGATAACATCCACCAGATCTCCCGGGAGCGCCTTCAGCAAGAAGAAGTTAAGCGTCGCCACGCCGACTATCACGCCCGCCAGTTGAAGCAATCTGAAAAGAACCCGTTTTGTCATGGCGTCATTTTCCTGCTATCGATCCTCATTTTTTATCAAACCACACATGAGCAAAATTATTCTGACTGTGGTTGAACGTGTCTGTCACATTGCGCAGATTCCTGGTCCAGATACCAAACCACTTGAATTCAAAAATATTAATCTGCGGGAGATCGCGCTGCACAATTCGCTGCAATTCATGGTAAAGCGCCAAACGTTTTTGCGGATCCACTTCGACCTGCGCCACTTCGATAATTTGGTCGGCCTCAGGGCTGGCGTATCCCGATGCGTTGGTCCAGGGCGTACCTTTGCTTTCCGCCTTTGACCAGTACAACTGTTCGACGCCCAACTGGGGATCGGTCCAGTTTACCCCCCAGGAGCTGGCCAACTGATAGTCATAATCCTTGAAGACATTTTTCGTCCAGGTGGCCAGATCGAGCGCGCGCAGCGTCACGTCGATGCCAATGGCGCGCAACGCCTGACGAACGAACTCGCCGGTTCGACGGTAGTCGTCGCCAAATGGAATAAAGTCATGATTCAGTTTAAAACGCCAGCCATCCGCTTTTTTGGTATAGCCCGCCTCATCCAGCAGCATCTGCGCTTTTTTAGGATCGAAAGGGTATTGCTGGGTATCGTCGGTATAAAAGGTGCTTAGCTGGGATGAGACCGGGCCGGTGGCCGGTTTGGCGTAACCGCCCCACACGGTTTTAACCAGCAGATCTTTATTGACGGCGTGCGCAATGGCCTGACGAACCTTCAGAT
Organism: Brenneria roseae subsp. americana; assembly: GCF_003115815.1. Taxonomy (NCBI): domain Bacteria; kingdom Pseudomonadati; phylum Pseudomonadota; class Gammaproteobacteria; order Enterobacterales; family Pectobacteriaceae; genus Brenneria; species Brenneria roseae. Next base: position 53,150 of record NZ_QDKJ01000003.1, on the reverse strand, counting down.
TACCCAGAATCGGGTCGCGCAGATTGGGCAACAGCCAGAATGAAGTGGCGAAACCGTTGTAACCCGCGGTATCCAGCGTCAGATTGGGCAGTTTTGCCAGTCGGTCCGCATCGGCGAAGGTAACGGGATTGCGCTCGCCGTATTGGATTGCGCCTGTTTCAAATGCGGTGGCGCGACCGGAAACATCAGGAATGATTTTGAATAACAGCTTGTCCAGGAAGGGACGGTCGGGTTGCCAGTATTTATCGAACCGCTCCAGCGAAATATGGCTGCCGCGCTGCCACTCTTTGAAAACGAAAGGACCGGTGCCGACAGGCTTATTGTTATACGGGTTATTGGGAATATCGGTGCCTTCATACAGGTGTTTGGGCAGAATCGGCGTGGCGACCACATCAAGCGCGTTGAGCACCACCGGCGTTGGCTTGGATAGCGTCAGAATCACGGTATGGTCGTCGGGCGTTTCCGTAGCGGTCAGATACTGGAATACCCGGCGTGCGAAAGGTGAGTACTGTAGCCAGACATTTTCCGCTGAGAACTTCACATCCGCGGAGGTAAACGGCTGACCATCGTGCCAGAAGACATTTTTGCGTAAAAAGATCGTCACCTTCAGGCCATCATCCGAAAGCGCCACCTTTTCCGCCAGCTGTGGGCGAGGGGACAGATCGGGAGCATAGTCGAATAAACCGTCGAAAATTTTGCTGACGACCGTACGGCCGGGTGTGGAGGTATTGATAAAGAAAGCCAGCGTTGGCGGTTCCGGGTGCACCACTGCTTCCAACGTGCCGCCCCGCACCGCGCCGGTTAGGGTATTTGGCAGGCTGCCGACCTCGGCAACGCTGTCATTTGGCCATATCCCGCCAAAAACGCCTGAAACCAGGATGGCGCCGGAGATGCCGAGAAATTTTCGACGATTGAGTTCGTATTCGATAACCGCATCCACGGTGCTGTCAGAGGGACGCTGCTGGTCGGTTGGATGATTTGTCATAATGTGTTTTCCCCAGATCTTATTATTCATCAGTTATATGACCGCTTCAGCAATAGCCGGCCATGATGGTGAAACGTATAACCGTCGGCGGTGGATAAGAAAACTACCGAAGGCTGCTTGAAACTACGGACGCTGAAGGAAGCACGCCTCGCGCTGCGTTTCCTTCGTCTTTCTTACCTTTGTCGGCACCGAATCGTGTTTCGGGCTGTCGATGGTTTGTATTGCCAGGCACGGCATTCAGCAGCGTACGGGTATAAGGATGTTGAGGTTGGTGCCAGATACGCTGGTGATCGCCTTCTTCCACAATGCGCCCGTCGTTCATGACCAGGACGCGATCGGCGATATAACGGACTACCGCCAAATCGTGAGAAATAAACAGATAGGTCAGGCCCAGTTCTGTCTTTAAATCCACCAGTAAATTAAGAACCTGAGCCTGAATTGAGACATCAAGTGCGGAAACCGGCTCGTCGCAGATCACTAATTGCGGACGTAATACCAGCGCCCGGGCGATGCCGATACGCTGGCGCTGGCCGCCGGAAAATTCGTGCGCATACCGGCTTCGTGCCGTGCTGGGTAAGCCGACGTCATCCAGAATACGCACGATGCGGCGCTCCCGTTCCTGTCTATCTTTGATGCCATGAATAGAGAGTGCGTAACCCAAAATTTCATCAACGCGCTGACGCGGATTAAGCGAACTGTACGGATCCTGAAAAATCATCTGTATCTGTTTTCGCCAGGGCAGCAACGCCTTGCGGGATAATGACGACAAATTCTGCCCGTTAAACAGCACCTTCCCGTTTTGCACGGGCTCCAGTTGCATAATGGCGCGCGACAGCGTCGATTTACCACAGCCGGATTCTCCCACCAGCCCCAGCGTTTCACCGGCCTGGATGTGCAGTGAAACATCGTTGACCGCCGTCACGCCATCCCGATCGTTGTCGTAGGTCACCGTGAGATTTTCAACCGACAGTATGGGCGAGTCATCTGGTTGAGCGGCAGCACGATGGGAGGCGCGCAGCGGGGGATGTGAGAGCGTAAACCCGGTTTTATCGCTAAAACGAATTTCCGCCAGACTGGACTGACGATAATGTTGTCCCTGATCCATATGCAGGGAAGCGCGCAACAGGCCTTGCGTGTAAGTGTGCTGAGGATTATTCAGCACGGCCTCAACGACGCCTTCTTCCAGCTTGCGTCCGTTATGCATGACGGCAACCCGATCGGCCCATTGGGCGACGATGCCCAAATCATGGGTGATTAGCAGTACCGCCATATTTAATTCCCGGCGTAATTCGTCAAGTAACGCGAGGATTTGAGCTTGAATCGTCACGTCCAGCGCGGTTGTCGGTTCATCGGCGATCAGCAGACGCGGCTGGCAGGCAATGGCGATGGCAATCATCACCCGCTGACGCTGACCGCCAGACAAGCTATGGGGGTAGTCGTTGAAGCGGCGGGAGGAATTGGGAAGTTTGACCAGGTCCAACAGTTCAATGGCGCGTTCCCGCGCCTGTGTCCGGCTTAACGGTTTATGCAGGAGCAGCGCCTCGGCAACCTGCTGACCAATAGTTAATACCGGGTTTAACGAGGTCATCGGTTCCTGAAAAATCATCGAGATATCATTGCCTCGCATCGCGGCGAGCTGTTTTTCACTCTGATGCAGAACCGATGTTCCGTCCAACAGGATCGAACCGCTGATTGTTGCCTGTTTGGGTAACAATCGCATGATGCTCAATGCCGTGGTGGACTTGCCGCAGCCCGATTCTCCAACCAGCGCCAGCATTTCTCCCGCCGTTATTTGCAGGTCCAGATTATCCACCGCACTCTGTTCGCGGAAATGCACGCTCAGTCCCTTTATATCCAGTAATACCGTCATACCAATACCTTAGCCACCTGCGGTGTTTATCTCAGCGCATATTTATTTTGACGAGCTCGATCGTGGCGACCTCGTCTATTGGCATGAGGCGCTGCATAGGGCCGCCTTTTCATCTTTTAGATTGCAAGCGTCATGATTCTCGTGACTCCTCATGTTTCATTACTTTAATCGCATTGGTCTCATGTTCTTTAGGACAGTTTGGCATTAGTTATATTGAGTGATTATATGATGGCTAGCCGAAACACAGGGGCAGGTCCCGCTGGACTTATGCAGTAAATCCCTATATGTGGGACGATCTCCCACATTATAGAATTTCGCGAAACGCGTCACAAAAGCACCGTTCCCACCTGTGCTAAAAATGTCTGCAATTCATATTTATTCACAGGGGAAACACGATGAAATCGGAGAACGCTGCGGGGGCCAGCGGTGTGCAGACTCTGTTTAGAGGGTTATCGGTTATCGATGCCGTAGCCGCCGGTCATCGCGATTTGAAATCCATCGGCGAATATGTGGGCACCTCGCGCAGTACAACGCATCGCCTGGTCAACGCACTGGTCAGCAAGAACTTGTTAAGGTTTGTGGATAAGGATGGCTATTATCTCGGCCCGAAATTAATCGAGCTCGGCACCAGTTCCCTTAACGCCTACCCATTGAGGATCGCGGCCAAGCACACCCTGGAGGATCTGGCGAAGCTGACCCAAGATACGGTGCATCTCGCCATCAGGGAAGGCAACGACGTGCTATACATCGATAAGATCCCCGGTACGCGCGGGCTGGAGATGCGTTCCCGCGTCGGGCAGCGCATGCCGCTGTCATCCACCGGCATTGGCAAAGCGCTTATCCTCGACGAGGATGCCGATGAATGGAAAGCCATTTTCCTGGCGAATCAGCCGCAACGCGACGCAGAGACGTTTATTCAGACGATGTCCAAATATGCTCAGGGCGGGTATTCATTTGATCTGGAGGAAAATGAATTCACCATCCGCTGCGTCGCCGCACCGGTGCGAGACGCCTCCAACCGAATTATTGCCGCTATTTCTGTCGCGAGCATTACCCCTTATATGCCCGACAGCCGCATGAGTGAACTTATCGACATCGTTAAAGGCTATGCCGACGCCATTTCCAATGAAATGGGGTGGAGCCGGACATTGTTTAATCTGCGTCGCAGAGCGCTGGCAGGGAAAAAATAACAAGGTGAATATGATGACAACGCTAATTGCCCTGGACTGGGGAACCTCCATGCTACGTGCCTGCCGCCTGGGAAAAGACGGCTCGGTTCTGGAAAAAAGAACGCTGCCCTATGGCGTGACGAAACTCCCATCATCGGCGGCCAATCGGGAAGAGGCCTTCCTTCAGGTCTATACCGAGGCGTGTGGCGACTGGCTGCGGGAAACACCGGCGTGTCCGGTGATCGCCTGCGGCATGATTGGCAGCGCTCAGGGCTGGCGTCAGGCGCCCTATATCGAGGCGCCCTGCGATATCCGGCAGTTGGCCCAGCAGTTAACCCGCGTTGAGACCGGACACGGCCAGTATTTTTCCATCGTGTCCGGCGTATGGAAAGACGGCGACCTGCCTGAAGTGATGCGTGGCGAGGAAACCCAGATAGCCGGCGCGTTACAGCATGATGAACGGCTGCGTTCGACCATGGCGCGGCAGGGAAAAGCGCTGATCGCGCTGCCCGGGACACATGCCAAGTGGGTTGAAGTGGCGCAAAACCGGATCGCGCACATCCAGACATTTATGACCGGCGATCTTTACGATGCGCTGGCGCATCACACCATTCTGGCCACCACGATACGGCCCTCCGGGCAGCCGGACTGGGAGGCGTTTGCTCAAGGGGTGGCGGTCGCTCAGCGTTACCAAGAATCCGTCGGTTTGCTCGGCACGCTGTTTTCCGTGCGCAGCCGCCTGCTATGCAAACACATCACCGCGCAGCAGCAGGCCGACTATCTTTCCGGGTTGGTGCTGGGCAGCGAATTATTGGCGGTGTTGTCCAGACTGACGCCGGAGCCAGACCAGGAGATTCCGATCACGTTCATCGGGTCTGAAGCGCTGTGTCAGCGCTATATTCGCGCGCTGACCTATCTGGAGTGTCCTTATCCGGTTCATATTTCTGACGGTGCGACAGAGCGGGGGCTATGGTACATCGCCCACCTGGCAGGTCTGCTCGACTGACGCCGTTTTTTGCCAACAGCAGGGGATTTAACCATGGATTTCTTAACAACATTACGGCAAACGGGACTGATTGCCATCCTGCGGGGAATTACTCCCGACGAGGTCGAAGATATCGGACGTCAACTATATCAGGCGGGATTCCGCATCATCGAAATACCGTTGAACTCACCCGAGCCGTTGCGCAGTATCGCCCGTCTGCGGCAGGCTCTGCCGCAGGATTGCTGGGTGGGCGCCGGTACGGTCATGTCGGTTAACGATGTGCGTGCGGTAAAGCAGAATCAAGGTGAAATCATCATCTCGCCGCATACCGATCCGGCCGTCATTCAGGAAACCAGAAAACTGGGTTTGATCAGTCTGCCCGGCGCGGCCACGCCAAGCGAGGCCTTCAGCGCGTTGTCCAATGGCGCGCACGGCGTCAAGATTTTCCCTGCCGAAGCCGTTTCTCCGCAGACGCTGAAGGCATGGCGCGCCGTCATACCCGCGGAGATCCCGCTGCTGCCCGTCGGCGGGATCACGGCTGAATCCCTATCCGGCTGGCTGGCAGCCGACGCCAGTGGTTTTGGCATTGGCGGCATGCTCTATAAGCCCGGCATGTCGCCTGAGAGCGTCGGGAAGAACGCCGCCGCCTTTGTGCGAGCCTGGCGAACATCCCACGCATAATTAACTATAAAACTATATCTCTGTACTGGAGTGCTTTATGAAAACTCGTAATATTCTGCCTCACGCTCTGGCCGGGTTACTGGCCGCCTCATCGCTCCTGTCCGCCGTACCTGCGCTGGCCGCCGACTATCCGGTTCGGCAGATAGAAATGATTGTTCCCTACAGCGCAGGCGGCGGCACCGATCTGGTCGCCCGTTCGTTTGCCGACGTAGCGAAAGAATATCTGCCCAAAGCAATCGGTATCGTCAATAAGCCCGGCGGCGGTGGCGCAGTAGGCTTCTCCGAACTGGTTGCGGCGCGTCCGGACGGCTATAAAATCGGCCTCGGCACCGCGGAGATCACCATGCTGCCGCACATGGGGCTGGTCAACTTCAATGCCGACGACTTCGCCGCCATCGCGTTGCTGAACGCCGATCCGGGCGCCATCACGGTGAAAATCGATGCGCCATGGAATACCTTTGCGGAATTCATGGAATACGCCAAAGCCAATCCGGGCAAAATCCGCATCGGTAACTCCGGTTCCGGCGCTATCTGGCATCTGGCCGCGGAAGCTCTCGGCGATAAAACCGGCACGAAGTTCAACAACATTCCTTACGATGGCGCCGCGCCAGCCATTACTGCGCTTCTGGGCGGGCATATTGAGGCGGTGAGCGTCAGCGCTGCGGAAGTCTCCACGCACGTGGCGGCGGGAACCGTGAAAATCCTCGGCGTCATGGCCGATGAACGACTGGCCGCTTTCAAAGATGTCCCCACGCTGAAGGAAAATGGCGTCGATCTGTCCATTGGCACCTGGCGCGGCATTCTCGTTCCGAAGAAAACGCCGCAGGACGTTCAGGACGTGCTGGCGGAAACCGCGCGCAAAGTGGCGGAGAATCCCAGATTCGCCGAATCCCTGAGCCGCATCAATCTGAACTTTGATTACCGTAACGCCGAGGAGTTCCAGCAGTTGATCGAGCGCGATAACCGTTATTTCAAAGAGTTAATGACTAAAGTCGGTCTGGCGCAGTAGTACGGTTGACAATAAACGACAGCTGAACGTTAACCAGGCATAAAGCCTTTTTCAATCGGGTCCGCGATACGATATCCGGGCCCCAGGCCGCCGCAGAAACCTTTTAGCATCAGAGAAAATTAATATGGCTCATGAACCGAAAGATCCGGATATCCCCGTACCGGATAACGCACGTAAAATCGAAATCGCCATCGGTGTGGTTCTGATCCTGGTGTCGCTGGCCGCTATCGTTGCCGCACAGAAATTTCCGGCTTCGCGTCTGGCGACCGATATCGGACCCTCGCGCTTTCCCGTATTTTATTCCGTGGTGCTGATACTGCTCGCGTTATTATTAATTTTTAATAACCTGTCCATTATCAAGCGCAATAAACGCGCCGGCATTACGATCGACGCTCCGCCGTCGCCCGACGATGTGGATATCCGACACGGAAAAACCGTTCTGGGCATACTGGCATCCTTTGCCTGTTTCTTCGGTATGTATTATTTCGGGTACATCGTTTCTATGATCCCCTATCTCATCTTCCTGATGTGGCTCATGGCGTTCAAACACAAAATATGGAATCCCGTTATCGCCATTGCCATTACGGGATTGACCTACGTGATTTTCTATCTTGGTCTCAATGTGGCCGTCCCCGTTGGTCTGCTGTTCGAATAAACGGCAAGACATCGTAAAGAGGTAAAAATATGCAAGAACTATCCATGCTTGCAGATGGCTTCATCGCATTGTTCAATCACCCTACGGCGCTGCTGTTATCGGTATTCGGCGTGTTTCTGGGCATTATGGTGGGGGCGCTGCCCGGTCTTACCGCCACCATGGGGGTGGCTATTCTGCTGCCGTTTACCTTTGGCATGGATCCGGTGACCGGTCTGCTGATGATTAGCGGGGTATTTTTCGGCGGCGTGTACGGCGGTTCCATCATCGCCATTCTGCTGAGGATCCCTGGCACGCCCGCCGCGGCGGCCACGGCGATTGACGGCTATGAGCTGACCAAACGGGGAGAAGGCGGCAGCGCGTTGGGGATCGCTATCATTTCCTCCACTATCGGCGGCACCATCAGCGTTTTGGTGTTGGTGTTCCTGGCGCCAATGCTTGCCCGCATCGCCCTGAAATTCAGCGCCGCGGAAAATTTCGCGCTGGCGATATTCGGCTTGAGCATCATTTCCAGCATTGCCGGCAAGTCGATGATTAAAGGGATTATCGCCGGTTTCATCGGCTTGCTCATCGCCACCGTCGGGCTCGATCCCATGACCGGGTTCCCCCGTTTCACCGGCGGATTTCCCGAGCTGATGAACGTTCCCTTTATTCCGGTGATGATTGGCCTGTTCGCCGCATCCGAAGCGTTTAAAGGGATGGCGGAAACCGATCTGGTCAAGAAAAGCGCCGTCGCGATTGGCAGTGTGATCCCCACCAAGGCCACGATCAAGCGTTGTCTGGCGACCATTCTGCGTTCGTCGGGCATCGGCGTTTTCATCGGCACCATCCCCGGCGTCGGCGCGGAGATCGGGGCTTTCGTCGCCTATAACGAGGCCAAGCGCTTCAGCAAAACCCCGGAAAACTTCGGTAAAGGCGAAATCACCGCCGTCGCCGCCTGCGAAGCCGGCGCAAACGGCTGTACCGGCGGCGCTATGCTGCCGATGATGACGCTGGGGATCCCCGGCGACGCCGTCACCGCGATCATGCTGGGCGCCATGACGCTACAGGGACTACAGCCGGGGCCGATGCTGTTCAAGGAACACGGCGATATGGTGTTCACCATTTTCGCCGGTATGCTGTTCTGTTACGCCGTCATGCTGATCATGGGGCTGGGGTCGCTGAAGCTGATTGTGAAAATGCTGCAAATCCCGAAACCCATTCTTACGCCGCTCATCATGGCGCTGTCCATCATCGGCACTTACGCCATCAACAACAGCATCTTCGATATCGGCATCATGCTGGTGGCCGGCGTCGTGGGCTACGTGATGGCCAAGTTCGAATTTCCCCCCTCGCCAGTGGTACTGGCGCTCATTCTGGGGCCGATGGCGGAAAGCAACTTCCGCCGGGCGATGTCGATATCCAACGGCAGCATGGATTTCATCTATACCCATCCGATCACCGCGGTCCTGCTGGGCCTGGCGGCGTTCACCCTGTTGTATCCTATTATCCGCAGCGTAATCAGGCATTTTAAAACCTCCGCCAGCCGCGCTGCCAGGTAAACGTCGGCGCGCCCTGTATAGGGCGCGCCGCAAATCTACCGTCTGGATGTTCGGTTGTGTTCCCACGGCGCATCCATCGCCGCGGAGAATGGGTCCCGGCATGGTTTACTGGAGAGAGAAGGGGGGTATCTGTAGCGGTTAACGTGGCACCTGTAACCCATGCTCGAGGCCGCGGGTAAAGACCACTTGCCATAATTGAATGTCTCTGGCCCGAAATGCGCCGGCGCAGGCGTTAAGATAATAAACAAACATTCTTTTGAAGCGTTCGGAATAATTCTCTTTCAGCTGAGGCCACTCCGCGAGGAAATTCTCATGCCAGGCCATCAGCGTTTTATCGTAATCCGAACCGAAGTTATGCCAGTCTTCCATGACAAAGTATTTTTCACTCGCGCTGGCAATCTGTTTTACCGAGGGAAGACATCCATTGGGAAAAATATATTTATTAATCCACGGATCGACGTTATGAGCCGTTTGATTGGCGCCGATGGTATGAAGAAGAAAAATACCGTCCGGTTTCAGGCAACGGTTGGCGACCTCAAAATAAGTGGCGTAATTTTTCGGGCCGACATGCTCAAACATGCCCACGGACACGATGCGGTCATACTGCTGGTGTAAATCACGGTAGTCCTGCAACAGAATATGGATGTCCGGATTAGCGTAGTGCTTTTCCGCAAAGGCTTGCTGTTCAGCGGAAATGGTCACGCCATGAACGGTGACGCCATAGTGCTGCGCCGCATAAGCCGCCAGCCCGCCCCAGCCGCAGCCGATGTCCAGCAGCGTCATGCCCGGTTGGAGTTGCAATTTATTACAAATCATATCCAGCTTATCCCGCTGGGCATCGCATAGGTTATCGGCTTGCTTCCAGTACCCGCAGGAATATTGCATGTAGGGATCAAGCAGGCGACAGAACAGGTCATTGCCCAGATCATAATGCTCTTTCCCCACGATCCAGGCGCGTTTCCTTGACTGGAGATTGGTTAGCCGGGCGATGGCAATGCGCAGGATGTCATTAACGCGGGACGGCATTTTTTCATCGAGATGGGCGCGCAGTATTCGGTGAAAGAAGATATCCAGCCTGTCGCAATCCCACCAGCCGTCCATATAGCTTTCTCCCAGCCCGATAGAACCTTGTTGTAATACTCGTTTGAAAAACAAAGAATGGTTAACATGAATATCCCAGGGTTCCGAACCATTGATGGTTATGCCGGATTGGGTGAGCATATCGTCTGCGATACGAAGCCATTCGTTCTTATCATCGCAGCTATTGACCGCGCATACATTACTCATAGTCTCTTCCTGGTTTAACAGTGAATCGCGTTGTTATCCGCTAACAGTAATAGATCAACATTGCCTGGCATAAAAGCAGCGTTGCTGCCCTCCGCCGGGTTCAGGTCATTGCGTACTGATTGTGGGGTAAGGAAAATTAATGATCCTGGATATAAGCGGGGTGCATAACCAACTCCCTGTTCTTTTTGAAATCTCAAATAGAGATGATTTATTATCAGGTAATTGTACCGGCCTGTATTATCATGAAAGGACAATTTATGTCGATTAGCGGCCATACCATACACTTCCCGTTTCCCACTTTATGAGGACGCGATGATTCAGCTTGTTGCGGCTCCTGAGCGGCTGACGCTGCCTCGTTCCGTCTATTTCCGCACCTGCCGGTGGGGAAAAGGCGTACTCGTCGAGCAGCATCAACACCCGTTTGTCGAATTTCTGTACGCGCGCGAAGGGGGGATGCGGGTAGAAATCGAGGGAAGGACGCTAATTGTGCCGGTTTTCTACGGCATATGGATCCCGGCGAACGTGCCGCATCGCGTTCTGACCACCAGCGATGTGCTGTTGGAAAGCCTGTATATCGAACAGGATTTCGCGGCGATCAATCACAATAGTTGCCGGGTGGTACAGATCAGCAGCTTCGTCAGAGAATTCATTCACTATGCGACCGAGCATGTACCGGAACAGTACGACAGCGCCGGGGATGACGGCATGCTGGTCAACGTGCTGATCGCGCAGATCCAGAAACTGCCGGATGCCGGTTTTTCACTGCCCTGGCCCAGTTCTCTGACATTGATGCGGGTATGCCGGGAAATTCAGGAAACTCCGGATGAAGGGCACAGTATTGAGCAGTGGGCGGCCAACGTCGGGATGTCGGTACGCACCTTTTCGCGCCGTTTCAAAAAAGAAACGGGCGTAGCCTTCAGCGAATGGAAAAAACGCATGCGGCTGTTGGAGTCCGTGATCATGCTGAAAAATAATTGCAGCGTAACCCAGGTGGCTTTGGATCTTGGCTACTCCGGCACCGCATCTTTTTCCTATGCCTTCCGGAAGATGTTCGGCGTCCCGCCGACCCGTTATTAGACCTGACCAGCCTTTCTGGCCGCGCGGAATACCGCCGATGCATGCCGTATTCCGCCGCGTCCCGCCTCATTCAGTCATCTCTGCCTTCGATGCTGCTAAGCGGCGCTATCATTCTGGAACGGGTTTTTGTTCTGCCGAAAGATCCATTCACGGATCGGCTCAATCGTGTACGCGATGCGCCAGGTGTTCCGGTGCCCGCTGGCGCCTTCCGCTGACTGATTTTCCGGGATGACGGTGCCCTCGCGGAAGGTCACGTAATTGATCGGACTGCCCTCGGCGTCTATTTTCTCGAAGGCGGCGCGGAATTGCTCCGGCGTCCAGGTCCCATCCCAGACGGCGCGGCTGATTTTCGCCCCGTCTTTCTCCAGCGCGGCCGTGATGACGTTCTGCCCGGGATAAGCCTTATTGTCATCCTGTGAGACCAGGATCCAGAGCTTTTGCCGGGCGAGCGGTTTCACCAACGCGGGATCCCATTGGCCTGCCACCAGGAATGACGCGGCGAAGAACGTCGGGTACTTGATGTCCATTGCGATCGACATCATACAGCCGCCCGATTGGCCGGTGGTGTAGAGTCGGTTACGGTCGATGCGGTATTGCTCCGCCAGCGTATTGATGAGATTGATGGTGGTGTCCAGCATATCGGACGTTTGCGAATCGTCATCAGCGATGATTTCGGCATATTGGGGCGCCAGAACGAAGCATGGCCGTTTGGCCTGATCTTCAGGGCTTGCCCAGACTACCGCGCCCAGCCCTTGGTATAGCGTGGTTGGCGTCACGTCGCTGGTGGCTCCGGCATCGTGCATGAACAGCACCAGCGGATAGGATTTTCCTGCATCATAATCTTTCGGCACGAACAGGTTGTAGCGAAGTTTCTTGTCTGTCTTCGGGTCGTGAAATTCCAACTGCTGGAAATCGTCAACGATCAGGTTCTCGACTTTGGTCGTTTCCAATCCCTCGGTACTGGCGGGAATGGTATGACCGTCGCTCATCGTGACTGGCCCGGACTGAACGACTCTGGCGGCGGCAGTTTTGTAGACAGTGTCATAGACCGGAATATCGCCGGCCTTTCCGGGGCCCATGCCGCCAGAGGATTGCTTGCGATCTCCATTCTGCGACTGCACTTTCTCAGCAAGAAGGGCATTTTTATCCTCGGGCGACAGCGTAATAATGACGAAACGGCCTTCCGCTGCCCGGCCGGCAAGATCGGCGGAGGTGCTGGCAAACACGCCGGTGATGACTCGTCCCTCAACGCTGAAGCTTGCGGCAGACAGTTCCGCGCTATTGACTGGCGCATCGTACTCCACGGCGATCCCGGTCAAGCGGATTCCATCGCCGGATACCTGCGTAATGGCTGTCGCCCCCTTTGCATACCGGGTGCCGTTTCGTGCAAAAACAGGCGCATTAATCGCAATCAGCGCTCCGGCGCATACGCCCATGATCAGGAAGTCTCGACGTGATGGCATTTTTAGTCCTCTTCAGTTTTTGATGTTGTCCATTTGCTTCAGTTTGCTGATTATTGCAGCGGCCGCAGCCTCAGCCGCACCTTTTGCATACGGTGAGCTCCGTGCTTCGTAAGTGAATCGGTCGTAGCTTTGTGAATCGGGCATATACTTGGCTGCGCCATCGACCATGGTTGCCACCATCGTTTGCCTGTACGGCGAGTTAGCCCGGATTTGCGCGCCGATGCTTGCGGCAAGTTCAGGCTGCATACCGACCAGCGCCATGTCGCCGATACGTATCAATACGACCGGAACGGTCTGCTTCTCACCAATTTTGTAGTCGAAGGCGATGACGGGACCGACTGGCTTGTCGCCCGGCGAAAAGTCTTGTGAGGTTACTTCTATACTCTCACGTCGTATGTCCAGCGTCGTTGCAGGTTCCATCACGATGTGCCGGGCGATGCGAACGACATCCGCACCGAGGCGCTCGCCGAGCAGATCCACCAGTATGAAGCCCGCCTCGTGGAGGTCAATTTGACCGACGCTGCCGTCTTCGTTAACGACATGCCGATTTGCCTGAAGATAAGGCGCCTGATCGCCTGCCGCGCCGACGAGGAATAACGCGACAGCGTCTGAACCATAGTGCGTCTCGACATAACGCGCAGCAGCCCCGGCCAGATCGGCGGAAATCAGCCTTCCGCCGGTTTCGCGCTGTGAGCCGTCGGTGATCGAGGATTGCACCGAAAAGTTCATCAGGATCGCCAGAGGCTTGCCGTCGAGGCTATTGACGCGTAGCACGCCGAGGAAGGGATCGGTGAAACCCGCTTCGTTAGCCCCCAACCACCATCCGTGCGATGTGGGCGCGTCGCGGTTGATATTCACCCGACTCGTGCCGGAACCGAAGCCCAGGCGCGCTGGCTGCAAGGTGGCGATGGCTTGCATCGCCGCGACGCGCAGCGCGGTCTCGAAAGCGCCGCGCATGGCATCGTTGCGTGCGGTGTCCGTACCAGCCGGAGCCTCTCCGGCCGAAAAGACGTGTGGCGTCGAGAAGGTGTGACTGGCGCAAATGATGGCATTCTCAGCCGGAACGCCGGTGACGGCGGTAAGAAGCGACTTCATGGCGGTAATGATTTCTTCCGGGATCGACGTCAGGTCAATGACAGTGACGCACATCCGCTTACTGCCGTCATCCAGTAGGAGAACGCGGGCGGCAAGCGGATCGTGTTCGCCGACAAATCCGTCCAGAGGATAAAGATCGTCGGAAAACACGATATTAGCCCGACCGGCACCGGCTCTGAGTTTCGCCATATTCGTTGTGCCGGCACTTGTCGCGATAGGCCGGAGCAGCGCCGAAATGCCTATGCCAAGGCCGGTTATCAGGAATTCTCGTCGTGATTGCATATTGGCTCTCATTTCATCTTATGCGCTGGCCTGGGGCTATTGTTCAACACAGAACTCCCATGCGGTATAGCGATGGATTAGTTTACCCTGATTGAAGGGAATGAAAATATGTACGGTGAAGAAGGGGACGTTTCCGGCGTGAGACAGCCGATAACCGGTGTGATATTGTTGATTTTTATGGCGCGGGTTCACCGTGCTAATCCGTGCCCCCTTTAAAGCCGGGGAATAATTCATCCGGTCAATGGAGAAATTGATATGAAACAACACCAATACCGCATTACCATTGAGCATCTTGCTGATAAAAATGGCGTTCCTCCCGTTGAAGACAAGCAACTTCAATTCGAGGTGGGGAATCATGATGATATCTTCGCTATTGTGGAACGAATGCGCCAACGCAGCGATTTTGACGAAGCCGCGGCAACGGCGTTTGCTGTTGGATTGAAACTGTTTGGCGAGGTTATGATGACCCATCGCAATCATCCATTATTTGCCGAATTCTCCCCGCATTTTCGTGATTTCATGCAGGCCCTTAAAAAATAATACGCCGCTAAGGACCTCTGAATCTCTACAATTATTGCCGTTTAACCCTGCTGAAAAATTGGCGATTTCAAATAGATATCCAGCCTTCTTCTCTATCAGCGATCATACTTACACCGGTAGATAGATCAAAAGAGGAGCAAAAATGGGCTTTCTTGGCTGGACTGCCGTAACCGGTGGTTTATTACTGCTGATGTCGCTGGCGTCGGGTTGGATCAAGCGTGGTCCGATAACGGTGTTTGCGATTTACCTGGCGGCGGGGGTGTTATGCGGGCCGTGGGTGTTAAATCTGCTGCGAGTGGATATTGCCGCTCATGCGGAGCTGACAAAAAATATCACTGAAATCGCCATGGCCGCGTCGTTGTTTATTACCGGTCTCAAGCTGAGGCTGCCGCTAAAAAGCCAGGGGTGGCGCATCGGTCTGCGGCTCGCGTTTCCCGGCATGCTGTTGACGGTAGCGGGCGCGGCCCTTGCGGTGCACTATTTTGCCGGGCTCTCCTGGCCGATCTCACTGGCGTTTGGCGCGATTGTGGCGCCTACCGACCCGGTACTGGCCAGCTTAATCTCGGTTAACGATGCCAGCGATAATGATAACCTGCGCGTCTCGCTTTCCAGCGAGGCGGGAATGAATGACGGCAGCGCTCTGCCGTTGCTGATGCTGGCGGTCATGCTGCTGACCACGCCGGGCGGCGTATCGCTGGCTGCGTTCGGCCAGTGGGCGCTGGTGGACGTGCTGTGGGCCATTACCGCCGGGGTGGGAATCGGTTTTGCCATGGGCCGCTTTGTCGGCCAGTACGCCACACATTTGCGCCATACCCATCAGGACGTTGCGCCGAACGATTTTCTGGCGCTGGCGCTGATTGCCCTGAGCTATGCCGCCGCACAGGCGCTGGATGCGTCAGGATTTCTTGCGGCTTTTGCCGCCGGCGTCGGACTGCGCCGGGCAGAAATGCGCGTCGTCAATCGTCAGCCTGCCGATGAATTTTCCGACAGCGATAACCGCCCTCCCGCAGAGGTGATGGTCAATCCCCATATTCGTCACGAACCGGGCGAAACCAATCCCACCAGTTCGGTTGGGTTGGTGGTGGGGGATGCCCTGTCGTTCGGCGATATGGTGGAAAGACTGTTTGCCGCGGGGATCATTATCGTGCTGGGCATCACGCTGGCTCAACACTGGGAGCCGGCCGGTCTGCTGATGGCCGCTTTGCTGTTTCTGATCATCCGGCCGCTGTCGGTATGGATTGCCACTATCGGTATGCAGGCGCCGCGTGCGCAGCGGCTGGTTCTGGGATGGCTGGGAATTCGGGGGATCGGCAGCATTAACTACATTGCCTGGGCCTATACCCACGGACTGGCCGGTGACGAGGTAACAAGAATGGCCGATATGGCCTTTACGCTGATCGTCGCCAGCGTGGTGGTGCATGGCATGTCGGTGACGCCGTTGCTCAACTGGCGGCAGAGCAAAATCGCCGCCCGGAAGCGCGATAAAGACTGATCGGCAACGATCCGCTGCATTTTCCCTTCGTCTCCTTCATCAAACAACAGCCTCACCGCCGGGCAGGCGTAGGCGTTATGGCCAGAGTGGATTGAATGACGGCGTGGCTCAAAGCAGGCTGATAATCCACATCCACAGCGGGAGAGTGACCATCGACAGCAGCGTAGAAAGGCAAATAGCCGAGCTGGCGACCTGGCTGTTTTCCAGCGAGCGCGCAAAGCCCAGCACGTTGACGCCGGAGGGGTTGGCGGCCATCAGCACCAGTACACTGCGCGGCATGCCGCTGATGTTCAGCAGCATGCAGGTCAGCAGCACCAGCAAGGGCATGGCGGCCAGCTTGGCGACCGTGATGCCGACCACAAGCGCGCTGGGACGCAGCCGATAGCCGGAGAGATTGGCGCCGAGCACGATAAGCGCGCAGGGCAGCGCCGCCTGAGCCAGCCAGGTCGCCAGTTTCATGCTCCAGCCCGGCAGCGTCAGATTCGACAGATTGACCGCCGTTCCCAACAGCAGACCGACGATCATCGGATTGGCGAGGCTAGCGACCAGAATGCCGGGTTTGAACGGTTCGCTGCCAGCGAAGCTGTCGTAGAAGCTTTGAGCGCTGAACAGCAGCAGGCTGTGCACGGCGAGTACGGTGAACAGCAGTATCAGGCCATCGTTGCCGAACAGCCCCGCCACCATCGCCAGACCGATCAGGGCGTTGTTGGCGAAGGATGCGGTCAGGCCGAACGGGGTGGGATATCCCAGACGGCGATGGGCGAACAGGTTGACCGCGGCGAAAATGAATAACGCCGGAACGAAATACGCGGCCAGGATCTTGATGTTCAGGCCGTCATGCAGCGGCGCGTTGATCATCCCGGTGAACAGCACCATCGGCATGAATAGTTTGAAGGCAAGGCCGCCCAGCGCCTTGTTGGCGTGGGGATCAAGCGCGCCACGGCGGGCCAGAACATAGCCCAGCATGATTAGCAGGAAGACAGGCAGGATCGTTTGTGGAATGGCCACGGCGGTAGACTCCTCAATAAGTGGGCAAATCATATTATTACCGGGTCATTTCCCTGCTGTCAGCGCAACATTCGGCTTGTTTATGTCATTGGCATACTAATTGCTATGGTCATATAACCTATTGTTAAGCGTTCGGCGCTAGGCGGACGCCATCAATTTCACCGAGGTATGTCGAATGCAGTCGCTCAATCTGCGTCAGATCGAAGTCTTTCGGGCGGTTATGATCACCGGTTCGATCAACGGTGCCGCGCAACTTCTGTATGTTTCTCAGCCGGCTGTCAGCCGGATGCTCTCCCACACCGAGGCGCGTATAGGCTTTCAACTGTTCGAACGGGTTAAGGGGCGATTGTATCCTTCGCCGGAGGCGAGATGTCTCTTCACTGATGTTGAATCAGTCTATCGTGATATTCAGCGGGTCAACACCACTTTGCACAATCTGGTTCAGCAGCGTCATGGCGTGCTGCGCATCGCCAGTAGCCCCAGTCTGGGGCATCAGCTGGTGCCAGATGCCATCGCTGCTTTCCGACGGTGCAACGAAGACATCCTCGTCAGCCTGGAATGTCTGCGCCATTCCTTGTTGCGCGATCGTCTGCTCGACCGGCAGGCCGACTTCGGGATTTCCCTGTTTCCTATCGATCACCCCAATCTGCGCGCCATCCCTCTAAGCTACATCCGGGTGCTGGTGGTATGTCCGGAGGATCACCCGCTGACCCGCATTTCGGCAAACGAGCTGCCCGAGGCGCTGGCGGATACCGCGTTCATCGGCTATGCCTCGGATACCCCGTTTCACAGTTTTATGAATCAGGCTTTCGAGCGCGTGGGCCTGCCATATCGGCCCAGCATTGATGTCGATTCTCCCCACCACGCCTGCGCGCTGGTTAAAAACGGCACCGGGTTTTCCGTCGTCGATGAAGTTTCCTACCGGGCGTCGGGTTCGGAGCGTATGGCGGTGCTGCCGATCCTCAACGAAGAACGCCTGACCATCAGCCTTGTGCACCTGCGGCGTGAACCTCTGGCGCAATTTGCGCAGGTGTTCGTCGAACATCTGCGCAGCACGCTGAAGGACGGCGGCTTTCACCTGTTCAATCTGGATTAACATCAGGTTAATCCAGACCGACATATTGGCATACGACATATAAGGTCGAACCTTCCACAATGAACCCTACGCACTGCAAAGGTTTGCCGACACCGAGTCGGTCTTGTGGAGGATATGGCATGCGCGAAATCGTTATCGGCGGCGCCCAACTGGGGGCGATCCAAAAAAGCGACTCAAGAGAAAGTGTGGTCCAGCGCATGCTGGCGTTACTGGAACAGGCCCGGCGGCAGGCGTGTGAACTCGTCGTATTTCCCGAACTGGCCCTGACCACCTTCTTTCCGCGCTGGTATATGGAAGATCAGCGGGAAGTCGATAGCTGGTTCGAGCGTGAAATGCCGAATGACGTGACGCGTCCGCTGTTCGATTTTTCCCGCGAACACGGCATCGCCATTACGTTCGGTTACGCCGAACTGACCCCCGACGGCCACCATTACAACACCTCGATCCTGACCGATCGTCAAGGCAATATCGTCGGCAAGTACCGCAAGGTGCACCTGCCGGGGCATGTCGAGTTCGATATCCATCGGGACTTTCAACATCTGGAAAAACGCTATTTCGAACCGGGCGACCTCGGTTTTCCGACCTGGGAAACCCAGGGCACCGTGATGGGCATGTGCATCTGCAATGACCGCCGCTGGCCGGAGACTTATCGCGTCATGGGATTGCAGGGGGTGGAACTGATCACGCTGGGATACAACACGCCGTCGGTGAACGCGCAGAATCGCGGCGAAGGCGAAGCGCAGCGGCTGTTCCATTCCGAACTGTGCATGCAGGCCGGCGCGTACCAGAATGCCACCTGGGTGGTCGGCGTCGCGAAGGCCGGGGTCGAAGACGGCTTTCCGCTGATGGGCGGCAGCGTGATCGTCGATCCCAACGGTTTTGTGGTCGCCAGAGCCAAGGGGCAGGAGGATGAGCTGATTGTCCATCGCTGCGATATGGATCTGAGCCATTTCGGCAAGAGCACCATCTTCGATTTCGCGCGTCACCGACGTATCGAACATTACGGCATCATCACCCGCCAGACCGGCGTTAAACGTCCCTGATCCGGAGGGAGAGCATGAGCTGGCCGTGGTTGCCTGAAGGTTATGGCTCGGGCGCCCGGCGTTGTCTCATGGCGTAGCACCACACAGCAAGTCCCGACACCACACATTGCTATTTTGAAGGAGTGTTGAGAATGAAAAAATATCCATCCCGTTCCCTGATCGCCTGTCTGCTGTTGCCGTTCAGCCTGAGCGCTGCCCTGTACGCCACATCCGCGTCAGCCGCGGAGAAAACCCTGCATGCGGTGATGTCCTCATCCCTGCGTGTGCTCGATCCGATCGCGACCACCGCGCAGATCACCCGCAATCACGGCTACATGATTTACGATACCCTGATCGGCATGGACGAGAATTTTGTGCCCAAGCCGCAAATGGCCGACTGGACCGTTTCGCCAGACGGCCTGACCTACACTTTTACGCTGCGTGACGGCCTGCTCTGGCATGACGGCAAGCCCGTCACCGCCGCGGACTGCGTCGCCTCCCTCAATCGCTGGGCGCGGTATGACGTCGGCGGGCAGTTGATGATGAAGTACACCGCCAGCATTACCGCCACCGACGACAAAACCATCACCCTGACGCTGGCCAAACCTTTTGGCTACGTTCTGCAACTGTTGGCTAAGCCTTCGTCCGTGGCGGCATTCATGATGCCGGAGCGGGTAGCCAACACGCCTGACGGTAAAATGATTACCGACTACACCGGTTCCGGCCCGTATAAATTTGTCGCCGGCGAGTTCGATCCCGGCAATCTCGTGGTCTACGAGAAATTCCAGCAATACGTACCGCGCCAGGAGCCGGCGAGCGGCACCGCGGGCGGCAAAGTGGTCAACGTCGATCGCGTGGAATGGATCAACATGCCGGACCGTATGACGGCAATCAACGCGCTGTCCTCCGGCGATATCGATTTCATCGAACAGTTGCCGATCGATTTGCTGCCGATGGTGCAGGCCAATCCTGACCTCAAGTCCGGGATACTAAGCAAATTGGGCGCGATGACCGGTGGGCGGATGAACTTCCTTTATCCGCCATTCGATAATCCGGACATCCGCCGCGCCGCACTGCTGGCGATGAACCAGAAAGACGTGCTCGACGCATTGGTGGGCAATCCGGAGTACTTCAAGCAGTGCGCCTCGGTGTTCGGCTGCGGCACGGTTCTGGAAACGGAAGCGGGCGGCGAGTCGCTGCTCAACGGCGGCGATCTGGACGCGGCCAAAGCGCTGTTGAAGAAGGCCGGCTATGACGGCACGCCGGTGGTGATCATGCAGCCGACCGACGTGCCGAGTCAGGCGCCGCAGCCGGTGGTGGTGGCGCAGGCTCTGCGCAACGCGGGCTTCAAGGTCGATCTGCAACCGATGGACTGGCAGACGCTGGTGTCGCGCCGGGCCAATCAGAACCCGCCGTCGCAGGGCGGCTGGAACCTGTTCTTCACCTACTGGAATGCGGAAACCATCTGGAACCCGGTGGTCAATCCGATGCTCGACGGCGGGGGACAGAAAGGCGCCTGGTTTGGCTGGCCGACCGATCCGAAGATGAACGAACTGCGGGTGGATTTCGCTACTGCAACCGACCCGGCCAAACAGAAAGCGATTGCGGAGGAGATCCAGAAACGCGCGATGGATCAGGTCAGCTATATTCCGCTGGGCCAGTTCTACGATGTGGCGGTCTGGAGCAGCCGTATCAGTCACCTGATGACCGGACCATCCACGGTGTTCTGGAACGTCGAGAAAAGCGACTGATTACTGTGTGATGAATGTCTGCGGAGGTTCCTAATGCTTGGTTACTTCATTCGCCGCGTGCTGGCGGCGATCCCGGTGATGCTGGTGGTGGCGCTGTTTGTCTTTCTGTTACTGCGGCTGTCACCGGGCGACCCGGCGGCGATTATCGCCGGCGACATGGCGACTCCGCAGCAACTGGAGGCGATTCGCGAAAGTCTGGGCCTGAACCAGCCGCTGTATCAGCAGTTTTTCGTGTGGATCTCGCAGCTGTTGCAAGGGGACTTCAGCACGTCCCTGATGGCCAACACGCCGGTGCTGACCATGATTGGTCAGCGTCTGGAGCCGACCCTGAGTCTGGCGCTGGTGGCGATTGCCTTCACCATTCTGATTTCCGTGCCGCTGGGCGTGCTGGCGGCCTGGAAGCACGGCAGTTGGATCGACAACCTGGTGATGTCTTTGTCGGTGCTGGGTTTCTCAGTGCCGGTGTTCGTGATCGGCTATGTGCTGATCACCGTGTTTTCCCTCGAACTGCGATGGTTGCCGGTACAGGGATTTAGCAGCATCACTAACGGCGTGTGGCCGTTCGCCCAGCGCATCGTGCTGCCGGCATTGACGCTATCGTCGGTGTATATCGCGCTGGTGGCCCGAATGACCCGCGCCAGCGTGATCGAAGTGCTGGGGGAAGATTACATCCGTACCGCCCGCGCCAAGGGGCTGGCAGAGATTCACGTACTGTTCCGGCACGCGCTGCGCAATGCGATGATCCCGATTCTGACGGTGATCGGCACCGGTTTCGCGCTGATGATTTCCGGGGTCGTGGTGACTGAAAGCGTGTTTAACATTCCCGGGTTGGGACGCCTGATTGTGGACGCCGTGCTGGCCAGGGACTACCCGGTGATTCAGGGGATGATCCTGCTGACCAGCGGGGTGTATGTCATCATTAATTTGCTGATCGATTTGTCGTATGCGATTAGCGATCCGCGTATTCGTTACTGAGGGCATGGGCATGAGTAAACCGGTTTCTCTGACCTTGCCAGCGCCCCGGCGCCGTCGAATCGTACTGGCGCGCGTGCCGCTGACGGCGGTCGTCTCGCTGATCGTACTGGCGCTGATCGTGGCCATGGCGATTTTCGCGCCCTGGATCGCCAATCACGATCCGGTGGCGCTGTCTCCGGCGTTTCGTCTGAAACCGCCCAGCGCCGAATTTTGGCTCGGCACCGACGCTTACGGGCGCGATCTGTTTTCGCGCATCGTCTACGGCGCGCGTATCTCGCTGATTGTGGGGCTGGGGGTGACGGTGATGAGCGTGCTTATCGGCCTGCCGCTGGGTTTGCTGGCGGGCTATTTCCGGGGTATCGATGCATTGCTGATGCGGGTGATGGACGGCCTGATGGCGATCCCCGGCATCCTGCTGGCGATCGCCATCGTTTCGCTGAGCAGCGCCGGCATCTGGACCGTCATGGTCGCCATCATGGTGCCGGAGATCCCGCAGGTGGTGCGCCTGGTGCGCTCTCGGGTACTGTCGGCCCGCGAAGAGCCGTTTGTGGAGGCCGCGGTGCTGATGGGCACCTCCAGCTTCAGGGTTCTCACCCGGCACCTGATGCCCAATACGCTGGCGCCGCTGATTGTGCAGAGCACCTATATCTGCGCATCGGCGATTCTGACCGAAGCGATTTTGTCGTTTCTCGGCGCCGGCATCGGCACGGAAATTCCGACCTGGGGCAACATCATCGCCGAGGGGCGCGTGTACTTCCAGCTTAAGCCTTCGCTGGTGCTGTGGGCGGGGCTGGCTCTGTCGCTGTGTATTTTGTCGATCAATCTGTTGGGCGACGCGGTGAGCGATGCGCTTGACCCGCGCCTGAAGAAAAGGGGGGCCGCATGAGCGAACGCCAGAACGACATCCTGTGCGTGGACCGCTTATGCGTGAACACCGCACAAGGCGTGCCGATCCTGCGGGATATCTCATTCGAGATCCATGCCGGGGAGACGGTATGCCTGGTGGGCGAGAGCGGCTCGGGTAAGTCGGTCACGTCGCTGACTACCCTCGGTCTGCTGCCGAAAGATGCGCTCGCTGCGGTGAGCGGACGCATCCTGCTGGACGGAGAAGATGTCCTACAGGTCAGCAACGGGCGGCTCAAGGCGTTGCGCGGCAGCCGCATGGCAATGATCTTCCAGGAGCCCATGACGGCTCTCAACCCGGTGCTTACGGTAGGGCGGCAAATTGACGAAGTGCTGCAAACCCATACCGAACTGAGCGCCCCGGCGCGCCGTGAGCGGGTGATGAATGCGTTGGCGCAGGTGCATCTGCCGGATATCGAACGCGTTCATGACGCCTACCCGCATCAGCTCAGCGGCGGTCAGCGCCAGCGCATCATGATCGCGATGGCGCTGGTGCTTGAACCTCGCCTGCTGATCGCCGATGAACCGACCACGGCGCTCGACGTGACGACTCAGCAACAGATCCTCAAACTGATCCGCGAACTCCAGCAAAAGCACGGCACTGCCGTGCTGTTCATCACCCACGACATGGGGGTGGTGGTGGACATCGCCGACCGCGTTTGCGTGATGCGTCAGGGACACATTGTTGAATCCGGCACTGTGCAGCAGGTGCTGTCTCAGCCGCGGGAGGATTACACCAAGGCGCTGCTGGCCGCGGTTCCCAGTCTCGCGCCCAGAATAGCGCGTCGTGAGGCGGCCAGCGCGCAGGTGGTGCTCGATGTCGTTGAGCTGGGCAAAACCTATCCGGCCTCCGGTGGC
Organism: Brenneria roseae subsp. americana; assembly: GCF_003115815.1. Lineage (NCBI taxonomy): Bacteria > Pseudomonadati > Pseudomonadota > Gammaproteobacteria > Enterobacterales > Pectobacteriaceae > Brenneria > Brenneria roseae. The sequence continues at coordinate 29,409 of NZ_QDKJ01000003.1, read as the reverse complement.
GCATGGCTCGGATTCCGCAAACGACGTGAGGGCACGCGTGCGGTACATGACGTGACCTTCATGCTCAAACGCGGCCGAACGCTGGGTATCGTCGGTGAAAGCGGTTCCGGCAAGTCAACGTTGGCCCGCTGCGTGATGCGTTTGCTGACGCCGACCGATGGTGCGGTGCGGATTACCGGCAAGGATATTTCCGAACTGACGACGGCCGGGCTAAAACCCCACCGCAAACGCATCCAGATGATCTTTCAGGACCCCAACCGGTCGCTCAATCCGCGAATGACTATTGGCAAGAGCCTAGTGGAAGGCCCCATGAACTACGGCGTGTCGCTCGCTCAGGCCTGGGCCCGCGGTCAGGAACTGCTGGAACTGGTCGGGCTGCCGGCTGACGCCATCGACCGTTATCCGCATCAGTTTTCCGGCGGGCAGCGGCAACGTATTGCGATTGCCCGCGCGTTGGCGATGGAGCCGGACGTGATCGTCGCCGACGAAGCCGTGTCGGCGCTTGATGTCTCGGTGCAGGCGCAGGTGCTGCAACTGCTGGACGATATTCAACAGCGCATGCAGGTCGCCATTTTATTCATTACCCACGATCTGCGGGTAGCGGCGCAGGTCTGCGACGACGTGCTGGTGATGCAGCACGGTCAGGTTATTGAGTATGGTCCGGCGGGCGATGTGCTGGCTAATCCACAACAGCCTTACACTCAACAATTGATGGACGCGGTTCCCGGCAAGGGCTGGGACTTCACCGCGGGCCGGAGGATGTGATTATGGCATTTGACCTACTGTTTCGCGGCGTCACCGTGGTCGATGGCACCGGCGCCGAGCCGTATACCGCCGACGTCGCGATCGTCGGCGAGCGGATTGCCGCTATCGGCAGTCTCTCCGGGCACACGGCGCGGCGGGTTATTGCGGGTGCCGGGCGTTGTCTGATGCCGGGCTTTATTGACGTACATACTCACGACGACACCAATGTTATTGGTACTCCGGACATGCTGGCCAAGATTTCTCAGGGCGTGACCACGGTGATCGTCGGCAACTGCGGGATCAGCGCCGCGCCGGTGACCCTGACGGGCGCGCCGCCGGATCCGATGAACCTGTTGGGCGGTCAGGATGCCTTTATTTATCCGACCTTCGGGGAGTATGCCGACGCGGTTGAGCGCGCCTGCCCGAGCGTCAACGTCGCGGCGCTGATCGGCCACACGGCGCTGCGGGCCAACGTGATGACGCAATTCGATCGTCCGGCGACGGCGCAGGAGCTGGAACAGATGTGCGAAACGCTGGAAGGCGCACTTAACGCCGGCGCTATCGGCCTTAGCTCCGGGCTGGCCTACACCAACGCCAAACAGGCCCCGGCGGAGGAAATGCAGCGTCTGGTGGACATCGTCGGCGCTCATGGCGCGCTGTATACCACGCACATGCGCAACGAACATGACGGCCTGCTGGATTCGCTGCAAGAGTCGTTCAGTACGGCTCGTCGCGCCGGCGCGGACCTGGTGATCTCTCATCTCAAGTGCGCTGGCGCGGGCAACTGGGGACGTGCGCCGCTGGCGCTGGCCGCGCTGGAAAAAGCCGCCCGCGAGCAGCCGTGCAACTGCGATTGCTATCCCTATGCGGCCAGTTCGACGACGCTGGACGCCTGGCGCGTCGATGGCAAGATGGAAATCTTTATTACCTGGTCCGATCCGCATCCGGAAATGGCCAGACAGACATTGAAAGAAATTGCCGAACAGTGGGGCGTCGATCAATGGCAGGCCACCGAGCGCCTGCGTCCGGCCGGGGCGATCTACCACATGATGAGCGAAGACGATGTGCGCAAGATTTTGGCGCATCCGCTCTCGATGGTGGGTTCCGACGGTTTACCCAACGATCCCAATCCTCACCCGCGGCTCTGGGGCACTTTCCCGCGCGTGCTGGCTCACTACTGCCGCGATTTGCAACTGTTCGATCTGGCCGAGGCGGTGCGCAAGATGACGGGGCTGTCGGCCGCACGTTTTCGTTTGCAGGATCGGGGCGTGGTGCGCGAAGGGGCGTTCGCCGATGTGAATCTGATCGACATGACGAAGATTCAGGACGTTGCCACCTACAGCGATCCCTGCCGGCAAGCGCCGGGCATTGATCTGGTGGTGGTCAACGGCGTGGTGAGTTACGAAGACGGGCGCGTGCCAGGACGTCAGGGACGTTTGCTGAAGCGCCAGCCCGCCTCTGGCGCGGTGTAAGGCCGCGGGAAATCACTAACGAGCCGCCCGCGTCAGAATCTGCACGGCCGGCTGGCGCTGAAGCCAACGAATGCGTATCACCATCATGATCGCGGCGGCGGTTAATCCAATAATAAATCCACACCAGAAACCAGCGGGCCCCATACGGGGAACCACATGGTCAGTTAACGCCAGCAGATAGCCGCTCGGCAACCCCAGCACCCAATAGGCGGTAAAGGTAATATAAAAGATTGACCGGGTATCTTTATATCCGCGTAACACGCCGCTGCCGATAACCTGTATGGCGTCAGAGATTTGATAGATTGCCGCCAGCAACATCAGGTATGACGCCATGGCGACGACGTCGGGGTCCTGATTGTAGAGCAGGGCGATAGGTTCACGTAGCAGCGTGGTGAATATTGCCGTGCAGGAAGCCATGACCACGCCTGTCATGAGCCCGGTATGTGCTGCGATACGGGCGAGTTCGGTGGAACCTTCTCCTAGTCTATGGCCGACGCGAATTGTTGTGGCGACGCCAATAGATAAAGGAAGAACGAACATCAATGAGCTGAAGTTCAGCGCGATCTGGTGGCCGGCGACATCCACGACCCCTAGCGGAAGCACCAGCAGTGCAACCACGGCAAAGAGCGTGACTTCAAAGAGCATCGCCAGCGCAATGGGCAAACCGAGGGAGAACAGCCGTTGCAGCGCCCGCCAGTCTGGTCTGAATCGCGATTGTTGCAGCTTAATATCGCGTAACCAGGCAGCTTGCCGGGTATAAGCCATCATCAACAGCATCATGATCCAATAGACTGACGCCGTGGCCACCCCGCAGCCAACGCCACCCAATTCAGGCATGCCGAATTTACCGTGGATAAAAATGTAGTTGATGGGAATGTTGATTAAAAGTCCGATAAAACCAATGACCATACCCGGTTTGGTTTTTGATAATCCTTCGCACTGGCTGCGTAGAACCTGATAGAACAGGTAGCCCGGCACTCCCCACAACAGCGCGTGCAGGTAACCGATCGCTTTTTCCGCCAGTTCCGGCGATCCGTCATTCATCAGGTTAATGGCATATTCGCCTTGATACAGCACCACCATGATAAGCAATGAAATGAGCAGCGCCAGAAAGAAAGACTGTTGAACCTGATGCGCAATGCGCTCCCTGCGGCCAGACCCATTCAACTGCGCAACAACCGGCGTCAGGGCCAGTAATAATCCATGACCGAAAAGAATGGCGGGCAGCCAGATGGAAGTACCGACGGCAACGGCAGCCATATCCGTAGCGCTGTAGGAACCCGCCATAATGGTATCAACCACACCCATGGATGTCTGAGACACTTGCGCAATAATGACAGGAATCGCGAGCGCCAATAAATTGCGCGCCTCTGACAGATACTTCTGCACGGACACCTTCCTCGAATCGACTAACAGATAGCGGGATAATTAAACGTGGATGAACATAATCATGTCGCTGACAGGACAAGGGCGTTATTGTAACGACTTGTCAAAAGTAAACCAGAGTGGAAAGAGGTAAATTCACAAATGCATAATGATCCTCAATATGTCCACTAATTATTGGGGATGAGGTTTGGTTTTCATCTGAATATCATGCACACTGCTCGACAGGCATTGATACGTTCCATATTTTAAACTACAGGTGTGCTGGTGTTTCTTTCCCGCTACTGTTCGGTATTTTATTTACATCATTTTTTAAGAGGCAAGCCGTATGTTTACCGGTATTGTTCAAGGCACCGCGCCGGTGGTGTCCATTGATGAAAAATCAAATTTTCGTACGCACGTGATCAAACTCCCTCCTGAACTGCTGCCGGGGCTGGTGCCGGGAGCCTCCGTGGCGCACAACGGTTGCTGCCTGACGGTGACAGCGGTAAAGGGGGATTGCGCCAGTTTCGATTTAATGAAAGAAACATTGCGATTGACCAACCTCGGCGAAGTGAAGGAAGGTGACCGCGTCAACGTTGAACGGGCAGCCAAAGTGGGAGATGAAATCGGCGGTCATGTCATGTCTGGCCATATTATCTGCACAGCGGAAGTGGTGAAAATTCTGGTATCGGAAAATAACCACCAGATTTGGTTCCGCCTGGCCGACGAAGCGTTGATGAAATATGTGCTGCACAAAGGTTTTATCGGTATCGATGGAATCAGCCTGACGATTGGTGAAGTCACCCGCAGCCGTTTCTGCGTGCATTTGATTCCGGAAACGCTCAACCGTACCACGCTGGGGCAGAAGCGTCTGGGACATCGCGTGAACATTGAAATTGATCCGCAAACTCAGGCTGTGGTGGATACCGTAGAACGCGTATTAGCCAGCCAGCAGAAGAACGAACCCGTTAGTGAAGAATAACAAGTCGCTTCGCGGAGCAAGCCGTTCGGGAATCGTTTCCCGGCGGCTTGCTTTCAGCAGATTTTGACTAGCGCGGAACGCGTAACCCGCCTTCAATGCCGCTCGGACTGAAAAGCACCTGCCAGAGTTGGATATTCCGCGCACGGAAGGCGCCGGCGCAGGCATTCAGATAGTAACCGAACATACGACGGAAGCGGGCGGAATAGCGTTCGGAAAGCTGAGGCCAGCTTTGCTGAAAACGCTCATGCCAGGCCATTAATGTACGGTCATAATCCGCGCCGAAGTTGTGCCAGTCTTCCATCACCATGTAAGGTTCGCTGGCCTGGGCAATATGACGCACAGAAGGCAGACAGCCATTGGGGAAAATATATTTATCCGTCCAGGGATCGAGCTGTGAGTCGGTTTGATTCGCGCCGATAGTGTGTAACAGAAACAGACCGTCAGGTTTAAGATTCTGGCTGATGACGCGGAAATAGGCGTCGTAGTTACGCGGACCGACATGCTCAAACATACCGACGGAAACTACCCGATCGAACTCACCGGCAAGGTCGCGATAATCCTGCAACAGAATGGTGACGTCCAGATCCTGGCAGCGCTGCTGCGCCAGTTTCTGCTGTTCGCGAGAAATCGTCACGCCGCATACGGATACGCCATAACGGCGTGCGGCAAACTCCGCTAACCCGCCCCAGCCGCAGCCGATATCCAGCAGTGTCATTCCCGGTCTGAGCTGTAGCTTCTCACAGATCATCTCCAGTTTGTCTTCCTGCGCCTGCTCCAGCGTTTCGGCTTTTTTCCAGTAAGCGCAGGAATACTGCATGTAGGGATCGAGCATCAGTGAAAACAGGTCGTTTCCCAAATCATAATGTTCTTTGCCGACAATCCACGCCCGCCTTTTCGATTGCAGGTTCATCAGGCGGGATACGGCAATGCGCAGGATATCTTTCAGATGGCGCGGCAGCTTCTCATCCAGTCTGGCGTGCAAAACGCGGTGGAAAAACATATCCAGCCGTTCACACTCCCACCAGCCATCCATATAACTTTCACCCAGTCCTAATGAGCCTTCACGCAATACGCGTTTAAAGAAATCCGGGTTTTTCACGGCGATATCAAACGGACGGGAACCATTAATTTTGATATCGGCCATACTCAGCATTTCATGCACAATATGGAACCAGGACAGGTTATGGCTATCCAGTTCCTCTATATACGATGAACTCATAACTTCTCCCTACCTTGCTGTTAATCATGCGCAGCAAGGAAAACATAGACAATTTTTACCCGTAGTCGATATCGGTGGAATTTTCCCATCGTCTAGTCTCTGAATGGTCAGAGGAAAATGCAGAAGAAAAGCAAAAGCCGGTACGCAAAAAATACGTAGGGGCACTCATCCTTAAGGTCAATCCGTGCCGTCCGCTGGTACGCAAAATTTAAGGATAGTGAAGAAAAACAAAAAATTCAGTTTATGTAATAACCGCATTTAGTTTATGACTGCTTCAGCCGGGGGACAAGTATAAATTGGCTGAAGCAGTATCAGAGAGCACGCGATAGCCGCGTGGCATAAGAAAGTCGTCTGTTATCAGGAATAGCGGCGATAATCGCGGAAAGGACCATCCGCCACGGAACGGCGTTCAATCAGCGTCGGGTAGACTTCGATAACCTGCGCATCTTCGCGTTTGCTGGTGATACGGTCCAGCAACATAGCGAACGCGGATTGTCCCAGACGTTCTTTGGGCTGATGAATGGTGGTGAGCGCCGGAGTGAAAAAGCGGGCATGGCGGACGTTATCGTAGCCAATGACTGAAATATCCTGTGGAACACGCAGTCCCAACTCATCGGCCGCACAAATCGCGCCCATCGCCATGATATCGCCGCCGCAGAAAACGGCGGTTGGTCGGTGTTTCTGTGACAGAATCTGGTGCATGGCCTTATAGCCGGATTCCGGCTCGAAATCGCCTTGTACGATCCACTCATCGCGTACTTTGATGTCCGCTTCGTTCAAGGCTTTCAAAAAGCCCAGGTAGCGGCCGCTCCCGGTGTTACGTTCCTGAATGCCGGGAATCGCACCAATATCCCGGTGACCGCGTTCGATCAGATACCGGCCTGCCATATAGCCGCCTTCAAAGGCGTTATCGATAATGGTATCGGTAAAATCGCTGTGCGCCTGTCCCCAGTCCATGACCACCATCGGAATGCTGCGGTAGTCTTTCAACATGGCGAGTAAGTCTGGCGGATACTCCGCACACATGACCAGTAAGCCGTCCACGCGTTTTTGAGCCAGCATGGAAAGGTAGGCTCGCTGTTTGTCGATGTTGTTGTGCGAGTTACATAAGATCAGCGTGTAGCCTTTCGCGTAGCAGCTGTTTTCAACGGCTTCGATAATCTCGGCAAAGTAGGGTGCTTCACTTGATGTTGCCAACAGCCCGATGGATTTGGTGTGGTTGACTTTTAGACTGCGGGCGACGGCGCTGGGTGAATAATGTAACTCTTTAATCGCCGCCCTCACGGCAGCTTTGGTCTCTTCGGCGACGAAACGTGTTTTATTAATCACGTGCGATACGGTTGTGGTCGAAACGCCAGCACGTTTTGCCACATCTTTGATCGTTGCCATCTAAAAATGACTCCTGGACTTACCTGTTACAGTCGTAAGTATATTGTTAATCGTTTGCCTGCGCGTAAAGTTCTTCTCCCTGGCGAAAAAACAGGATGTCAGAAGGAGAATGCCGAATGTTATACCTGAGGGGACAAGGTTGACGTTTTTCGACCAGGACGCAGCGCTATCATAAACAGCGGATTTTGTCCGATTTGCCACGAAAGTGGAAGCGGTAATTTATACTATTAGTGCGGCATTGGTACGAGATTTTTCATTTAAATTATGGAAGAATCAAAACAACCATATAATTTGTAGTTTTAAACCACCGTCCGGTTTTGAATCCCAAATGATGGTCGCGCATTTATTCTCATAATTTGGTGCCATACAAAAGGAGAGACTTATGGATACAGACCTGAAGATGTCATTACTGACAACGGCTGGCGCGCTGGCGATGATTATCGTATTCAGTTTTGTCGCGGTACTGAACTGATTGGCGCCCGGCCTCCCGTTTGTTTAGTCAATCCATCCGTTCAGACCGGTTATTGCACTTAAACCGTGTCTGAACGGGTGACAGTCCGGGGTACGGTATTTGCTCCGGGGGCGAGTTAAAAAGGCGTAAAACTAGCGAATCGTTTGTGGCGTAACAACTCTGCGCGCGCCGACGTAGTGATCCTGCCAATAATCTTCACTTAGCTTACTGATGCGTATATCCGATCCTGTACGTGGCGACTGAATGAATTTGCCATTCCCCAGATAAACTCCAACGTGATCCGCAGCACCGCGATTATTGATACGGAAGAAAACCAAATCGCCGCTTTCCAGTTCGTTTTTCTTGATAGGGGCGGCATCCCGCAAGTGGTACATTTCGTTAGCGGTGCGGGGAATCTGAATTTTAACTACGTCTTTATAGGCGTAATAGACCAGTCCACTACAGTCAAAACCGGTAAAAGGAGAGGTGCCTCCCCAGTGATACGGTTTTCCTACCTGACTCATCAACTTATTCATCGCGGTTAATTTGGCATGCTGGTAACGTTTTTTATGGGTGGCGCTCAAGGCCAGTCCTTTATCCAGCTTCTCTTTTTTACCCGTTTCCGCTTTGTCTTTCAGACCTGATTTACGTTTGGAATGGGTGGAAGCCAGTTTCACCTTACTGTCGGTGTTTGACTTTTTGCGCTCTTTTTTGACCGGCGCCGGCGTGGCATTTTGGGTTTTTGACGAGGATTTTTCCGATAAATGCTTTGCCGTGCTCGTTGTTGTCTGGGGGGTAGCGTTTCCGGTATTGGCGGCATCCGGCTTTTTGCTTTTTATTGGCGTTGGTGCTTTTTTGTCGCTTTTCGTCGGCTTGCTTTTCTTGTGGTCGCCTTCAATGACACGCGTCATGCTGGTTTTACGCGGCGCTGAATCGGGGGCATTGGGAGTAGCCTGAGCCAGGTTCAGGAATAGATTACTGAAGAACAATATAAAAAGCGTAATAAATAAGCGCATGATAAAAATGACCGAATATAATCCTTAAATCGCTCAATCAACCCGCACAGTATTCCCGAAAACGGCAGGATAAAAAAGTGGGAATGACTGCTTTATTCATACAGAATAGTGAAAAAACGTTAACAATTGTTTTTTCGGTGGATTTATCATCGTTTTCTGCTTCAGATTTCATCAGCGCGATGTATCTCTGCGAGCCTCGCAATCAATGACAGCCGTGTCGGTTGCCTCAATTCTGACCAGGGCGGATCTGGTATTTGGCGATTCAGACTGAAGCCTGAAATCTGCTGAGTCGTGCGGCGAAAATAAAACCCTACAAAAAATGGCGTTTTTTTGTGGCTATGGCCCTCGGTACAATATAATTGAGTAGATAGCGCTGTAATGGCACATCTGACAGAAGCTCGTGGTTAATGCATATGATGTTAGCCATCCTATAAGGTTTAAGGAAGCAAGAGAATGACGACGACAACAATTGAAAAAATTCAGCGTCAGATCGCTGAAAACCCGATTCTACTGTATATGAAAGGTTCACCTAAGTTGCCGAGCTGCGGCTTCTCCGCTCAGGCAGTACAGGCGTTGTCAGCTTGTGGCGAACGTTTTGCCTATGTCGATATTTTACAGAATCCGGATATTCGCGCTGAGTTGCCCAACTACGCCAACTGGCCGACTTTTCCGCAACTGTGGGTTGATGGTGAACTGGTCGGCGGTTGCGACATCGTGATTGAAATGTATCAGCGCGGCGAGTTACAGCAGCTGATTAAAGAAACCGCTGAAAAACACAAGTCCCAACCGGAAGATCAGGCATAATTAAACTACCACGGGTGCATCACGCACCCGTTACTTTTTATGGCGGGCGTCCTGCTCGCCACCCTTCGGGGCGTCGCCAGCGACGTTGAAAAATGCGCCTGCGTTTTTTGCTTAACTTGCCTCAGACTCGGTTTCTGACGAGTCCTCATTCAGAGCAACAGGCCATCCTCCCAGACGTTTCCAGCGATTCACCAACTCGCAAAACAGCAGTGCGGTCTGATTGGTATCATAGAGCGCTGAATGGGCCTGGCTTGAGTCAAACGCGATACCGGCGGTAAGACAGGCTTTCGCCAGGACCGTCTGTCCCAGCACCAATCCGCTCAGTGCCGCGGTATCAAAGGTGGCGAAAGGGTGGAAAGGGTTGCGCTTCAGGCTACAGCGCTCGGCCGCGGCCATCATAAAACTATGATCGAATGTTGCATTGTGTGCGACGATAATCGCCCGGTTACAGCCTTGATCTTTTATCCCTTTACGGACCATTTTGAAAATTTCATGCAAAGCTTCATATTCGCTGACCGCACCGCGTAAGGGGTTGGAGGGATCGATGCCATTAAAAGCCAGCGCGGCGGGTTCCAGAATAGCGCCTTCAAAAGGTTCTACATGGAAATGCAACGTTTCATCCGGCTGTAACCAACCATCCGTGTCCATTTTTAATGTTACCGCAGCGATTTCCAGTAATGCATCGGTTTTAGCATTAAATCCGGCAGTTTCAACATCAATCACTACCGGATAAAACCCACGGAAACGACCGTTCAGGGCGTTCAGGTCATTTTTATCAGCCATTAGTCTCTTATCTTTAGCAAAATGCAGCGCGCATTATGGCAAATTTTGGCGAGAGATGCAGTATACCCTGCTTATTTGACGCGGCAACGGCGGGTAATATGCGGCAAGGAAGGCAGGTGTCAGTCGGACACCTGCGGTTATCTTCGTGGGTTAGCGACCAATGCCCTGACCGGAGTGGGAATTTTCAATCAGTTCGATTTTGTAGCCATCCGGATCTTCAACAAAGGCAATAATCGTGGTGCCGCCTTTTACCGGACCTGCTTCACGGGTGACATTGCCGCCAGCCTGACGAATGCGCTCGCACGTTGCGGCGACATCATCGACGCCGAGTGCAACGTGACCAAAGGCACTCCCCAGATCGTAGCTATCAACGCCCCAATTGTAGGTTAATTCAATGACCGCCCCTTCGCTTTCTTCGGTATAACCGACAAAAGCCAGCGTATATTTGTATTCGGTATTTTCACTGGTGCGCAGCAGGCGCATACCCAGAACCTTGGTGTAAAAATCGATAGAGCGTTGTAAATCGCCAACACGCAGCATGGTATGAAGTAAGCGCATAATTTCCTCGATTGGCTACTGTAGTTAACCGCAACATGGCGGATAGGAAAGTCGACAGAAAGGAAGTATAGCGTTGCCGGTATGCTGAGTCCAAATCATTGGCAGGAAAGGTATCGGCAGTTGATACCGGGCCATTTCAGACTTCATGGCGCAGACCAGGCGTGGGATATTCAACCGGCCATACAACGGGTTTTATGCCGTTATTGAGTAGCCGAACGCGTTAAAAAGGGGAGAACAAACGATGGGAAAGGGCGTTCAGGCGCTATCGCCGTGAAGAAAAATCGTCAGAAATAACAATGCTTACCTAATTATTTTTATGGTTACCGATAGTGGGGACTTGCCAGAGGGAGAGAACAAGGCTTCAATAAATAGAGTTGTAGAAGGAGGTTCGGTGCCAGAGCAACTTGAACTTTTTGTCGTCCCCAATCCTTGTCGTGGCGTTTGTCAGTCTGATGAGCGCGGGTATTGTCGCGGTTGCTTTCGTAGCCGCAACGAACGGTTTAGCTGGGGCCAAATGAGTGATGTGCAAAAACAGGACGTGTTGCGTCTTTGCCGGCAGAGAATGAAACGTCTGCAACGTACAGAGAAAGTTGTATTACCAGTAGAACCGCAGCAGCAATCTTTATTTTAAATTGCCAGCTAACGTTCACTTAATAAAATAAGTTCGAGATCATTTTTAAAAAGCTTTTGTTTGGTAGTATTCCTTTTACTACAACGATAAATGCTGTTTTCCATTTTTATAAATCAGAATTGATTGCAATCCAGGGATATAACTTAGCACGCTAATTATAAGGAGATGTGATGGAATTGCCATTAGGATCTGATTTAGCTCGTCTGGTGCGCGTTTGGCGGGCGCTGGTCGATCATCGATTAAAACCGCTGGAATTGACCCAAACGCATTGGGTGACGCTGCATAACATATATCACCTGCCGCCTGGTCAATCACAGATTCAACTGGCTAAAGCGATAGGAATTGAACAGCCGTCATTAGTCAGGACATTAGATCAACTGGAAGATAAGGGATTGATTACCAGACACGTGTGTTCACATGATAGACGCGCTAAACGTATTATGCTTACCGAAGCCGCCGAGCCGATTATTCAGGCGGTCAATGACGTAATTAGCCATACCCGTAACGAAGTATTATTCGGCATCACGCCTGAACAGGTGGATGAATTAGCCTTGCTGATTGCACGGCTGGAACAAAATATATTGGCCCTGCATGAAAATCAGGCTTAGCGAAATTTGACTTAGGTATCAGGAAGTAAATCCCGGAAACATCATCGAAATTATTATTGATCGTTTTTACCGGAATTGGGTTATTGACGGTAATCGCCACAGCAAAAGTGGCGATTACCGTTATGTATTAGCGGGGAGAGACAGTAATGCTGCGGCCGTTGCTTGCCATGGCAACGCGCTGGCCGGCGCTGAATTTCGTGTCACCCTGTTTTTGAACGACCATAATGGTGCTACCGTCGTCCTTACGGATTTCCAACTCGATACCTTGAGTCCGGTTCATGGCGCCTGTTGCGCTTTGACCTGCTACGCCGCCGGCCACTGCGCCTGCTGCGGTTGCCAGACTACGGCCGGAACCCCCGCCGATGGTATTCCCCAGAAAACCACCCAGAACTGCGCCGCCAAGCGCACCGATGACGTTGGAATCTTCACCTGCCTGAATTTGTACCGGGCGCGTTGAGACAATGGTACCGTACGTGACCGTCTGCACCTGTTTGGCTTCGGAGGCGCTGTAGACATCTCCTGAAAGCGTACTGGTATTGGCGCAGCCAGCCAGTGTGATACCAGCCAGAGTAACCACAAGTAAACGCTTCATCATAATAAAGACTCCTGTAATGGCAAATATGTCGGGAAGGCACGGCCTTGGCCGACGAATGTTATACCGATAAATTATGGTCTGGCTCAACATCCCATTCCACTCTTTTTACGCTTTTTTGCAGACTATGCTAGCGCACTTCAATTTGAGGTAAACAGAGAGCGAAATTTTGTTAAATCGGTTTTTTGTAGCAAATATTATCAATCCGTTGTTTTTCAACAAAAATGCAACAGGGATAGCAAAAACACAAAAAATTTTAATAATTCAGCCTGTTACCATGCTATTTTTGTTACCGCTATATTTCCAATCGCCATTCTTCTTTGCCCCTATGGGGAAAAGGTCATGAAATGAGATCAGGCAGATACATTGGTGTAATGTCAGGTACCAGCCTTGACGGCGTTGACGTCGTGTTGGCGGCTATCGACGAGCACACGGTTGCGCAACAGGCCAGCTATTGCCATCCGATACCACAGGATATCAAAAAAGCCATTCTGGGCATGTGTCAGGGGCAGCGGGTGACGCTCTCCGAATTGGGACAGCTGGATACCCGTTTGGGAATACTCTTTGCCGAGGCGGTGCTGGCCTTGCTCAAAGAAACCGGACTGAACCCGCAGGATATTACGGCCATTGGTTGCCACGGGCAGACCGTCTGGCATGAGCCGAACGGTGAAGCGCCTTGTACGTTGCAGATTGGCGATAATAACCGTGTCGCCGCGATGACCGGGATCACCACCGTAGGGGATTTTCGCCGTCGCGATCTGGCCTATGGCGGGCAGGGGGCGCCGCTGGTGCCGGCGTTCCATCATGCGTTGCTGCAACATCCCGTGGAACGTCGTATCGTTCTGAATATTGGCGGTATCGCGAATATATCGTTGCTGGTGCCGGGGCTTGCCGTTCGAGGCTATGACACCGGACCGGGTAATATGCTGTTGGACGCCTGGATCTGGCGTCATTGTGCCCAGCCTTACGATAAAGACGCGCGGTGGGCCATATCAGGGCAGGTTAATCCATTGCTGTTGCAACGCATGATGTCCGATCCCTATTTTTCTCAGCGCGCACCAAAGAGCACGGGGCGTGAATATTTTAATATGGGTTGGCTGGAACGAAAACTGGCCGGTTTACCCCCGCTATCCCCGCAGGATGTTCAGGCCACATTAGCTGAGCTGACCGCTGTGAGCGTGGCAGAACAGGTGCTGTTAACCGGCGGTGGCGAACGCCTGCTGGTGTGCGGCGGCGGTGCCAGAAATCCTCTGATTATGTCCCGGCTGTCTGCTTTGTTACCGGGTATTGAAGTCAGTACCACCGATGAATTCGGCGTGAGTGGCGATGACATGGAAGCGCTGGCGTTCGCCTGGCTCGCCTCGCGAACGTTATCCGGGTTGCCCGGCAATTTGCCATCGGTTACCGGAGCCAGTCAGGAAACGCTGCTTGGCGCGATTTATCCGGTCATGATGGATTAATCGGATTTTGCTGAGATCTCAGTCGATCGCCTATTGTTAAACTGGTGTCAGAAAATGGGATATTACCGCGTGGTATGACATTTTTCTGACGCCAAAAAACGGGCTAATGCCAAAAACAATGGGAGATAAAGAGTGAAACGAGTGTTGACGGGGATGGCGCTGGTTCTGTTAAGCGGATGTAGCTACTTCACACCTGAAAAGACGGAGGAAACGCTGCACTATCAGTGCGGTACGATGCCGTTGACGGTCACGATGCAAACCGGAGAACAATCGTCGTCGCAGGTGAGTTTCCTGCTGGATGGCGAGCGCCATATTTTACCACTGGCGGTATCCGCTTCAGGAGCACGATACAGCGACGGAACATACACATTCTGGAGCAAAGGCAACCATGCCTTTATTCAACGGGGTGACCGCGTCATTGTTGATGACTGTATATTGAATTAACCGCCAATCGTCATCGTGTTCTGCTGTAACACCTTCCGTATCGATATCAAATCCGGTTGTTGCGCGCATTGAGTTTGTCATTGGAGGCGTGCGCTGCTGATTGAGATTTCTTGGACGTGGGCGCAAAATGATATTTACTACCCGCTTCCGAATCCGATATTGCTACAGCAGGACATTATGACTCAGGAAAGTACGCCTTCCGGTAAAACACCCCTTGTTCAGGACGCTGATATCGCCGACTTGCGCCGTGAATATACGCGTGGCGGACTGCGCCGCAGCGATCTGACCGATAACCCGATGGATTTGTTCGAACGCTGGCTGAGACAGGCCTGCGAAGCAAGGCTGGCAGATCCAACGGCGATGTCGGTTGCTACTGTTGACGAACATGGCCAACCCTACCAGCGTATTGTGTTATTAAAGCATTACGATGAAAAAGGCATGGTGTTTTACACCAATCTAGGCAGTCGCAAAGCGCTTCATCTTGCGCACAACCCTCAAGTCAGTCTGCTTTTCCCCTGGCATATGCTGGAACGGCAGGTGATGGTGTTGGGGCGAGCCGAAAAACTGCCGCCTCTGGACGTACTGCGCTATTTCCACAGCCGTCCCAAAGACAGCCAGATTGGCGCCTGGGTTTCCAGACAGTCCAGCCGAATTTCGACTCGGGGTGTGCTGGAGAGTAAATTCCTTGAGCTCAAGCAGAAATTCCAAAATGGTGAAGTCCCGTTGCCAAGCTTCTGGGGCGGCTTCCGTGTCACTATTGACTCAATAGAATTCTGGCAGGGTGGCGAACATCGTCTGCATGATCGATTTTTCTATCAACGGCAGGGTGAGCGCTGGCAAGTTGATCGTTTAGCGCCCTGATCTTGAAATATCCTCGTTTAATTCTGGCGCTCCTGTCGAGAGCGCTTTATCCTATGAAGTTTCGCACTATTAACGTTAGAAGAGCCTGATGAATAGGCACCTGCAAGTCGTCATGCCTTGCATATCACACTATATTTTTGCATAAAAATGGAGTTATCGATGGCGAGTAGTAACCTGATTAAACAATTGCAAGAGCGGGGCTTGATTGCCCAGGTGACGGATGAGGATGCGTTAGCAGAGCGACTGGCGCAAGGGCCAATTGCGCTGTATTGCGGCTTCGATCCTACCGCTGACAGCTTGCATTTGGGGCATCTGGTGCCGCTGCTTTGCCTGAAACGTTTCCAGTTGGCAGGGCACAAACCCGTTGCGTTGGTAGGCGGAGCGACGGGATTGATTGGCGATCCGAGCTTTAAGGCGACAGAACGTAAGCTGAATACGGCGGACACCGTCAGTGAATGGGTTGAGAAAATCCGCCATCAGGTCTCTCCGTTCCTGGATTTTGATTGCGGTGAAAATAGCGCGATTGCAGCCAACAACTATGATTGGTTCGGCAACATGAACGTGCTCGATTTCCTGCGCGATATCGGCAAACATTTCTCTGTTAACCAGATGATTAATAAAGAAGCCGTCAAACAGCGTCTGAACCGTGACGATGTGGGGATCTCGTTTACCGAATTTTCTTACAATCTGCTTCAGGGGTATGACTTTGCCAGCCTGAACAAGCAGTATCAGGTTGAACTGCAAATTGGTGGTTCCGACCAGTGGGGCAATATTACGTCGGGTATTGATTTGACCCGCCGCATGAACCAGAAGCAGGTCTATGGCATGACCGTGCCGCTGATCACCAAATCCGATGGCACCAAGTTCGGCAAAACGGAAGGCGGCGCAATCTGGCTGGATGCCAGCAAAACCAGCCCTTACAAATTCTACCAATTCTGGATTAATACCGCTGATGCGGATGTGTATCGCTTCCTGAAATTCTTCACGTTCATGAGTCTGGAAGAAATCAATGCGCTGGAAGAAGAAGACAAGAACAGCGGTAAGGCGCCGCGCGCGCAGTACGTGCTGGCCGAAGAAGTGACCCGTATGGTTCATGGCGAAACCGGACTGGCCGCCGCGCGCCGTATCACGCAGAGTCTGTTCTCTGGTTCACTGCAAGATATGACGCAGGATGACTTCGCGCAGTTGGCGCAGGATGGCATGCCGATTACTGAACTGGAACGTGATGCCGATTTACAACAGGCGCTGGTCAGCGCAGATCTGGTGCCGTCACGCGGTCAGGCCCGTACGATGATTTCCTCCAATGCCGTAACCATTAACGGCGAAAAACAGGCCAATCCTGAATATACTTTCAGTGAATCCGATCGTTTGTTTGATCGCTACACGCTACTGCGCCGGGGCAAGAAACACTATTGTCTGATCTGCTGGAAAGCATAAGAAAAACCAATAAAGGGAGCGTTAGCTCCCTTTATTCTGTTCGTCCGTTCTCAAGGCGCAATTGCGCAGGCAAGGATTTAAGTCGTTTCTAATGAAAAACATACTTTCTATTCAATCACACGTTGTTTTTGGACACGCGGGGAATAGTGCCGCCGAATTTCCTATGCGTCGGATGGGAGCAAACGTTTGGCCGCTAAATACGGTGCAATTTTCTAACCATACGCAATATGGGCACTGGACGGGTTGCGTCATGCCCGCCAGCCATTTAACGGAGATTGTTCAAGGGATTGAGGATATTGATCGTCTGAAAGATTGTGATGCGGTGCTGAGTGGCTACATTGGTTCTGCGGAACAGGGGGAGCATATTTTAGGCATTGTGCGTCGCGTAAAGGCGGCCAATCCTGATGCGTTGTACTTCTGTGATCCGGTGATGGGAACGCCCGAAAAAGGGTGCATCGTCGCGCCAGGCGTGTCGGAATTCCATTGCCGCCAATCGTTGCAGGCTGCCGATATGATTGCCCCGAACCTGCCAGAGCTGGAGCTGCTCAGCGGCCACACCGTGCATAATGTGGAAGAGGCGGTGGAAACGGCGCGGGCGTTGTGCAGGCAGGGGCCGAAAATTGTGCTGGTTAAGCACCTCAGCCGTGCCGCTTATCGTGAGGACAGCTTTGAAATGCTGCTGGTCACGCCTGATGATGCCTGGCATATCAGCCGTCCTCTGGTGGAGTTTGAACGGCAGCCGGTGGGTGTGGGTGACCTGACCAGCGGATTATTGCTGGTGAATTTACTGAAAGGCGTCGCGCTGGACAAAGCGTTGGAACATACCACCGCCGCAGTTTATGAAGTGATGCTCATGACAAAAGAAATGGGTGAATATGAATTGCAACTGGTAGCCGCACAGGATGGCATAGCCAATCCTCGTCACCATTTTCAGGCTGTGCGTTTATAACGACATCCATTGCCTCAGGGAGGAGGCAATGGATTCTGAACAGGCAACAACAACGTTGCCAACGTTTTAGCCTTTCAACCGTTCGATTTTAAGCGCCATGGCGACAGACGGACGTTCGGCCATATGATCGAGATAGGCTGCCAGCGCGGGGTAACGGAACATATCCAGTTTTAATGACTGCGCCCAGCGCATGACGGTAAACAGATAGGCATCCGCAATACTGAAGCGGTTGGCGACCAGGTAATTCTGTTCACTCAATACCAGATTGATATAGCGGAATTTTACCTGCAGATATTCAATTAACAGTTCTTTGTAGGTTTCGGGTGTACCGCGCCGGAAGATAGGGGCAAAACTTTTGTGTAACTCGGTGGCGATATAATTCAGCCACTCAATGGTATGGTAACGCGCCATACTGCCCACCGGCGCAATCAGATTACAGTGCGGCACCAAATCTGCCACGTATTGGGCGATGGCAACGCCTTCGGTCAGTACGGAGCCGTCGTCAAGCTGTAGAGCAGGGACAAGGCCTTTTGGATTAATCTGCAGATAATCGGTGCCGCGCTCGGTTTTTTTGGTGCGGAGATCCACTTTTTCAAGTTTGAACTCTAATTTGGATTCCAGCAGAACAATATGCGTAAAAAGAGAACCGCTTTCGGGTTTGTAAAACAGTTTCATGAAAACCCCTTGATATTATTATTTTTCCATCAAATGATGTGAAATTATTGTTAAATAAACGGATTTCGTATTTTTACTACAAACAGCGACATCAGGTTGTGAGGCGCCTTGCAAAACAGCTTTGATGTATTAGTCATGAAACATTGAGCATTACACCCGCTGTTTTTCTCGTCGCAGGTAGCCGGCTATTACTCGTTCCTCCCTGGGTCCCGCACCTTAAAATTGATTGGATATAGCGTTACGTATATCGTCAAAATTGACATTATCTTTACTTAATTTATCGGTTACGAAAGTTTTTTTCCATTTTTATAACCCACCTCGCAATAGCATTTTTCAATAGTAAATGGCTATCGTTGCATTCATATCGTCTTGTTGCGAAAACGTTATATTTTGTTTGTGTTATCTTTAAATAAGACCGTATGTTCAAGCTGGGTATTAAATGACCGGTTGACACAGAATAACAATTCGCTAAGTCACTTTGGGAGGAAGCATGTCAGCTCATTTTCGCGATACTTGTCTGGCTGCTCTGACAGTTCGGCAGCAAACCTACCATTATTACAGCTTACCTTTGGCCGCTCAGCGGCTCGGCTCACTGGATAATCTACCCAAATCGTTAAAGGTTTTACTGGAAAATCTGTTACGCCATCTGGATGACGATACCGTCCGGCAGGAGGATTTGCAGGCCGTGGTTTCCTGGTTGAAAACCGGGCATATCGATCGGGAAATCGCCTATCGTCCAGCGCGTGTGCTGATGCAGGATTTTACCGGCGTGCCTGCCGTGGTCGATTTGGCCGCAATGCGCGCCGCGGTTCATCGTCTGGGGGGCGACGTGAAAAAGGTCAATCCGCTATCGCCCGTGGATCTGGTCATTGACCACTCGGTGACGGTTGATCACTTTGGCGATGAGCAGTCGATGGCGGATAACACGCAACTGGAAATGGAACGTAATTACGAGCGCTATCAGTTTCTGCGCTGGGGACAAGACGCCTTTAGTCATTTCCGGGTCGTACCGCCCGGCACGGGGATCTGTCATCAGGTGAATCTGGAATATCTGGCAAAGACGGTCTGGTATGAAACACAGAACGATAAAACGATCGCCTATCCCGATACGCTGGTCGGGACTGACTCACACACCACCATGATTAACGGCCTTGGCGTGTTGGGCTGGGGCGTCGGCGGTATTGAGGCGGAAGCGGCTATGCTGGGCCAGCCGATATCCATGCTGGTGCCTGACGTGGTAGGCGTCAAACTGACGGGTAAAATGCGCGAAGGCATCACGGCGACCGACCTTGTACTGACGATAACGCAAATGCTGCGTAAACACGGAGTGGTTGGCAAGTTCGTTGAATTCTATGGCGACGGTCTGGATTATTTACCGCTGGCCGATCGTGCCACCATCGCCAATATGGCGCCGGAATACGGCGCGACCTGCGGCTTCTTTCCGGTTGACTCCATCACGCTGGAGTATATGCGGTTAACCAATCGGAGCGAGGAACAGATTGCGCTGGTGGAAGCCTACAGTAAGCAGCAGGGACTATGGCGTAATCCGGGGGATGAACCCGTCTTTACCAGTCAACTGGCGTTGGATTTGGGGAATGTGGAAACCAGTCTTGCCGGCCCGAAACGGCCTCAGGATCGCGTGGCGCTGGCGGATGTGCCGAAAGCGTTTAAAGCGAGCAAAGAGCTGGACGTGAATACGGTGAAAGATCGTCCGGACTATGAAACATTTTCCCTGGATGGCGAAACACACCGTTTGTATCAGGGGGCGGTGGTCATCGCGGCGATCACTTCTTGTACGAATACCTCCAATCCCAGCGTGTTGATGACCGCTGGCTTGCTGGCGAAGAATGCCGTTAAACGCGGGCTGAAGAAAAAACCGTGGGTGAAAACCTCACTGGCTCCCGGTTCGCGTGTGGTAACGGATTATTATGACAAAGCCGGGCTGACGGCATACCTTGATGCGCTGGGGTTTAATCTGGTGGGGTATGGCTGCACCACCTGTATCGGTAATTCCGGTCCGTTGCCTGACGCCATCGAAACGGCGATCAAGAAAGGGGATTTAACGGTTGGCGCGGTGCTATCGGGAAACCGTAACTTCGAGGGACGTATTCACCCGCTGGTAAAAACCAACTGGCTGGCGTCGCCGCCGCTGGTGGTCGCCTACGCGCTGGCCGGAAATATGAATATCGATCTCGCCACGGAACCACTGGGTGAAGATCCGCAGGGGAATCCGGTCTATATGCGCGATATCTGGCCTTCCGCGCAAGAGGTGGCGAAGGCGGTATTGAATGTCAGCGCTGATATGTTCCACAAGCAATATTCAGCCGTATTTGAAGGCACGCAGGAATGGAAAGATATCGAGGTGGACAACAACCCGACCTATCAATGGCCGCCGGATTCGACCTACATCCGCCAGACGCCTTTTTTCCTTGAGATGGGAAAAGAGCCGGAGCCGATAAAAGATATTCATGACGCGCGCATTTTGGCGATGCTGGGTGATTCTGTGACGACCGACCATATCTCTCCGGCCGGGAATATTAAACGCGATAGCCCTGCCGGGCGTTATCTGCTGGAGCGTGGCGTTGAGACCAGTGAATTCAACTCGTATGGTTCGCGCCGCGGGAATCATGAAGTGATGATGCGGGGGACGTTTGCCAATATCCGTATCCGTAACGAAATGGTGCCCGGTAAAGAAGGAGGATATACCCGTCATGTGCCTTCCCACAACGAGATGACCATTTACGATGCGGCGATGCGTTATCAGGAAGAAAACGTACCGTTGGCGCTTATCGCCGGCAAGGAGTATGGCTCAGGCTCCAGCCGTGACTGGGCCGCCAAAGGACCTCGTTTGTTGGGGGTGCGAGTGGTGATTGCCGAGTCTTTTGAACGTATTCACCGTTCGAACCTGATCGGAATGGGGATCCTGCCGCTGGAGTTTGCGGACGGCGTAACGCGTAAAACGCTGCAACTGACCGGAGATGAGCAGATATCCATTACCGGATTAAATCAGTTGACGCCCGGCGCCACGGTCGATGTGGCGATTAAGGATAGTGCGGGGAATCGTTCGGTGATTAAAACCCATTGTCGTATTGATACGCGCAACGAACTTACCTATTACCAGAACGACGGCATTCTGCACTATGTGATTCGTAACATGCTATAACCCCGCCTCGCTGACGCAGGTTTCCGCCTGCGTCAGGTTTTCTCGTTTCCCGCATTAAATTATCGTTGCCGGACGTCGATTCTGGTTATTCTGTGGAATAAGCGGGCGATAAACCCCATTCACCCAACGATAACAGGAGGTTATATGTCCGATGCCGTAAGAAAACATATCAGAAAATCGTTGCTGTTTGCCTCGTTGGCAATGGGCGCCGTTGCGCCGGCAGCGAGCGGGCTTGCTGCAACTATTCCAGCCGGTGTGGTATTGGCGGAAAAGCAGGAGCTGGTGCGTGCCAACGGTACGGAACCGGCGTCGCTCGATCCGCAAAAAGTGGAAAGTGATGTCGAAGCGAATCTCATTCATGACTTTTTTGAAAAACTGGTTTCGTTGCGTGATGACGGGGCCGTTTCCGGCGGGCTGGCCGATAAGTGGGAACAACAGGGCCATCAGGTCTGGACATTCCATTTGCGTCCGGATCTGAAGTGGTCCGATGGCAGTCCGCTTACCGCCGATGATGTGGTCTTCAGTTGGCGGCGTCTCGCCGATCCGAAAACTCTCTCCCCTTATCAGTCCTATATCACCAGCATGTATGTGCGGAACGCTGACGACATTGTGGCAGGGAAAAAACCTTCCAGCACGTTGGGCATCAAGGCGCTGGATCAGCAAACGGTGCAGATCGAGCTCGATCGCCCTTTGTCCTATTTCCTGTCAATGACCGAGCATTTTTCGATCGTGACGTTGCCGCAAGCGGCGATTGAAAAATATGGCGATAAGTGGACGCAACCCGGCAATTTCGTTAGCAGCGGTCCTTTTACACTTGGCGAGTGGGTGGTTAATGAACGGATTGTTGGAAAACGGAACGCATATTATTGGGATAACGCGCATACGGTGCTGAACAAAGTGACCTATCTGCCCATTGTGTCAAACACGGCGGAGGTTAATCGTTACAAAGCGGGCGAGGTGGACGTGACGTTCACGCTGCCGCCGCACCTGTTCAAATCGCTAAAGACGGCGTTACCCGATCAGGTTAAGGTGACCCCACAGTTGTCAACTTACTACTATAAATTCAATACGCAAAAGCCGCCATTTAACGATCCCCGCGTCAGACGGGCGTTGGATCTGGCGCTGGACAAAACCGTGATTGCCGAAAAAGTGCTGGGCATGGGGCAGGTGCCTGCTTATAACCCGCTGCCTCCCGGTATGGCGGGATATACCAGCGAGCCGCCTGAATGGGCGGCCTGGACACAGCAGCAAAGAAACGCCGAGGCGAAAAAACTGCTGTCCGAGGCGGGATTTACCGCGGAGCGGCCATTAAAGTTCAACCTTCTGTACAATACGTCGGAGTCACATCAACGGATTGCAGTTGCCGCCAGTTCCATGTGGAAGCAGGCGCTGAGCGTTGAGGCAACGCTGAAGAATCAGGAATGGAAAACCATGCTGGACACGATGCGCATCGGTGATTTTGAGGTGGTCAGATCGTCCTGGGCGGCGGATTATAATGAGCCTTCCACCTATTTTGATATCTTGCGTACTGGGAACAGCAACAATCAGGGTAAATTCACCCATGCAGAATACGATGCCCTGCTGGATCACGCGGTCAGCGCGGACACGTTAGCGGCACGCAATAGCGACTATCATCAGGCGGAAAAAATTCTACAGCAGCAGGCTCCGCTGCTCCCTGTCTATTATTATGTGCGCGCGCAGCTGGTAAAACCCTATACCGGCGGATTTAAGCCCGACCAGAGGGCGGATATATACAGCAAGGATATTTATATCATCAAACATTAAGACAGGATGAATGCCGGGATTAGCCTGGCATTCACGCTGATTTACGTATTACTTCGTATCCAGCAGATGACCCATCTTGGCGGCTTTGGTCGCCAGATAGCGCTCGTTTTTCGGATTACGGCCAACCTGCAACGGCACACGCTCAACGATATTAATGCCCGCTTCATCCAGGATTTTGACCTTCTGCGGGTTATTGGTCAGTAAACGAATTTCGTCTACGCCCAGCAGCTTGAACATGTCCGCGCACAGGGTGAAATCGCGCTCGTCGGCGGCAAACCCCAACTGATGATTGGCTTCTACCGTGTCAGCCCCCAGATCCTGTAAGGCATAGGCCCGGATTTTATTCAGCAAACCAATGTTGCGTCCCTCCTGACGGTGGTACAGCAATACGCCACGACCTTCTTCTGCAATATGGCTCAATGCGGCCTCAAGCTGGAATCCGCAATCACAACGCAGACTAAACAGCGCATCGCCCGTCAGGCACTCGGAATGCACCCGGGCCAGCACCGGGGTCGGCCCGGAAATATCACCATAAACCAATGCGAGATGATCGTGTCCTGTGGCAATTTCTTCAAATCCTACCATCAGGAAATCGCCCCAAGGGGTGGGTAATTTGGCATCTGCCACCCGTTTTAGCTGCATGTTATTCTCCAAAAAAGCAAAAATGCTGACGCGCATCCTACTGCCGGATGGGGGGATTGACCAGCAGGAAATTGTGGGGCAATCACTCGCACATTGACAGAACTGATAGCTATTTTACGCCATACTGACGGTTCATGCCGATTTTTCTGATAGTATCGGGAAAAATTATTTTTCGGCATCATACTGAATTATAGGAAGAAATGATGTACGACATCACCAAAAGAACCACTATTGGTGCAGCATTGCTGCTCATCATGCCGATCATGATTTGGATAAGCGGATGGCAGTGGCAGCCGGGATATGGCGGTTTGTGGTTAAAGATTCTGTTTTGGACAACCGAAACGGTCACGTCGCCGTGGGGCGCACTGACCAGCGTGGTGCTAAGCGCCTGGTTTTTATGGTGTCTGCGTTTTCGGCTGAAGCCTGCGCTTGGGCTACTGGTTATTATGTTGATTACGGTGCTCATCGGGCAGGGGGTAAAATCCGGTATTAAGGAATGGGTGCAGGAGTCGCGGCCTTTCGTGGTCTGGCTGGAAAAAAATCACCAGATTGACGACCGCTATTTCTACTCTTTAGCGCGTAAAGCGCGCGCCGAACTGGTCAAATCCCAGTTGAAAAATGAACCACAGATCCCCAAATGGTTGCGTCATCACTGGCAGTCTGAAACCGGGTTTGCTTTTCCGTCCGGCCATACTATGTTTTCTGCAACCTGGGCGCTGTTGGCCGTTGGGTTATTGTGGGCCCGTCGGCATTACAAAACCGTGATGGTACTCATGGTGTGGGCCAGCGCGGTGATGGGAAGCCGTCTGGTTTTAGGCATGCACTGGCCGCGCGATCTGATTGTGGCAATCCTCATCAGCTGGCTTCTGGTGGTGGTCGCCTGCTGGCTGGCTCAGCGCTGGTGTGGCCCGCTGTCGCTACAGCGGGAAGAAATCAGGGAACAGCGCGCCGAGGATGCAGCCAACAACTAACTTTCCCTGTCAGGGGGGGAAATGGTAATTTAATGGGGTTTATCGCCAAAATTTGGCATAATTCATCCGGTTAATGGGATATCACAGGAAAGAGAACGTGAAATATTTGCTGATTTTTTTACTCGTGCTGGCGATATTCATCATTTCTGTCACACTGGGCGCGCACAACGATCAGGTAGTTACGTTTAATTATCTGCTGGCGCAAGGGGATTACCGCGTATCAACGCTGCTTGCCACGCTGTTCGCGCTGGGTTTTGTTCTTGGCTGGGTAATCTGCGGTCTGTTTTATCTGCGTCAGCGCATTGCGTTGGGTCGTGCGCAACGTAAAATCAAGCGTCTGGAGCAGCAGCTTTCTGCCTCGAACGAGGAAAATGTGACGCCAGCACAGCCCGTCACCCACTAAGGAATCATTCTCTATGCTAGAACTGCTGTTTCTGTTGCTGCCTGTGGCCGCCGCTTACGGCTGGTACATGGGTCGCAGAAGTGCGCAGCAGGATAAAGATCAGGAATCTAACCGTCTGTCGCGTGAGTATGTGACAGGGGTGAACTTTCTGCTCTCTAATCAGCAGGACAAGGCTGTCGAGCTTTTTCTGGATATGCTTAAAGACGACAGCAATACCTTCGAAGCTCACCTGACTCTGGGTAATCTGTTCCGTTCTCGCGGTGAAGTTGACCGTGCTATCCGCATTCATCAGGCGCTGACTGAAAGCGCTTCCCTCACGTTTGAGCAGCGTCTGCTGGCAGTGCAACAGCTTGGGCGTGATTACGTGGCGGCGGGGCTGTATGACCGTGCCGAAGAGATTTTCAATCAGTTGGTCGATGAAGACGATTTCCGGCGTAGCGCCTTGCAGCAGCTATTGCAGATTCACCAATCCACCAGTGACTGGCTCAATGCTATCGAAACGGCCGAAAAACTGGTGAAAATGGGTAAAGATGAACTCCGGGTGGAGATCGCGCATTTTTATTGTGAACTGGCGCTGCTTGCCATGGGCAGCGACGATCTGGACAAGGCGCTGGCGCTACTGAAAAAGGGAGCGGCGGCGGACGCCCAGTGCGCGCGAGTTTCCATCATGATGGGGCGTATTTATATGGCCCGGCAGGAATATGGACGTGCGATCGATTCGCTACAGCAGGTTCTCGATCAGGATAAAGAACTGGTTAGCGAAACCTTGCCGATGCTACAGGAGTGTTATCAGCACCTGCGGGAATCCCAAAACTGGTCCGATTTTCTCAAACGCTGTGTCGAAGAGAATACGGGCGCGACTGCCGAACTGATGCTGGCCGATATTCTTGAGCAAGAGCAGGGAGCGGAAGTGGCGCAGGTTTATATCAACCGCCAGCTGCAACGCCACCCCACGATGCGCGTATTTCACCGACTGATGGATTTCCATTTGCACGAAGCCGAGGACGGCAGGGCGAAAGAGAGTCTGGTGGTCTTGCGTGATATGGTTGGCGAGCAGATCCGCACCAAGCCGCGTTATAGCTGCCGGAAATGTGGTTTTACCTCTCAGTCATTATATTGGCACTGTCCTTCCTGCCGCGCCTGGGCAAGCATCAAACCTATTCGTGGATTGGACGGCCAATAAATATCGCCGTTCCATCATCCTTCCGCCATTGCGTATGTCATTCGTGACGTGTTTTATTTCATTAGTTACAACATACTAATTGCTATAACAGATCGCCGTTCCAGACGCCTACGGTGTTCATCTCAGCTAAGCAGGAAATTTCGGCATTTCGGTCAGCAAGAGCGCATTGTGTATAAATGCGCCCTGGCGGCGCGGAAGCGAAGCGCAGAAATCAACAACGTTGAGCGTTAAAGTCGATAGGCTTAAACAGGCGGCTGGGATTTCAACCGCGGGGCATGTAGAATGCGGCGGGAATTTTGGGACGCGATTAATGGTTTTGCTAAATCAAGAGGTGACATGTGACACACAAAAGTCCGCAAGAAAATAGCCTGGCTTCTCCGATTATTGTGGCGCTGGATTATGCCGATCGGCAGGCGGCATTGTCATTTGTTGATCGCATCGATCCTCAGGATTGTCGTTTAAAAGTGGGCAAAGAGATGTTTACGCTGTTTGGCCCACAGTTTGTTCAGTCGCTTCAACAGCGCGGTTTCGATGTTTTCCTCGATTTGAAATTCCACGATATTCCAAATACGGTCGCGCATGCGGTTGCGGCGGCGGCCGACCTGGGCGTGTGGATGGTGAATGTTCATGCCAGCGGCGGTACGCGCATGATGATGGCGGCGAAAGATGCCTTATTGCCATTCGGTGATGATGCGCCGCTGTTGATTGCCGTTACGGTGCTGACCAGCCTGGAAGCAGAAGATCTGCGCGACCTGGGCATCATGACCAGCCCGGCGGAACAGGCGGAAAGACTGGCGCTGCTGACGTATCACTGCGGTCTTGATGGCGTGGTCTGTTCCGCACATGAAGCGGAGCGTCTGAGACAGGCGTGTGGAGAGGGTTTTAAACTGGTTACGCCGGGAATCCGCCCTGCTGGCAGCGATACCGGCGATCAACGCCGCATCATGACGCCGGTTCAGGCCCAGCTTGCGGGCGTGGATTATATGGTGATTGGTCGTCCGATTACCCAATCCGCCGATCCGGCTCAAACGCTGCGCGATATCCGGGCTTCACTGCTCGCCGGGGAGGCATAATGAGTAACGGCGATAACAGTCGTCTGGTGTATTCCACGGAAACCGGACGTATCAAACCGGAAGAAGAGAAGGTGGTTCGCCCGCCAGGTGATGGCATTGTTCGCATCCAGCGTCAGACCAGCGGACGTAAAGGGAAAGGCGTGTGCGTCATCAGCGGTATCGATCTTGATGACGCCGCATTGGATAAGCTGGCCGCCGAATTAAAGAAAAAATGTGGCTGTGGTGGTTCAGTCAAGGAGGGCGTTATTGAGATTCAAGGCGATAAACGCGATTTGTTGAAACAGCTACTTGAAGCGAAAGGGATGAAAGTCAAACTGGCTGGCGGATAAGCGCCGTTTGGCTTGATGAGTGACAGCAGACTCGGAGGAATTAGGTAAGTCTGCTGTCAGAAAATTCGTTAGTCTATCTGACGGCCAATCAGGCCGCCGATGGCTGCGCCGCCCAACGTACCTAATGTTCCGCCATCGGTTAAGACGGCCCCGCCTACGGCGCCAGCGCCGGCGCCAATCGCAGTGTTGCGATCGCGTTTAGACATGTTTGAACAGCCCGCCAGAGTAACCGCCAATGTAATGGCTAATGCGGCGGTAGCAAAACGTTTGTTTAATTTCATGTTTTTCCCCTTTTAACTCTCGGCCTCACGCTATTAAGTGAGGAAAATATCGTATAACAGATTTTTTACGGTATTAAATAATCATACCGCGCCTTCCGTTGCTTACCGGCTAGTATAATCATCGGTAAAAACCGCAACAGGTAAAAACTCTTAATTCCCACACGTTCACTTAACGATAGCAACAATTGGTAAAATAGGTGATTTTTTGTCCATGTGTGCCGGGCTGTAAATTTTGCGTTGCAGCAGAACACCACCGGATCTTTAGCGATTTAGCCCATAGCGGCGCATGAGGGGGACCGCGAGAATGGCGTAATGGCAATGTCGCTGGGGGAGAGTCGATCATGTTGGAAGCGCTAAAAAAGCAGGTGTTGGACGCCAATCTGGCATTACCGCAGCATCATTTGGTGACATTTACCTGGGGCAATGTTAGTGCGGTAGATCGTCAGCAGGGCCTGATGGTGATTAAGCCATCGGGTGTGGAATATGCCGTGATGACGGTTGACGATATGGTGGTGGTGGAACTGGAGAGCGGCAAGGTCGTGGAAGGGACGAAAAAGCCGTCTTCGGATACGGATACTCACCGTGTGCTGTATCTGGCGTTTGCCGATATTGGCGGTATTGTCCATACCCATTCTCGTCATGCCACGATTTGGGCGCAGGCTGGAAAAGATATTCCCGCCTGGGGAACGACACATGCGGATTATTTCTATGGCGGTATTCCCTGTACGCGGTTGATGACGGACGAAGAGATCAACGGGCGCTATGAGTGGGAAACCGGCAACGTGATTGTTGAAACCTTCCAAACCCGCGGGCTTTCCCCCGTGGATGTCCCTGCGGTCTTGGTCAATTCTCATGGTCCGTTTGCGTGGGGAAAAGATGCGGATAACGCGGTGCATAATGCAGTGGTGTTGGAAGAGATTGCCTACATGGGGATTTTTTCGCGCCAATTGACGCCTGAACTGGGCGATATGCAACAAACTTTACTGGATAAACACTACCTGCGTAAGCACGGTAAAAACGCTTATTACGGACAGTAGTCATTCATGCGCCATTCACCAGATAAAAAATCCCTCCAGCGGAGTAATGCCAGTCAGTTAAGGATCGGTTGACCGATCCAGTGGCTGTGTAAGAATCCGGAA